>JALYVG010000073.1 GCA_030853345.1 Actinomycetota bacterium | reverse complement strand
GTTCTGCAGGCGGATTCCAGCGAACGTCGCAACACCTGACGGTAGTTGGAGGTTGCGATGGGAAGGGCTCGGACGACGCATGCAGGGCGTGCGCTGACGGAGAAGCAGGACCGGTTTGTGCGGTTGATCGCGCAGGGCGCGAGTAACAGCGAGGCGTGTCGGCAGGTGGGGATAAACCGGCGGACGGGGACGCGGTGGCGGTTCGGCCGGACGGTGCAGAACACCGCCGGGGTCGACGTGCACTATGCGCCGGTGCGCACCGTGAGACCGTCGACGCGGCATCCCCGGTATCTGTCGTTAGACGAGAGGACGGTGATCGCCGATCTGCGCCGCGAGCGCCGGACGGTCCGGCAGATCGCCGCCGAGCTGGCTCGGTCGCCGTCGACGATCAGCCGTGAGTTGCGCCGCAACGCCGATGACCGCGGTCGGTATCTGCCTGCCACCGCTGACAAGGCCGCGGTCGAGCGGATCGTCCGTCCGCGGTCCCGGCGGGTAGTCGCCGATCCCGAGCTGCGATCGGTCGTCGTCAAGTTGCTCGACAAGCGGTGGAGCCCGGAGCAGGTCGCGCACGAGCTGGCCGACAGGTTCCCCGACGAGCCGCAGCGGCAGCTGTGCACCGAGTCGATCTACCAGGCGATCTACGACCCCGCCGTGCCGGTGAACCGCCCAGCCAAGCGTCGCCGCCGACGACGCAGACGGCGCGTGCAGGGCCTCGAGCGGCGCGGTCGGCTGACCGCGATGACGATGATCGCCGACCGCCCCGCAGAAGTTGATGACCGCGTGCAGGCCGGGAACTGGGAGGGCGACTGCATCATGGGCGCCGGCAACCGCTCCGCGATCGGCACCCTGGTCGAACGGACCACTCGATTTCTCATCCTCGTTCACGTCCCGGTCGGCAGGCCGACCGCCGATGCGATGCGCGCCGGCATCGTTGACGCCCTGAACCGGCTGCCTGTCGGATTGCGGCGGACGTTAACCTGGGATCAGGGCAAGGAGTTGGCGATGCACCAGGCGATCACCGCCGCGACCGGCACCGACGTGTTCTTCTGCGACGCGCACTCACCTTGGCAACGCGGTTCGAACGAGAACATGAACGGGCTGCTGCGCGACTACTTCCCGAAAGGCACTGACCTGGCCTCCGTTACCCCGGCGGAGCTGGTGCGGGTTGCTGAGGAGGTCAACCACCGGCCACGCAAGACCCTCGGCTGGGCCCGGCCAGCGGACCTGCTCGCCGACCTGACCAGCACCGCCTCGACGGTGACGGGCTGACACCTGCCGCTCAGCCCCAGAAGATCGCCGTCGGGTCGCGGTCGACCTCCGCCAGCAACTCCTCGATGTTCGCCGACGCCGGCACCCGGTCGTAGGCGTGGAACTTCAGGTGGCGATCCCGCCAGAACAACGACCACAACCCGGTGGCTTTCACATAGCGGAGCCGTGCGACCGGGAACCGCGTCCACTCCGGCCCGAAGTCGTCGCGCCACGGCGGTCGGCACTCCACGATCGTCACGTACCGATCAGCGACGTCGACCTCGACCCGCACCTCGTCACGGAACTGCGCCGGCGTACGAGCGCGGCACCACCGTTGCACGCGCGCGACATCTGTCTCCGGAAGGCCGGCCATTGCCTCAGTGTGGACGAATCAGCGGCGCTTCCCGATTTTACAGTTGTCGGGTGTCTGAGCCCGTCATTGCCGAGAAGCTCATCCTTGTGTCCGAGGTACAGCGAAGCGTCGACGGTGCTCCATGGGTCCTGGCGAAGCCTATTTGGATTCGTGCCGGCGAGCGCTACTGGCTCGACGAGGAACTCCGCGCCCTCCTAGTCGAAGACCCTTCCGGAACGACGCAGGCACACCCTTGCTGGTTCGCGTCCGGCCCAGACGCTCCTCGGTAGAGGGCCTTTCCGCGCGCGATCTGCGCTAGCGTCGACCAGCTGGAATGTTGCGACGTTCGCTGGAATCTGCCGCGGGAAAGTTGGCCCCAACTCGATCCGTGATAGTGGGTCGGCAGCGCTCGGGGTCAGTCGTCGACGGCCGAGCGCGGAGATCGGCAGTGAGCGCGGTCAGCTGTAGTCGGCGAACAGCCGGCGGTTTGCCCCGTCCACTGTCATTTGGCCGCCGTAGGGAACGATCCATTGTGGTCGAGTGTGGCCGAACGGCGGCCCCACCAGAACGACTGCGTCGGGGTTGTAACGCTGTGTGACGTCGACGGCAGCGTCGCGTTGTTCGTCGCGCCTGGCCTTCCGCTGGGCCGTTGAGGGTCGGGTGGTGAAGTTCGATGTGGGCGGTCGGGCGACGATGACGGCATCCACGGCGGCCAGGATGCCGCGCTCGCCGATTGCTCGAAGGATGCGGCCGAATTCTTGCGCGGGAATGAGCTCCTCGGATGTTTCGAGGAGGAGCACGCCGCCTTTGAGCACGCCGGGATCGGCAGGAAACCGAGCCGCGGTGAGCATCCATTGGATCACCTCGATGCAACCGCCCCAGGTTCGGCCTGTGACGGTTCGCGGCGGCCCGGACCAAGTCCAAGGCTCGGTGGGTTCGCGTTCACCGAACTCACTGAGTGCTCGCGGGTCTTGCCAGTCGATTCCGTGATCTTCAGACTCGCCGGGCTCAGCGAGTTCGAGACGTTCGCCGGTGAGTAGGGCTGCGAGAAGTGAACGCTCGTGGATCGGGTCGATGCGTGGGCCGGGACCAAGCTGGACCTGTGTCGATCCGCCGTAGTAACCGCAGACGCCGTTGGTCCAGAGCCAGTTGAGCAGGTTGGTGTTGTCGCTATAGCCGAGGAATGGCTTCGGGTCGTCGGCGATGAGCGTGGCGTCGAGATGCGGAATGACGGTGAGTTGGTCCTCGCCGCCGATCACGGCAAGCACTGCCCGGATCTCAGGATTTGCGAACGCGGCGTTCAGATCGTCGGCCCGTTCACGCGGGGACGAGCCCAACTTTCGCGTCGTCGGAAACTCGACGGGAACCAATCCGGTGACGGCTTCAAGCCGTCTGAGTGCTTGTTCGTGGATGGCCGGAGCGACTGCTGGCGCGGCGAACGATGGCGACACCACGGCGACCTTGTCGCCCGCTTTCGCCTTGCGGGCCGATAGCAACTCCATGGCCGAAACCCTATGGCCCGCGTCGTCCCGACTTGCTGGTTGTCCGCTGTTCGCTGTTCAGCTGATGAGGATCACGCGGTGGCCGTCTCACATCACGACGCCACGCACAACAGGGCGAAGATCAAACACCACGGCTATGGACGCAACTCTAGCCCTTATGGAATGGGTGGAGCTGAGGGGACTCGAACCCTGACCCCCACACTGCCTGCGCGGGTGATCGGTCAGATTCGGTGCTCGCCCGTGTCGGCTGAGATCACCACATCCCGGCGATCATTGGGTTTCGTGCCCATCCGTGTCGCCGCATGATCGACCGTGCCGCCCGGTAGTGACTGACAAGTGACTGACATGATCTTGAACGCGGTCGCGTCCCGATGTTGTTCTCCATCGTCTCCTCCACCCGAAGACAGTGCTGGAGTTGGCCGGCGGCCATCGACCTACGGTTCGTCATGCGGGACGACTCTCAGGCGCTGCCGTCCTCGAGCGTGCAGCGCATCGTCGAAGCTCAGTTCACGCCCCACCAGGTGGGCCTGGATGACATCGGCGGTGGCGAGGTTGTCTTCCTCGCTCACCTGAAAGTCACGGATCTCCACCAGCACGTAGTCCGCGCCGCGGATCACGCTGATTCGTACCTGCGCCAGGCGTGCGACTTGCCGCAACCGACGACGCCAGACAGTGAACTCCCCCGGCACCGACGCCTTCGGATAGTGGACCGAGCCATACCGACGGACCACATCGATGACCGCGCGGTAATCGGTGACCCGGCGGCTGGTCCACTCCCCCATCACGCAACACCACCGGCCCAGCCCCTGGGACCCCTCGCGGCTACTTCGCTAGGTCAGGTCCATACAGAAATGAGGTCGGCTGTGATCCGGGTGACGATCGCCTTGCAGGCAGTCGCCGACGGAGACATCTTCCCGGCATGGCGGCGTTAATCTAGGCCTTGTGTGGGCTGTTATTCGGGCCTATGATGGACGCCATGCAGACGTTACCGATCTCCAAGGTCAAGGACAAGCTCAACGAGTACGTCGATTCGGTGGCCATCACGCACGACCAGGTCACGATCACCAAGAACGGATCGCCTGCCGCGGTTCTGATCGGTGCCGACGAGTGGGAGTCGATCCAGGAGACGCTGTTCTGGCTCTCGCAGCCCGGCATTCGCGAGACCATCGCCGAGGCCGAAGTCGACATCGCGGCAGGACGTACCCACGGCGAGGACGAGATCCGGGGCGCGTTCGGCGTTCCCAAGCGCGACGGCTGAGACAGCAGCGTGGCTTATGACGTCCAGTTGACCGGACCAGCCCGTCGCGCGCTGCAGACCATCCCGCCCCGCGTCGTCCCGGCGATCATCGAATTCGCCTTCGGCGACCTGGCACGTGAGCCGCACCGCGTCGGCAAGCCCCTCGAACGTGAGCTCTCGGGGCTGTTCGGCGCTCGCCGCGGCCCCTACCGGCTGCTCTACCGCATCGACGACGAAGCGCAGCGCGTGTACATCGTTCACATCGACCACCGCGCGGACGTCTACCGCCCGCGCTGAGCAGAACCTGCGGGGCCCATAAACCTCGGCGGCCGCGTTCAACCGTGAGTTCAGGCGGCGTGACGGAACTCGTTGATCAGACCGGCCCAAGATCTGAGGCCGCTCGACAGCTCCGACCTCGGTGCCACCGACGTCGACCTCCCCGACGGGTGGTGGCCAGCGCGGAGCTCTATTCAGTGTGCTGGCTTTCGGGTGAGCTGATCCGGTGCAACAAAGGCATGGTTGCCGTCACGAGAGCGAGCGCAACGGCGATCCCGGCGAGGAGGGTGAGGTAGTAGCTGCTGCCGGGCAGGTGAAGGGTGGTGCCGCGGACGGCTCGTAGGAGCAGGGTCGCGGTGAGCAGGCCTCCGGCGGCGGAGATGATTGCGAGTCCGATGAGGGGTACCGCGGCCTCGAGCAGGACAACGCGTCGCAGGACCTTCAGCGGTGTGCCGTTGAGGCGGAGTTGGCTGAAGGGTCGCTGGCGTTCGAGGAGGCCGCCGACGACGGCGACGGCGAGGCTGCAGCCGGCGATGAGGACGCTGAGCAGGATGGCGAGGTCGGCGAGGTGCTGTAGCTGGCTGACGTCGCGCAGTGTGGCAGCGCTCAATTGGCTGAGGGTCTTCGGGACGTTGAGCGCGCCCTGCGCGCTGGTTTCGATAGTCGTGCGGATGCGTTCGAGCGTGGCGGGGGTGGCGTCAGTGGCGATGACAATCCCCTGCACCGGCAGCGCGGTGGTCTGCGTGTGGAGGTCGGTGGCGGCGGGCCAGGTCGTGTTCGGCTCGCTGTGACCGGCGTCCAGGGCGTAGAGCGGCAGGCTGATGACACCGCTGGTGACGCATCGGCCGATCTCGGGTGTCGCGGTGAGATCGGTGCAGGCGATCAGGCCCTGCGGGAAGCCGTTGGCGTTGCCGCGCGGATCTGCGTGGATCAACGTGACGGCAGCGACGCCGTCAAGAGCGCGGAGTTGCATTGTGATCTGGTCAGCCAGCTGAGTCGATAACGGTGTGGTGGTGGGTCGACTGATCACGGTGGAGTCTGCGCCGGGGTCATCGCCCAGCGAGGTCGGGCTGGATGCGGTCGCCGCGGCGCCGGCGAAGACGCTGCCGACGAAGACAGCGAGGATCAGCCCGCTCACCGCGCGGAACGCTGCCGCCGGGTTGTCCGCCAGGCGCCGGCTGGCGATCAGGGTTGCCGGTCGGGCGGATCGGATTGCGAGCAGTCGGGTGAACAACCGGGTCAGCCACGGGCCGGCCACGACGATCCCGACAATGATCAGGGTGAAGGCGGCAACGACGGTGGGGGCGTAGGTGCTGCTGGCGCCGCGGGAGTAGGGGTGCCCGGCCAACGCAAACACGGCCAGCAGCAGCAGCCCGAGTCCGAGTGGGATCAGCCGGGTTGCTTTCGGTGCGGCGGGGGTGGCGCGGCGGGTCACCCCGAGTGGTGAGACCCGTACCCGGGTCAATGCGCCCACGGCGGCGGCAGCAGCAGCGACCGGCACCCCGACGAGGATGAGGGTGAGCGCGAGCCAGCCCAGGGACAGGTCGCTGGTGAACCAGGAGTCACCGGTGAGTTGGATCCCTGCCAGCGTCGGGCGCAGCGCGTAGAACAGGCCGACCCCAGTCGTGGTGCCGATCATGGCGGCGCCGGCGGCTTCGATCGCGGCAAGGGTAGCGACCTGGGTGACGGTAGCTCCGACGAGTCGCATCGCTGCCAGTCGTTGTTCGCGGCGGGCTGCCGCGATCCGGGTCGCCATCCCAACGAATATCAACACTGGGATCAGCAGACCGGCCGCGCCGATGCCCAGCGCCACGGCTTGAAACGTCGTGTAGGTGTGCTTGGTCGGTGCGGTCTCAATGCTGCGCACGGTGATCACGCCCGGCTGAGCCGCGAGCTGGCTACGGTCATAGCCAACGACGCTGATCAGAGCGTTCGGAGACGGGAGCCCGGCTCGGGTGATGGTCCCGACCATGTGTCCGGGAATCCGGTCACCGAGCTGGTCTGCGGGGGTAGCTCGCAGAAGCGTGGCGAGGGCAGGTGACGCGTAGAACTGCCCTGTAGCGGGAAGTGTTGGGATCCCGGGTGGGACGGGGCTGCTCGGTCCGGTGGCAGCGACATCGATGCGGGCGATGCTCTGTGAATGGAACTGGTCTGAGGTCTTGCGCCACAGCAGCCCGTCCGCGGATGGACTGGTGCTGGGTTGGCGGTTGTGTGCTGAGGTGGCCAGCCAGCCCGAGTGCAGGTCGCGGGTGTGCAGGCCGTTGAGGGTGGCGATCGCGAGCAGGATCAGGACGACACCGACCGCGACGCCGGCGGCGATGGCGGCGATCCGGGCCGCGGATTCGCGGCCGCCGCGCAGCACTACTCGAAGTCCGAGGGCGATCATCAGACGAGCTCGGGCTGGGACGCGGTGACTTTGCCGTCGCGCACGACGACTTCGCGGTCGGCGTAGGCAGCGACGCGGGGTTCGTGGGTGACCAGCACGACGGTGGTGCCTTCGGCTTTGGCCGTCTCCACGAGAAGGTCCATGACGTGCACACCGGTCAGTGAGTCCAGCGACCCGGTCGGCTCGTCGGCGAACAGCACTTTCGGCGCGGTGATTAGGCCGCGGGCGAGCGCGACACGTTGGGCCTGCCCACCGGACAGTTCCCCGGAGCGACGCTCACCAAGACCTTCCAAACCGAGGCGCGTCAACCACTGACGGGCGGCCCGGACAGCCGGTGCCCGACGGGTTCCGCCGAGGATCAGCGGAAGCGCGATGTTCTCCTCGGCGCTCAGTTCGGGGACGAGTTGCCCGAACTGGAACACGAACCCGAACGAGCAGCGGCGCAGCTCGGTGCGCGCGGAGTCTTTCATCTCATCTACGCGGTGCCCGTCGAACCACACTTCTCCCCGATCAGGACGCAGCACGCCTGCCAGGCAATGCAGCAGTGTCGACTTCCCTGACCCGCTTGGGCCCATCACCGCCACAATCTCCCCCGCAGCGACCGACAGGTCCGCACCCGTCAGCGCCGGGGTTTTGCCGAACGATTTGTGCAGGTCGCGCGCCACCAAGATGAAGTCGGTTGGCGTAGATGTCGGCGTAGATGTTGTATTTGTCAGCGAGTCGAGGGTCATGTTGTAAGTTCCTTCGCGAGTTCATCTAGGCGTGCCTCGGTCATGTCGATCCACCGCAGATCGGCCTCTATGCGGAATATCGCGTGATCGGCCAGCAGTGTGTCGATCAGCGTGGCTTTGCGTCGGGCGGCGGTCAGCTCCCGCATCCGCTTCAGGTGCGCGGCTCGTTGGGTAGCGAGATAGGTCTGCGCCGACCGCCCCACCAGAAGAGCCAGCACGACCTTCACGAACAGCACGGTCTGCAGGTGCGGCTCGGGCTCGACCGGCTGCGCGAGCCACGCCGCGAAATCTTTCGCGCCAGTCTCGGTGATGCTGTACCGCTTACGGTCAGGACCGGCACCAGATTCCGCCGGACCCACCGTCACCTTGCCGTCACGAGCCAGTCGACCCAACGTCGAATACACCTGACTGACCTGCAAAGGACGCCCACGACCCAGATGACTGTCGTACTCCTGCTTGAGCTCGTAACCGTAGGAAGGCTCACGCCCCACCAACCCCAAAAGCGCAAACGGCACCGTCATACGCCGGACTATAGAACACAGCTATAGACCGCGTCTATAGCGCCTGAAACTGGCTCGTGATGGTTCGTCTTCGTGCGCCCTGAGGCGGTGACCCAGCCCAGGGTGGATCCTGCAGCGTGTGGCAGGCAACGAATGGAGTGTCCGCAGATTCGTGGCGCTCGACATGTACGGACGTGCCGGCACGCGACGGCGCCGTCGCATCGTGACGGCAGAATTCGTACTCGGCACCGCCGGCATAGTCGTACTGGCTGCTGTCCTCGGCAGTCACGGCGGGTGGGTGTGGGCAACCTGGACGCTCGGTTGCGCTATGAACTACGCCGCACTCGCCGTACACGCCGTCGCGCTCTACCCGCGTGGCCGCCTCGAGACCGCGCTGCACGGAGTCGACGTCCGCTCAGAGCTCCGCCGCTACAGCACCGCTCAGTTGCTCCTGTTCATTCCCGCGCTCATCGCGCTCATCGCCGCCACTCAAGCTCTGCGCCGTGATCGCGACGCCGCCACGTAGGCCCGCACCGTTGGCCGACGCCCGTACGGTTCGGGCATGGCCGCAGACGTGCCGAACGTGCACGAGCAGATCACTCAAGGGCTCAACGACCACCCGGCAAGGAAGGGGATGCGCTTCAACGTCCTCGTCACGCTGGTCGAGATCGGCGGCAGCATTGCGCTGTTCCAGCTTGCTCACCGTCTGGGCGCCAGCAGCGTGGTCAGCTATCTCGTCGGAAGTATCGGCCCCGCCGTGGGTGGGGTGGCGATCTGGGTGAAGGCACGCAAGTTCAGCGGTGCCTCGGCCTCGATCTTCGCGTTCACCGCTGTGTCCGCGGTCATCGCCCTAATCGCCAGTTCTACCCCCAAGGTGTTGCTCTACAAGGACTGCGCGACCACCGCTCTGATTGGTCTGATCTTTCTAGGGTCAGCCATCGTGGCTCGCAAGCCGCTGGTGTTCTACTTCGCGCAGCGCTACGGAACGGATGGCACCCACGACGGGATGGCGACCTTCGATCTCATGTGGGAGAACTACCGCGACTTCCGCGCAGGCATGTACGTCACGAGCTACCTGTGGGCGGCACTGTTTCTTCTTCAAGCCGGCGGCACCGCGCTGATCATCGACCACACCGGCTATTCCACGGCCTACGCCTACAACCAAATCCTCCCGCTGCTTGCGACAGCGCTCGGGATCATGGGGTCGATCGTGATCGGCCGGTACTTCACCAAGAAGGGCAGAGCACGAGGGGCCGCGGACCTGACCAGTGTCGACCCAGCCTGAGGGTTAGTGCGGCTGGGCACCAGGGTGATCGCCTGCTCTCGTACGGGATGGCCTGGTACTCCTGTGGGAGGCGTCGATCGCCGCGGCAGGGGATGCTGAGGTCGTGAACACCACGGTCGCACGCGTGCCCGGCGCAGCGGCCACCAGCACACCCGACCCCTCGCCAGAACCTTCTTGGCTGCCTGCACTTCTACAAGAGTTAATGTTCGGCGGCCGAGCATCACGGTTCTGGCGCGGACTGTGGCTAGTGGCGGTCGCGCTGGCTACGGTGAGCGCGCTGATGGTCGCGAACGTGCATGCAGACGTGTTCCCGGCGGTCGGGATACCGCTAGCAGGTCTCGCAACGGCGCCGATCGTGCTGCTGCGACGAGCACCGGTCGCGGGGCTCGCGCTGGTGGCTGCGGCGAATGCCGTCTTCGTGGTCGACTCGCGACTGCCGTGGCCCCCGAGCGCGGTGCTGGTGTGGCTTGTCGCGTTAGCCGCATGCCCGCTGGTGATGTCGCGCCGCTTGGGACTGGTGATCGTGGCGTTCAGCGAGGCTGCCGCGCTAGCCGGTGCGTGCGTGCCTCACAGTGTCAATGTCCGACCGTGGGACGCCCCGATCACCGAGGCCCTCGCGGTTCTTCTCGCCTGGGGCATCGGAGAGACGCTGCGCTCGCGCCGCGAAGCAGAAACCCACCGAGCCGCAACCAACGCACGGCTACGCGAACTGCAAGAGCGTGATGCGCTTGCTCAAGGCCGTACCGGGATATCCCGCGAACTGCATGACATCGTCGCCCACCACGTTTCCCTGATCGCGGTGCGCGCTGCGACCGCCCCCTACCAACTCGGCGACGTGTCACCAGACACCCGCGCCGCGTTCGAGGAGATTGCAGCCCAAGCCCGGACTGCACTGGACGAACTACGCACCGTGCTGGGAGTACTCCGCACCCCTGACGGCACGGCACTTCAGATCCCGCAGCCCGGCCTGGCAGATCTAGGCGAGCTGATCGAGCGTATGCAGGAAAGCGGAATGCATATTGATGTGCGCACCGACGGGTCCCCGCCGCTATTGACTGCTGGAGTCGAGCTCTGCTGCTTCCGCCTGGTCCAGGAGGCTCTAACCAATGCCTCCCGCCACGCACCCGGGGCCCCCGTGCAGATCGACATCAACTACGGCGCCGACATCAGCGTCCGAATAAGCAACCCCGCAAAGCCAACCGTGCCCGACCGCGGTGAGACCGCTACCGGGTTTGGGCTAACTGGAATGAGAGAACGGGTCACCGCGCTCGGCGGGTACCTGGAGATCGGCCTGGCCGAGGACACCTTCCAACTGCGTGCACTCATCCCCGCCGGCTCGGCAGGATCCCACGCGTGAGTGAGTCAGCGCTTCGGTTGATGATTGTCGATGACCAGGCGATCGTGCGGCTCGGCTTCCAGGCGTTACTCGAGTCCCAGCCGGACCTGAGCGTCGTCGCCGTCGCCGGTGACGGCCGCGAAGCGGTACGCCTGGCCTCGAGCACGTCGGTGGATGTCGTGTTGATGGATGTGCGGATGCCGGTCATGGGAGGGATCGAGGCGACAGCAGCATTGCAGCAACTTACGAACCCGCCGCGGGTACTGATCCTCACCACCTTCGACCTCGACGACTACGTCTATGACGCACTCCGGGCGGGTGCGAGCGGGTTCCTGCTCAAAGACGCCACACCGGAACTGATCCTCGACGCGGTCCGCGTCATTGGCGCCGGTGAGGCTCTGCTCGCGCCTGCCGTCACCCGACGGTTGATCACCGAGTTCGCCGCCCGCATCACCCTTGCGCCACCCGCGCATTTGCCGGACCTGACACCTCGCGAACGAGACGTCTTCGACCTACTGGCCACCGGACTGGCCAACGCCGAAATCGCCGGAAAGCTGCACCTGGCCGAGCAGACAGTGAAGACTCACGTCAGCGCAGTCCTGCTCAAACTCGGCCTGCGCGACCGGGTCCAGGCAGTCGTACTCGCCTACGAATCCGGCCTCATCACTCCCGGCACGAACCGCTAACCGGTCCCGCGGTCCTTCGCGACCCGACCTGAGGGCGATCCCTTATCGAGCGGGGTCTGTGACCGGGTCACTCTGAAGTAGCAATATCGCGGCGAAACCGTGTACCTGCGGGCGAGGCGCGATACTGCCGCCGCCGCTTAGCGTCGGGTCCATGATCGAAGCGACAGAACTGACCAAGAAGTACGGACACGCGACTGCCGTCGACGGGTTGAGTTTCACGGTGCGACCCGGGCACGTCACCGGGTTCCTCGGACCCAATGGCGCCGGGAAATCCACGACGATGCGGATGATCCTCGGACTGGACAGCCCTAGCCGAGGAACCGTCACTGTTAATGGCCGCCCCTACGGCCACCTCAAACGGCCACTGCACCAGATCGGTGCCGTGCTCGAGGTCCGCGCGGTCCACTCCGGGCGAAGCGCCTACAACCACCTGCTGTGCCTCGCACAAGCCTCCGGCATCGGCAAGCAGCGAGTGACCGAAGTTCTCGACCTGGTCGGGCTCGACGGGGTCGGCCGCAAGCGGGCCGGGAAGTTCTCCCTCGGCATGAGCCAACGCCTCGGCCTGGCCGCAGCCCTGCTCGGCGACCCACCCGTACTGGTCTGCGACGAGCCCGTCAACGGCCTCGACCCCGAAGGAATCCTCTGGATCCGCACTCTGCTGCGCAGCCTCGCCGCAGAAGGACGAGCCGTGTTCGTCTCCAGCCACCTGATGAGTGAAATGGCGCTGACCGCCGACCGGCTCATCGTCATCGGACAAGGCAAACTACTCGCCGACGCCAGCACCGCCGACGTAATCGCCTCCGGCTCCAGCGGCTACATCCAGGTCCGCACCCGCGACCCCCACCGACTGACTGCGTTGCTGCGAGCTGCCGGTGCGACCGTCACCGATGCACCAAACTCCGCTGACGGGGAACCGCTCACGGACAACGAAGCGGGCGGGTTGCGGGTCATCGGACTTGACCCGGACGCGATCGGTGACCTCGCCGCCGAGCACCGCATCTCCATCCTCGAACTCACTCCCCATCACGCCTCCCTGGAAGCGGCCTACATGGAACTCACCCGCGACCACGCCGACTTCCACACCACCACCGCCAGCGCCGGCCCGAACCTTGCCGCCGTCTCGACCGGTTCAGGAGCCTGACATGACCACCACCGCGACCCCTCCAGCACCACCGACAGACAACCGCCGAGATCTCGCCGATTTCGTCCCGCAACCGGCCACGATCGGATTCGCGAATCTGCTCCGCTCCGAATGGACGAAACTACGCAGCGTCCGTTCCACCTATTGGACCGCCGGCCTCGCGGTGCTGGCCAGCATCGCGCTCAGTGCCATCGTCTGCGCCCGCACCGCCTACAACATCAACCACGGCCACCAGTCACTCGACGGGTTCGACCCGACGCTGACCAGTCTCGACGGGCTCTACATCGCCCAAGTCGCCATCGGCGTGCTTGGTGTGCTCACCATCAGCGGCGAGTACGGCACCGGCATGATCCGCGCGACCCTGTCCGCGGTCCCCCAGCGCCGAGCCATGCTCGCCGCGAAAGGACTAGTGTTCGCCGTGGTCACCCTCGTCATCGGTGAAGCGATGAGCTTCACCGCCTTCGGCATCGGCCAGGCGTTTCTAGGCCACGCCCACGCCGGCCTATCGCTGTCCAACTCGGCCGCCCTGCGGGCAACGATCGGCGGCGGCCTCTACCTCACCACCGTCGGCCTTCTCGGTTTCGGGCTCGGCGCCGCCATCCGCCACACCGCCGGCGCACTATCAGCCTTCTTCGGAACCCTGTTCGCACTCACCGCCGTCACCGATCTGCTACCCACAAGCTGGCGCAACGACGTCATCAACTACCTGCCCGCCAACGCCGGCAGCCAGATCATCAGCGTCATCCACACCACCGGAGCCCTCTCCCCGTGGACCGGTCTCGGCGTCCTGAGCCTGTACGCCGTCGCCGCAGTCACCGCAGCCACCGTCCTCATCACCCGCCGCGACGCATAACACCGCGACATGCTCAGGGCGAGCACTGCCGGAGCTTGCCGCGGTAGAGATACACGATTCCACCTACGGGTATCGCGAGCAGGATGCACGCGCGCCACCCTGTC
>JALYVG010000064.1 GCA_030853345.1 Actinomycetota bacterium | reverse complement strand
GGCCCGCCGCGGCCGGTGGAACGAGCCCGCCGCGGGCCATCGACGCCCCTGGCGGGCCGGCCCCGGAGCGTGGCGGGCGTCCGTCCGCTGACCGGAATCAGTGGCCCTCGTACGTGGCTTTCCCGGGGCCGTCGCGCAGGAACGAGGCGACTGCGCTTTGCAGATCATCGGTCGCGAAGAGGCGGGCACTGATCTCTGGAGTGATCTCGTCCGCGCCGCCGGTACCGACCTCGATCTGTTCGCGAATGATCGCCTTGGTCGCAGCGTGTGCGCGCGTCGGTCCGTTCGCCAGCTGCAGCGCGAAATCGCGGGCCGCGGCGGCGAAACCCTCGTCCGGCAGCACCCGGTTCACGACGTTCCAGCTTTGCAGGGTCGCCGCGTCGTACAGCTCGCCGGTATAGACGAGTTCGCGCGCACGAGCCGGGCCGGCCCGCTCGGCCAGGCGCTGCGGGCCGCCCATCGACGGCGTCAACCCGACGACGATCTCGACCAGGCCGAACCGTGCCGAATCCGCAGCGATCAGCAGGTCGCAGGCCAGGCTGATCTCGAAGGCGGCAGTCAGGCACAACCCGTGCGCGGCGAACAAGGTCGGAATCGGCAGATCCTCCAAGGAATGGATCATCTCGAACCAGCTGCGCCACAGGACGGCAGCAGACTCCGGCGACTGGTCGGCGAAGAGCGTGACGTCCACCCCGGCCGAGACCACCCGCCCTTCGGCACGCAGCAGCAGCCCACGCGCATCGGACCCGGCCACCAGCGCGACCGCGTCTGCCAGCGCGCTGACCAGCGCTTCGTCGAACAGGTTGAGCGGCGGACTGTCGATCGTGATGATCGCCAGCGGACCGTCGCGGTCAAGGCGCACAGGCTGCTCGGGCACGGGCGGGACGTTACCGAACAGTGGCCGCGACTTCGGTCTGCGGCGCCGACTGCACCCGGGTCGGCGACGCCTGGCGCCGCAGCAGGAACCCACTGCCTGCCAGCACTGCGGCCGCCGCGTACACCAGCGCAGCCATCCCGGGATGCAGTCCGAAATCCCCTTGGATCAAGTAGATCAGCGTCGGCGCGAGCGCGACCGGCAGCCACTCCAGCGCGCCGGACAGCGCGACGAGGGCGAGCAGCAGCCCCGCGTACCAGCCGTACACCGGGGTCGTCACGAGCAGGGTGGCGCCCATCAGGACGACAGCGGTGTGCTCGGGCGCATCCGGGTCAGACCGTCGCGCGGCCCACCAAGCCACGGCACCGAGGACGAGAACCCCGGCCACGGTGTCGAGGCCGTGCGGCAGCACCGCGCCGAGCAGCAGGAACCGCCCGCCACTGGTGTATTGCTCCTCGCGCAGATACCCGGGCAGGTAGCCGAGCACGTTCGTGCCGACGGCAAGCACGTGTGGCAGATAGGACAGCGCGACCAGCCCAAGCGCCGCGCCCACTACGACACCAGGTCGGCGTCGCAGCAGCGCCGGCAGGACCACCGCCGGGTACAACTTGGTCGCAATGGCCGCACCGAGAAGCAGCCCGGCGCCCAGGCTGCGCCGGGTGCCCGCGAAACCCAGCGCCAGGACGCTGAGCAGGATCGCCAGCCAGTCGATATGACCCGCATTGCTGAATTCCATGATCGGCAGCGGACACCACAGCCACAACGCGACGGTCCAGACCGGACGTCCGCGCGCCAGCGCCCACCGGGCCAGCAACGAACCGATCGCCAGCACCCCGAGCGCCCCGGCGAGCTGGATCGGAAAGTGGTTGCCCCGGCCGCCGAACGAGGCCACCCGGATCGCGACGAACGCGCCTTCGGCGACGGGCGGGTACACCGTGCGCACCCGCGCCCGGTTGATCGCGGTGCAACCGCCGGGGACGCGGCGCGGGCAACGCGTCGTCGGGAACAGCAGCTCCTCCCGCAATCCAGCCAGCTCGATCGACCTGGGTGGATAGCGGTACGGGTCGATGCCCGCCAGCTGCACCTTCGCGTCCCAGATGTAGCGGTAGTCGTCGTCGGTGGTGGTCGTCGGCTTACTGACGGCGATGAGCTGCAGCACCAGCCCGGCACCGAAGATGACGAACAGCGCGCTGCGCCGCGGCAGCCGGCACCGGGCCAGCAGTACGACGGAGATCGCGAAGACAGGCAGGCCCAGGCAGTACAGCCACAACGCGTGATGCCGGTATTCGGTGTGCCGGATCAGCACCCCGAACAATGCAGCGTCCGCGACCAGGGTCGCGACCAGCCCGATCCGTGGACGCAGCGCTGCCATCCTGCGAGCCTGTCAAGGATTCGGGTCCGGTGGGTGGTGCCCGGTGATGACTTCCTGGCCTCGTAAGGGTTCTCTGCGTCCTCAGCCGCCCAGACTGACGACGTGCCGCCCCTTCGCCTGCCCGAGACCCCGCCCCGCTTCTGGCCCACGTTCTCCAGCCCGCTGCACTCGCCCGCGGTCGTGGCGCGGGTGGGCCGAGTCCTCGGGATCTTCATCGCCGTCTGCTTCGTCACCGGCCTGCTGAGTCACTACCAGTACCAGCCGTGGCACTGGCTGCCGTGGCCCGCGCACCCCGCGTGGGGTTACCGCCTGAGCCAGGGGTTGCACGTGATGACCGGCATCGCCGCGCTTCCCCTGGTCCTGGTGAAGCTCTGGACCGTCTATCCGAAGCTGTTCGAGTGGCCCCCGGCCCGATCAGTGCTGCACGGCCTCGAGCGGCTGTCGATCGCGGTACTGGTATCGACGGTGCTGCTCGAACTCGTCACGGGCTTGCTCAACATCCTCACCTGGTACCCGTGGCCGTGGTCGTTCGTGTTCGTGCACTACGCGCTGGCCTATGCGGTGATCGGCTCGGTGATCCTGCACGTCGCGGCCAAGCTGCCGGTGATCCGCCAGGGCCTGGCCACCGAGATCGCCGCCCCGCCCATCGACACAGAACCCGAAAGCACCGAGACACCCGGACTGACCCGACGAGGTCTGCTGATCGCCAGCGGTGCCGGGGTCGGTGTCGTGGCCGTCACGACCGTCGGGCAGGTCGTCGGGCCGCTGGAACCCGTCGCGCTCCTGGCGCCGCGCAAGGTCAGCCACGGGCCGCTCGGCGTGCCGATCAACCGCACCGCCGCCGAAGCACGGACGACGAAGTCTGCTGTGGACCGGTCCTGGCGGCTGGCCGTGCTGGGGCCGCGGCCATACGACCTCGACCTGGCGGCGCTGGAGGCGTTGCCGGCCGTGCAGCGCGACTACCCCATTGCGTGCGTCGAGGGGTGGAGCGTCGGCGCGAGTTGGCGCGGTCCGCTGCTGGTCGACGTGCTGCGCCGGGCCGGCGCGCACATCGACGGCAACACCCGCGTCGTGGTGCGCTCACTCGAACGGCTGGGCGCGTACCGCACCTCGATCATCGAGGGTCATCAGCTGCCGCAAGCGGTGCTGGCCACCCACCTCAATGAAACGCGGCTGACGCTCGACCACGGCTTCCCGGTGCGCCTGATCGCACCGGATCGGGCCGGGGTGCTCAACACCAAGTGGCTCGAATCGGTACGGGTGATCTGAGATGACCCGCGCGCCGCGCAGCGAGGTCGTCCTGCGGATCGGCCTGGGCGCCATCGGTCTGGCCGCCCTCGGCTACGGCGGGTACCGGTTGCTGGGCAATCAGGTCGCCAGCCAGCCGCCGAAGCTGGCCACGTGGCTGATCGCCGCGATCATCCTGCACGACTTCGTCCTCACGCCGGTGGTCGTCGGCATCGGCCTGCTTGTCACCCAGTTCGTGGCACCGCGGGCACGCCGCTACCTGCAGGGCGCGCTGGTGACCGGTGGGCTGGTGACGGCCTTCTCGGCGCTGCTCATCTACCGGCGCGGCACGGCCACCTCGAGCAAGGCCTTGCTGCGCCAGGACTACGCCGCACACCTGCTGCTCATCCTCGCTCTGATCACCGCGGTCACCGCTGCGGCGTACGTCATGCGCGTCATGCGCGATCGTCGCAGTCAACGCGCCAGCGAGGCGAATGTGCGCCCGCCCGCGGTCCAGGCCACTGGAACGCCGAAGCCGAGCGCACCCGCGTAACGCACCAGGGGCAGCAGCCCGACGTGGGCCCACGCGAAGGTTGGCCCGATCGAGTCGCCACCCCGGCTGAAACGCACCGATAACTGCTCGTCGGCGTGGGTGTCGGGGTGGGTCTCGACAATGAGCCGGCCCGCGGGCGCCAACAGGGCCCGCACCCGCTCGAGCAGCCGGGCCGGGTCGCCGCCGATGCCGATGTTGCCGTCCATGAGCAGGACGGTCGGCCAGCGTCCCTCACCGGGTATCGGCGCGAACACGCTCCGCAGCACGGCGGGCAGCCCTCGCCCGCGGGTGAGCGCGACGGCGGTCTCGGCGATGTCCACGCCCATGGCTGCGGTGCCGTGTTCGGCCAGGGCGCGCACGAACCGGCCGGGCCCGCAGCCGACGTCGAGCACCGGGCCGGCACAGCGCGACAGCACGGTCTGGTCGATGGCGTCGACGGGCGCCAGCCAGCGCGCGACGTCGAGTGAGATGACCCGGCCGTCGTCCGCGCACAGCCCGAGCGCACCGGAGGTCTGTAACGAGTCCTCGTAGGGCCGCAGCGCTCCGGCCTGCATCAGGGCACCGCCGCGGCCATCGACGGCGACGGGTACACCGAGGCGAGGGCCGCGGCAAACGCGCTGCCGGGGATGAGCTCTGCCACCTCGACCGCATCGTCGATGGTGTCCACGTCACGCAGTTCCTCGAGCATCTGGACGCGTAGCCCCAGCCGGCGCAGGCGGCGTAGCTGGTCAGCGCCGGTATGACCGGTGGACATCGCGACGCCCAGGATGGCTGGCGCGGCCAGGCGTGGATCGCGCAAGCCGATCGCCCAGTAGCCGCCGTCGGACGCCGGCCCGAGACAGGCGTCGTAGCGCTCGGCGTCGAACGCGGCGAGCTGCGTGCTGCGCAGCTGCGGGGTGTCCATACCTACCAGGAGGGCCGGTCCTGGACCGGCTGCGTCGAAGGCGGCGCTCAGCCGGCGGTCCAGACCGCCGTCGGGCTGCCGGCAGGATCGCCAGCCCGCCGGCAGCCAGCCCCCGGGCGCGCCGGCGAAGGCCAGCAGCCGGAGCCGGGCCGGCGCCTCGTGCACGGCGGCCAGGGTGTCGGCCAGCGCCGCTCCGGCGATCTGCGCGGCCTGCTCGGCGGTCAGCGGCGGCATCAGCCGGGTCTTCACCTGGCCGGCGATTGGTTGCTTGGCGATGACGATCATGGTGTCGATCACTGGGCGAGCACACCGCTCATGTCGCGCACCGCTTGCAGGCTGCCGCGCAGAGTGCCGCTCACCTTGGACCGGCCGATACGCGGTGTGTAGTCGACGTCGAACTGCTCGATGTGCCACCCCGCCCGCGCCGCCGCGACGATCGTCTCGACCGGGTATCCCGAGCGGCGGTCGGTCAATCCGAGCGAGAGCAGCCCCACCCGGGACGCCACCCGCAGCGGCCCGACGTCGTCGAGCGCGACGCCGGTGCGGCGGTGCACCCGTCTGGCCAGCTCGCGGTTGGCCAGCCGGGCGGCCAGCGACCACGCGGCGCGGCCGGTCGGACAGCGCCGCGACACCACCAGGTCGGCGCCCGCGATGACCCGCTCGGCCATCGGCAGTGCGGCACCGGGATCCAGCGACCCGTCGCAGTCGCAGAAGGCGATCAGGTCGGCCGACGCCGCCAGCAGCCCCGCGTGGCAGGCCGCCCCGTAGCCGCGCGCGGGGCAGTACACGACCTCGGCGCCCAGGTCGCGAGCAATGTCCGCAGAGCCGTCGACCGAACCGTTATCGACCACGATCGCCCGTGCGCCCAACGGGATCCGGGCCATCAACCACGGCAGCGCCGCCGCTTCGTCCAAGCACGGCAGGACGATGTCGATGATCGGCTCCACTCCCCGACGCTAGCCGCGCCGGCACCGGGCAAACCCTTACAGAGCAGAGAACCGGCCGCTTCCGTTGTCATGTGCCGCCCGCCCGGCGACTTAGGATCGAGCCATGCCCCGGGTCCTGATCGTCGACGACGACGACACGGTGGCCTCCGTCGTCGTCACCTACCTCGAACGGGCCGGACACGAGGTCGAGCGGGTCAGCGACGGGAAGGCGGCGCTGGACGCTGTCGCCACCAACCCGCCCGAGTTGATGGTGCTGGATTTGATGCTCCCCGAGGTCGACGGCCTCGAGGTCTGCCGGCAGGTCCGGCGCACCCACGCCGATCTGCCGATCATCATGCTCACCGCGTTGGGCGAAGCCGAGGATCGCATCGCCGGGCTCGAGGTCGGCGCCGACGACTACGTCACCAAGCCATTCTCGCCGCGCGAACTGGTGCTGCGCATCGACTCGGTCCTGCGGCGTTCGGTTATGGCGCCCCAGCCGGCCGGCCTGCTCGTCGCTGGATCCCTGCGCGTCGACACCGCTGCCCGCCGGGTGACCCGGGACTGCGCCGAGCTGTCGCTGACCGTGCGCGAACTCGACCTGCTGGCATTCTTGATGGCCCATCCGGGCACCGCGTTCAACCGCGAGCAGTTGATGCGCGAGGTCTGGGGCTGGACGTTCGGCGACCAATCGACGGTGACCGTGCACGTCCGGCGCCTGCGCGAGAAGATCGAGGACGATCCGACCAACCCGAAACTGATCCAGACGGTGTGGGGAATCGGCTACCGGCTGGAGCTGCCGTGACACCCACCGTGCCCAACGTGCTGGTGGCGCTGCTGTGGGCGCTCGCCGCGTGCGCGCTCGTCTGGCTGGTGACGTTGCCGCTCCGGCGGCGCTCGCTCAGCGCCCTGCTCGCCTCGGTGGTGCTCACCGGCAGTGCCGCCTCGATCGGCGCGACCCTCGCCTTCATGCACGCGATGCTGCTGCCGACCAACGAGCAGGTCACGGTCGTCGTGGTGGTCTGCGCGGCCGGTTTGGTGGGAGCGTTCGCCGCCGGGGCCGTCGCGCGCCGGCTGACGAAGGACCGCGAGGTGCTGCGCGCGGCGGTGGCCGAGCTCGGTCAGGGCCTGATCCCCACGCATGACGGACGGCGGCTCACCTCCGAACTCGAACAGGTGCGCCGCGAGCTCAGCGTCACCGCGCAGGGGCTGGCCGATTCACGCGCCCGCGAGCGTGCACTGGAGTCCGCGCGGCGCGAGCTGGTCAGCTGGGTGAGTCATGACCTGCGCACTCCGCTCGCGGGGCTGCGGGCCATGTCGGAGGCGCTCGAGGACGGCCTGGTCGATGACCCCGACCCGTACTACAAGCAGATACGCGCGTCGGTCGAGCGGCTCAGTGGCATGGTCGACGACCTGTTCGACCTGTCCCGGATCCAGGCCGGCTCGTTCGCGCGCGACATCGACGACATCCCCCTGGACGACCTCGTGTCCGACTGCCTTGCCGCGCTGGAACCGCTGGCAGCGGCGCAGGGCGTGCACCTGTCCGGGCGGATGGCCGGTGCCGCCACGGTCGCGGGAAACGGCCCGGAACTGAACCGGGCCCTGACCAACCTGGTGGCGAACGCGATCCGGCACACGCGCGCTGACGGCCGGGTCGACGTGCTCGTCGGGCTCAGCGCCGACGACGCGGCGCCGCGGGCCGAGGTGGTCGTCAATGACGAATGCGGCGGTATCGCCGACGACGACATCGCCCGCGTCTTCGATGTGGGCTTCCGCGGCGAGCCGGCCCGCACCCCGCACAGCGTGCACCCAGCCGGCGCTGGCCTCGGCCTGGCCATCACCCGCGGCATCGTGGAGGCCCACAGCGGCAGCGTCCACGTGGAGAACACCGCAGAAGGGTGCCGGTTCACGGTCTGCTTGCCGGTTGCTGTCTGACGTGTTCTGCGCGTTCCCGCCAGCGGTCGCCTGGTGGTCCGGGTGCACACCGTCACAGCGTCTGGGACAGCGCCGTGATCCCGGCGGCGAAGTCGACCTGGGGCGCCCAGTCCAGTTCGGTCTTCACCCGCGAGGAATCGGCGGTGATGTGGCGGACGTCCCCGAGGCGGTACTCACCGGACACCCTCGGGATCGGGCCGCGGGTTGCTGCCGACAGCGCGGCGGCCAGGTCGCCGACCGTGCGGGGGGTGCCGGAGCCGACGTTGTAGGCGCGCACCCCGTGCTCGTGGCGAACGGCCGCGAGCACGGTGGCGTCAGCGATGTCGCCGACGTGGACGAAGTCACGCCGCTGGCCGCCGTCCTCGAAGACAACGGGTGCCTCGCCACGGCGCAGCGCCGAGAGGAAGATCGCCGCGACACCGGCGTACGGGGTGTCGCGCGGCATGCCCGGCCCGTACACGTTGTGGTAACGCAGCGCCGCGACGCTGCCGCCGGTCGCCCGCGCCCAGGACGAGGCCAGCTGCTCCTGGGCCAGCTTGGACGCCGCATAGGCGTTGCGCGGATCGAGGCGGGCGTCCTCGCCGACGAGCGCCGGCGCGAGCTCACGTCCGCACCACGGGCAGGGCGGCTCGAAGTGGCCGTCCGCCAGCGCCGCATCGGTCCGCGGGGCGGGTGTCACGTCGCCGTGGGTGGCACACCGGCCCACGCCTTCGCCGTACACGACCATCGAGCTGGCCAGCACCAGCCGGCGAACCCCGGCGCGGGCCATCGCGGCCAGCAGCACGGCGGTGCCGTGATCGTTCGAGTCGGCGTAATCGGGCAGGTCCTGCACGTCGACCCCGAGGCCCACCTTGGCCGCGAGATGGCACACCAGGTCGACGCCGATCAATGCCTTGTCGACGGCTTCGCCGTCGCGCACGTCGCCGACGACCAGCCCGGGCACCGAAGGCGGCACGCCGCGGTGCACGTCGGACCGCAACGAGTCGAACCCGCGAACCGGATACCCGCGCTCAATCAGCCGGGTGTACACGTGCTGCCCGATGAACCCGGCCGCCCCGGTGAGCAGCACCCTCATGGCAGCTGGAATGCCGGCGGGTGGCCCGACGTGTCGCCGCAGCCGCAGTCACCCTGGCGCAGCGGCAGCTCTGTGATCGTCGCGACGAGCAGGTCGCGCAGCCGCGGCAGGTTCGCCGCGAACGCAGCGAGCACTTCGGCGTGCGTGACGCCCTGGCCGGCCTCGACGCCGGCATCGAGGTCGGTGACCAGTGCCAGCGTGGTGTAACAGAGCGCGAGTTCGCGGGCCAGGCCGGCTTCGGGCATCGCCGTCATGCCGATAATCGACCAGCCCTGGGCCTGGAATTCCAGCGACTCGGCCCGTGAGGAGAAGCGCGGGCCGTTGACGACTACGAGCGTGCCCCCGTCGCGCGCCGCGATGCCGGCGCCCAACGCGGCAGCCCGGCCGTCGCGGCAGTACGGGTCGGCGAAGGAGACGTGCCCGACACCGGATGCACCGTCGAAATAGGTGTGTGGTCGGCCGTGTGTGCGGTCGACCAGTTGATCGGGGACCATCAACGTCCCCGTCGGCGACGTTGCCCGCAACGAACCCACGGCCGACAGCGACACCACCTGCCGCACGCCCAGCGAGCGCAGTGCCCACAGATTCGCGCGGTAGGGCACCACGTGCGGTGCGAAGCGGTGATCGCTGCCGTGCCGCGGCAGGAACGCGACCTGGCGATCACCGAGCGTGCCGACCGTCACCACGTCGCTGGGCTCGCCGTAGGGGGTCGGCACATGCTGCGCCTCCGCGTCGTCAAGCAGCGAGTAGAACCCCGACCCGCCGATCACGCCGACCACCGATGCCGAAACCATGGCCCTGACGCTATCGGCCGGACTTCGTGGCACACCGCGCTGGTACATAGACTGGGACGTTCGACGGCAGGCCAAGGAGATCCACCATGCAGCGCAAGCACTACGACACCGACCATCAGGCGTTCGGTGAGGCGTTCCGCGCCTTCGCCGACAAGGTGATCGTGCCCAACTACATGGAGTGGGAGCGTGCCGGCATCACCCCGCGCGATGTGTTCACCGAGGCAGGCAAGAGCGGATTCCTCGGGATGCAGGTGCCTGAGGAGTACGGCGGCGGCGGAATCGAGGACTTCCGGTTCAACCAGATCCTGGGCGAACAGGTCAGTCTGGCCGGGATCACCGGCTCGGGTCTGGGCATCACGCTGCACAACGACACCTGCCTGCCGTATTTCCTCAGCTTCTGCAACGACGAGCAGAAGCAGCGCTGGCTGCCCGGCATCGTCTCCGGCGACCTGATCACCGCTGTCGCGATGACCGAGCCCGGCGCCGGATCGGACCTGTCCGGGATCCGCACCAGCGCCAAGCGGGACGGTGCGGACTACATCGTCAACGGCTCGAAGACGTTCATCACCAACGGCATCAACGCCGACCTGGTCATCACGGCGGTGCGCACCGGCGAGGACCGGCACAGCGGCATGTCACTGATCATCCTCGAGCGCGGGATGGACGGCTTCGAGCGCGGACGCAACCTCGACAAGCTCGGCCTGCACAGCCAGGACACCGCCGAGTTGTCGTTCACCGACGTGCGCGTGCCAGTGGCGAACCGGCTCGGGGCCGAGGGCGAGGGCTTCGCGCAGTTGGTGCGCAAGTTGCCGCAGGAGCGTATGTCGATCGCGGTGTCGGCGGTGGCCGAGTGCCAGGCCGCCTTTGACAACACGCTGCGCTACGTCCAGGACCGCAAGGCGTTCGGCACCACGATCGGCTCCTTCCAGAACACCAAGTACGTGTTGGCCGAGATCGCGACCGAGATCGACGTGGCGCAGGCGTTCATCGACCGCTGCGTCGACCGCCTCAACGACGGCGACCTCGACGGGGCAGACGCCGCGAAAGCCAAGTGGTGGTGCACCGAGCTGCAGGGCCGCGTCACCGACCGGTGCCTGCAGTTGCACGGTGGTTACGGCTTCATGACCGAGTACCCCATAGCCCGCGCCTACGCCGACGCCCGCGTCACCCGCATCTATGGCGGTACGACTGAGATCATGAAGGGCGTCGTCTCGAAATCGCTGGGGCTGTGACAGATCTCGGACCGCCGCAGGCGACCGTCCGCTTCATCCTCGCCTCCGCCTCGCCGGCCCGCTACGACACCCTGCTGCGCGCCGGGGTGGTGCCTGAGCGACTGGTCAGCAACTTCGACGAGTCGTCAGTACCGGACCGGCCACCTGCCGAGCTGGCGCAAGCCATCGCGAACAGCAAGGCAACCGTCGTCTGGCAGGAACTCAAGAGAGAGTCAATGATCCTCGACGAGCCGCTCACCGAGACGCTCGTGTTGGGTTGCGACTCGCTGTTCGAGCTCGACGGTGAGGCCCTGGGCAAGCCTTCGTCGTACGAAGATTCGATCGCCCGCTGGAAGAAGATGCGCGGGCGCAAGGGGATCCTGCACACCGGCCATTGCCTGATCGACTGCGTGGCCGAGCGAACTGTCCAGGCGACCGTTTCGACCACTGTGCACTTCAGCGATGTCACCGACGAGGAGATCGAGGTGTACTGCAGCAGCGGCGAACCGTCCAACGTGGCAGGCGCGTTCACGATCGACGGGTTCGGCGGCTGGTTCATCGACGGCGTCGAGGGTGATCACCACAATGTGGTCGGGCTGTCGCTGCCTGTCCTGCGGACGATGCTGAAGGACCTGAACGTCAGTCTGTGGGACCTCGGCTACCCGACGCCCTAGGTCCCGAGTCGATCAGTTGGCCTGCGCGGCAGTGGCGCTCGTGCTGTCGTTCAGTGGCTGGGCACTGCTCGTCGCGCTAGCCGTCGTCGTCGCAGCGCTCTGCGAGCGGCGCAGGATCAGCCGGGTTCGGGTGAGCTTCGATCCGCACGAGGTCGTTGCCCGGACGGCCTGACCGCGGCCAGCCGGGCGCGGCGCCACTCGGTGTAGCGGTCCGGCTCGCGCTCGCGGTCGAGGTGCGACATGAGCGCGACGACAGCGGCCAGCTCCTCGGCCGTCGCACGACCGACAATGCGCACGTCGGAGCTCACGTGGGCGGTACTCCGTGCCGCTTGGACGCGATGTGCCGCAACTTGCCGACTAGCACCGCGTAGCGCCGCACCAGCTCAGAGCGCAGCTCGCTCGGTTCGATGATCGCATCGAGCACCAGGTCCGCCGCCAGGCGCAGCAGGTCGACGTCCTGTTCGTACTCGGCACGTTTGTCGGCGACGAACACCGCCCGCTCGTCGGGGTCCGCGATCTCCTCGATCTTGTTGGCGTACACGGCATTCACCGCAGCCTGCGGCCCCATCACGGCGATCTTCGCAGTGGGCAGTGCGATACATGCATCGGGCATGAAACCCGGCCCGGCCATCGCGTAGAGCCCGGCGCCGTAGGCCTTGCGCACGACCACCGATATCTGCGGCACCGTAGCCTCGGCCACCGCAGTGATCATCTTGGCACCGTGCCGGATGATGCCCTGGCGCTCGACCTCGCTGCCGATCATGAAGCCCGGCACGTCGGCCAGGTAGAGCAGCGGCACGTTGAACGCGTCGCACAGCCAGATGAACCGCGCCGCCTTGTCGGCCGAGTCGACGAACAGCACTCCGCCGCGCACGGCCGAGTTGTTTGCGACGATGCCCACGGGGTGGCCGTCGATGCGCCCGAACCCGGTGACCAACTCGGCCGCAAAGAGCGGCTTGACCTCGAAGAACGAGTCGGCGTCGATCAGTCCGTCGATGATCTCGTGGACGTCGAACGGGACGGATTCGTCGGCGGGCACGGCATCATCGGCCAGCTCGAACGAGGGCGGCGCGGCCAGCACCTCGGGCGGTTGTTCGCGCCAGCACGTGGGCAGATAACCGAAGTACAGCTTGGCCTGCTCGATTGCGTCCTCGTCGTCGACGGCCAGATTGTCGCCGCACCCGGAGACCGTGACGTGCATGCGCGCGCCGCCCATCTCCTCGAGGCTGACCCTCTCCCCCACAACCATCTCCGCCATCCGCGGCGAGCCGAGATACATCGACGCGTTGCCCTCGACCATGATCACGATGTCGCAGAACGACGGGATGTAGGCGCCGCCGGCGGCAGACGGTCCGAACAGGCAGCAGATCTGTGGCACCTTGCCCGACAGCGCGACCTGGTTGTGAAAGATCCGGCCGGCACCGCGGCGTCCGGGGAACAGCGCAACCTGATCGGTGATGCGAGCACCGGCAGAGTCGATGAGCCAGAAGATCGGCAGCTCCTCGGTCAGCGCCCGTTCGGTGACCCGGATGATCTTCTCGACCGTCCGGGCGCCCCACGACCCGGCCTTGACGGTGGGGTCATTCGCGACGACCAGCGCGGGCCGCCCGTCGACCAGACCCTGGCCGGTGACCACCCCGTCGGCGGGCAGTCCCCCGCCGGCTACGCCGTCACTGCCGGGGGGGCCCCCACGTGGGGCAAGGGCGTTGGCCAGTTGCCCGTCCTCGACGAAGGTGTCGGGGTCGAGGAGCAGCGCGATGCGGTCACGGACGTACAGCTTGTTCTGCGCGGCCAGCTTGGCGGCCGCCTTCTGCGGCGCGGCCAGCGTGGCGGCACGGGCGGCCAGGATCTCCTTCTCGCTCATGTGACGGGCAGGCCCAGGCCGCGGGCGATGACCATGCGCTGCACCTCGGAGGTGCCCTCGCCGATCTCGAGCACCTTCGCGTCCCGGTAGAAGCGCGCCACCGGGAACTCCTCCATGAAGCCGTTGCCGCCGAACACCTGGGTGGCGACCCGTGTCGCCGACACCGCGGCCTCGGTGGAATACAGCTTGGCGATCGCCGCCGCCTGCTTGATCTCGGCCGAGGAGCGACCGGCATCTTTGAGCAAGGCCGCCTTGTAGGTGAGCAGCCGGGCCGCCTCGACGGCAACCGCCACGTCGCTCAACGAGAACGCGACGGCCTGCCGCGAGCCGATCGGCGCGCCGAAGGTGTGCCGCTCCAGCGCGTACTTGCGGGACACGTCCAGGCAGCCCTGGGCCAGGCCGACGGCCAGCGCGGAGATGGCTATGCGGCCGTCGTCGAGCACGTTGAGGAACTGCTTGAAGCCGTTGCCACGCACGCCCAGCAGGTTGGCCTCGGGCACCCGGCAGTCGTCGAAGGAGAGCCCGTGCGTGTCGGAGATGTGCCAGCCGAGCTTGTCGTAGGCCGGCTCGACGACCAGGCCCGGCGTGCCGGCCGGGACGAGGATCGTCGAGATCTCGTTGTCGCCGGTGCGTGCCGTCACGGTGATGACCGAGGTGATCTCGGTGCCGGAATTGGTGATGAACGCCTTCGCGCCGTTGAGCGTCCACGTGCCGCCGACCAGGGTCGCCCGGGTCTTGGTGGCGCCGGCGTCGGAGCCTGCTTCGGGCTCGGTCAGGCCGAACGCCGCCAACGTCCTGCCGGTGACCAGGTCAGGCAGCCATTCCGACTTCTGCTCGTCGGTGCCGTAGGTCAGGATCGGGTTGATGCCGAGGCCAACCGCGGCCTCGAGGGTGATCCCGATCGACTGGTCGACGCGACCCAACTCCTCGATTGCGACGCACAGTGACGTGAAGTCGGCGTCGCCGCCGCCGTACTGCTCAGGCACGACCAGGCCGAACAGGCCCAGGTCGCCCATGGCGCGGACCACGTCGAGCGGCAGGCGGTGCTCACGATCCCACTGCGCGACATGCGGCGCGATCTCACCCTCGGCGAACTCGCGCACCACCTTGCGGAAGGTCTCGTGGTCTGCGGAAAGCTCGAACGTCATCGCAACTCCTCGGCCGGCCCTACTTGACGTTCACGTCAACGTAAGGCCACGATAACAAACATGACCTCGAAAGCGGAAGTGGCCCGAACCTGGACCGTCGGCGAGCTCGCGGACGAACTCGGGGTCACCACCCGCACCCTGCGCTTCTACGAGGCCGAGGGTCTCATCGCCCCGCGGCGGGCCGGCGCCAACCGGGTGTACAGCCAGCGCGATCAGGCTCGGATGCGGCTCATCCTGCGCGGGCGCCGCTTCGGCATGACGCTGGGCGAGTGCCGGGAGATCGTCGACATGTACGACGGGGCCGAGTCTTCCGAACAGCGCCAATTGCAGACCCTGCTCACCCGTCTGGACGAGATCGCGGCCGACCTGCGCGCCCGCCAGGCCGACCTGCGCCGAACGCTCGGCGAGGTCTCTGACGTGGCCGCGCAGTGCCGCGCCCGGCTGGTCGAGCTGGGCCACTAGTCAGGCGGTCAGCGCTGGTTCGCGGCTCAACAACCGGCGCGTGCGCTGCTGGGCCAGGACTGTGCGCAGACCCTCGACGATGCGGGGGTTCTCGGCCCGGTTGCGCGCGGCGACGCGGATGAAGCGCTCGCCATGCTCGAGCCCGCGCTTGTCGGCGCAGTCGCGGACGTAGATGCCGTGCTGCGCGAGCAGCGCAGCGGCGACCTCGGCCGCGGGGCGGTCCAGCTCCACGAGCGCGAAATTGGCGGCGCTGGGGAAGACCTTGGCGCCGGCCAGCGTGCCGAGGTCGGCGAAGAGCTCCCGGGTGTCGCGGACGTAGCGCAGGCGGACGGCCTCATAGGCACGCTGGAATCCCGGATCGGCAAGCAGGGTGCAGAACCACTCGGCGAACGCGTTAAGGTTCCACAGTGACGAGCCGCGCAATTCCTGTGCCCGCCGGGCAGCCATGACGGCGTAGCCGAGTCGCAGTCCCG
Organism: Actinomycetota bacterium; assembly: GCA_030853345.1. Lineage (GTDB taxonomy): Bacteria > Actinomycetota > Actinomycetes > Mycobacteriales > Jatrophihabitantaceae > QHCC01. The sequence goes on along the minus strand of JALYVG010000064.1, from coordinate 72,630 downwards.
CGATCCCGTAGCTCTTGCTCAAGCTGTTGACGACAACCAGGCCAGGCAGCTCCGCCACGAGCCCGGCGACAGTCTCGGGCCGGGACTCGGTGGTGAAGTGGCTGAAGCTTTCGTCGACGATGATCTGCCCCACCCTGCCGTGCACGCGCTCGAGGAAGCCGACGAGGTCCGCGTGTGGGATCAGGCCACCGTCGGGGTTGTTCGGGTTGATGATCACGACGGTCTCCGGTGCGTGGCGGTCGACCATCGCCTCGAGCTCGTCGAGGTCCAGACGGAAGTTCTGGCGGTGGTCGAGTTGGTGGACCACCAGCGGGCCGTGGGCGAACTCGTAGTAGGCCGAGAAGGTCGGCAGGCTGAGCAGTACCGGTCCGGGCCGGCTGGCGAGCAGGGCCTGAATGACCTCGCACGCACCGTTGGCCAGGTGCAGGCAATCCGCCGGCACCCCGAGATGCGGTGCGAGTAGCTCGGCGACGGCGGGGGCCTGCGACGGGTAGTGCGCAACCATGCGCTCGAGCGTCCCGAAACCAATTCCCCGCAACCGGAGCATCACCTCGGTCGTGGCATACGGATTGGCCAGAAAGCAGGCGTCAACCTGCACGAGACCGGGGATGGCGCGCTCGATCTGCGTCACGCTCGGCGAGTGTGAACCGGACTCGGCTCGCAGCCGCTGTAGCGCCCGAGCGACCTCACGTTCATCGAGGCGCAACTCCGGAGCCGGTGATGCCGGAGCGAGCGCTTCTGAACGCACCCGCGGGGCACCGCACTGAGGGTGTCCACAACAGTGCCGCGTGCCAGGCGCCCGGCACATCTTGCATTGGCATCGGCAGAACGGTGCAGTCATGGTGGATCCTTCCATCGGTGTGGCTTTCACGGCTCGCGCCGTCGGGCAGTGCGGATACGTGGTTCGTCGACAACCAGATGCACGACGCCGTTTCCCTGATGCACCCTCGCCAAGCGCGGTGGACCAGGAGGAGCGCCGGGTAGCACACAGGCACCGTCAGCGCTGGACCAGTAGGACTCGACCGCGACCCCATCGATCACGCCGGTCGTCGAGCAGATGTCGCTGATCTCGCACCACCCGGGGCGGTGACAGGTCCCGTCGACGCCGATGACGGCGCTGCCTTCAGGGTCGGTCGCGGCCTCGACGACTTCGTGCGATATGAGCTCCGTGGCGGCGGCCAGCGTGGTCCGGTAGGTGATGCGCGCGTAGTGGATTCGCTGCCCGGAGTGCTCGTAGTAGCTGTGCTCGCCGGGGTAGGCGCCGTCTCGAGCACCCGTCCCGAACGGCGTCATGACGACGTAGAGGTCCTGGTTGGCCGCGTTCGGGCGCGTCAGGGTGCCGGCGCGGAATTCGGCCTCCAGAAGGTCCGTGATGTCGTGGTCGGCAAAGAGGATCGGCGCGCTGGGATCGGTGACGATCGTCGCGTCCCGAAGCGATGCGGGTCTGATTGCGCGGTACTGGTGCAGCGCGGTCATGAAGGAACTCGCCATCATGGTCTGCACAGCCGTTGTGACCCGGTCCGCCGTCGGCGGCGTCGTGGTCCAGTCGATGCCCCAGTAGATGAGGTGCAGTTGCGTTGCACGGAGCACGGGACCGTGGAAATCCACGAACCAGGCCGCCGGGTGCGTGGCCGTCCTAGCCGGTGCGACAGCGATCCCCAGGGCGACGCACGACACGATGCGCATGGCAGTCGCGGCCAGTCCCTTGCGTAGACGCGCGGGCATGACAACTCCTTCGGGAAATGGCGGATTGCTCGGCCAGATGGGCCGGCGGCTTGCTGATCGAGAACCAGATGCGCGACATCCCGTGGGTGATGCACTTTCGGGCAGCTTTGAATCAGGCGCGGACGCAAAGCCCTCTGTTCATCGAGGTCCTGACGTGGGCTGTGCGGGTCGGGCAGAATGTGTCAGGCCGGCGCGAGGAGGCGGAGATGGCAACGGACACCGCGGCGTTGCTCGACGCAGCCCGGGTTGGCGATCAGACAGCGTGGGACGCGTTGGTCGCGGACTTCAACGGACTGGTGTGGTCGATCGCTCGGGGCTACCGGCTCGAGATGGCCGACGCGCATGACGCGGTCCAGATGACCTGGCTGCGGCTAGTCGAGAACCTCAACCGGATCAGGGATCCTGAGCGACTGGCCGGCTGGCTGGCCACGACGGCGCGCAGAGAATGCCTGCAGGTGATCCGCAAGTCCGGCCGCGAACGCCCCGCGGCGAATGACGCGGCGTTGCTCGACGTAGCCGACACCGCCGCGCCGGTGGATGCTGCCTTGCTTCTCGATGAGCGAGACGGCGCGCTGTGGCGCGCGTTCCGCCTGCTGGGCGATAAGTGTCAGCAGTTGCTGCGGATTCTCATGGCAACGCCACCACCGAGCTATCAGGACGTGGCGGCCGCGTTGGACATTGCGGTCGGCACGATCGGTCCGAGCCGGCAACGCTGCCTCGGCCAACTGCGCCGTCATGTGCTCGCCGACGACTCGCTGACCGGGCAACTGAAGGGTGACCTGGCATGACCACCGACGATGAACTGATGGATCGCCTGCGACGCATTGCAGACGACGTTGACGCTGCGCCCGAACTCGTCACCGAATCGGCGCGAGCCGCGCTCTCCACCCGCCGCCTGGACGACGAGTTGGCCGAGCTCCTGCACGACTCGGATTTGGCACCGTCCCAGGGCGTCCGCGACGTGCATCCGGGTCCGCGAATGTTGTCTTTCGAGGCGGGCGACGTATCACTCGAGATCCAGCTCGAGGAAGTACAGGGACAGCTCGCCGTCCGTGGCATTGCGGTCGGCGCGGTGGGCGAGGCAGAGATCGAGACCACGACGGGTGAGTCGACGGCCGCCTCGATCGATGCCACGGGCTGGTTCCGGGTCGAGGGCCTACCGGCCGAGCCGCTCCGGATTCGCGTGCACGCCGCGGACGGCACAGCTGTGACGACCGGCTGGATCCGGACCTAAACCCGTCAGAGGATGATGGCCCGGCCGGCCGAATTCGGAAATTGAAGACGCGCGTCCTGTTCGGATATCTTCGGCGCCTCTTCGAGCAATGCTCGTGCTGCGTCCGCGCCTGTCATGCGCGGGTTTTTGATGGCCATCTGGGCGATCCGGCCGGAGACGGTGGCCGCGGCGAAGGACGTCCCACTCCACTGCGCCCAGCCGATGAAGGGCTGCGCCGGGCGGGGCGGGAACGCGAGGTTGCCGACTTCTTCGAAGTTGACGAAGGGACCGAGCACCTGCACCCCGCTGGCATAGGCCTTGACCCAGTCGCCGTAGTTACTGAACTCCGCGCGCGGCGGCGTCGCACCTGGGGCCATGCGGGTTCCGTCGAACGCCCCGACGGAGAGCACCCGCTCGAACCCCGCCGGCCAGACCTTCCGGTCGCTGTTCTCGTTGCCCGCGGCCGCCACAACGGCGACCCGGTCGAAATCGACCTGGTCCAAGGCCGCCGTGAGCTCGGCCGGAGGCTTGTCTTCACCAAACACCCCGCCCCCGAACGACAGGTTGATCACCACGACGTCCGGGTTGATGGCCAGTGCGCGAATCGCCGCGGCAACTGCGAAGTCATCCAGGGTGTCCAGCCCAGGCTTGTCGTCGCCACGAGGGCGCTCGTTGTTCACGGCACCCCACATGCGAATCCGGGCAGTCGGTGCTTCGTGAAGAACCAGACCGGCGATGAAGGTCCCGTGCCCGGCGCCGTTGTCGAGGAAGCCCGCTTCGCCTGAGATGACGTCCTCGTCGTCGTCGCGGCAGAAGGACAGGTGGTTCTCCCCAAACCACTCATGCGCTCTGCCTTCGGCGTCGAGCACCACACCGTTGTCGACGACACCGACCGAGTAGGCACGCCCGGACTGGGGAGCCAGGTGATCCCAGCCAGGGTCCGCGACGGCGACCGGTTGATCGAATCCGCCGATGACGCGGTTGCCGCCGCCGTACAGCGTGAAGCCGGGACCGCGCCGTGAATCGGCCATGGGGACTCCCGTCGGGGGTGCCAAGCACGCCGTGACCTGATCCGGGTACCACGTCACGTCATGCCCTGCACCTGGGACCATATTGGCTGTGGCGGTTACTGACCAGAGCCGGCGGTCTGCCGCTCTGTCTCGGGCGGTGGCTGCCGGCCGGTTGGCTCAGACGGAGCCCGCGCGGGCCCAACGGATGGCACGATCAGCGATCACGGCGGCGCCGGCTGACGCGGAGGTCCTGTCCAGCGCGCACCGGGCCCTTGGGATCGTGGCGGCCGTACGCGGTGATCCGGAAGCCGCGGTCGAGCGGTTGCGCGAGTCGGCGCAGATCGCCGACTCGGCTGACCTACCAACACGTGCGTGTGAGGCTCGGGGCACCCTCGCCTACCTCTTGCTTCTCACCCGGGGCGCCGGTCCGGCGTTGGTGGAACTCGACCGGGCCGAGGCGACGCAGCCCACGGGCGTCTCCGCCGCCCGCCTGCACATGCAACGAGGTCTCATCCTGCACGAGATCGGGCGCGAGGACGAAGCCCGAGCTCGTTTCGACACAGCTCTCGCGATGGTGCAGGAAGCCGGTGGCGATGATCTGCTTGAAGGGGACGTCCGGACAAATCGCAGCATCACCCGGACCAATCTGCGCGATTGGGACGGCGCCCTCGACGACCTCCGGCATGCGGAGGGGTTGTACACCCGCACGGGTCACCACGGCCGTACGGCGATGGTCTACGGCAACCGTGCTCGCGCCGAAGTTCTGCGCGGTGACCTGCCGGCTGCACTGGCCGCGTTCGACGAAGCCGCCGCGCGTTTCAAGGCAGCCGGCATGCACTCGGGGTTGGTCTCGGTCGATCGTTCCGTGGTGCTGCTCTCTGCTGGCCTTGTCGTCGAGGCACGCCTGGCGGCCCAAGCCGCGGTAGCCGAGTTCGCGAGTCAGCGCAATGCGGTCGATCTCGTTCAAGCCCGACTCGCTCTGGCCGAGGCGGCGCTGCTCGCCGGCGACCTGGCCTCGGTTCGCTCCGAAGCCCAACGAGTGCGACGAGCAGCACGGCAGCAGGGTCGACCGCGCTGGGCTGCTCTGGCGGGCTATCTGCAGGTGCGGGCCCGCTGGCTCGATGGCGACTGCGGGCGGGCCAGCCTCAACGCGGCACGGCGCACAGCCAGGGAGCTCAGCGAAGCCGGCTGGGTGGTGCAATCCCTCGACGTGCGCCTCGTCGTCGCGCGTATCGCGCTGAGTCTTGGCCGCCAGGACGAGGCACGTCGTGCGCTCACGGGACTCGGTTCGGCCAGAAGGTCGGGTCCGGCCGAACTGCGGGCGAGGGCGTGGCACGCGGAAGCGATCGTGCGGCGCTCCGACGGTGACCGGGGCGGTGCGGCCAAGGCCGTCCGGACCGGACTGGCTGTCATCGACCAGTTCCAGGCCAGCCTCGGCGCTACGGATATGCGTACCCACGCCGGCGCCCACGCCGCGGAGCTGGCGCAACTCGGACTGGAACTGGCGCTGGAGACGCGGCGCCCAGAGTCGATCTTCGCCGCGGCGGAGCACGGCCGCGCGGGTGCGTTGCGGTTCCGACCGGCTCGGCCGCCCGACGACGACGCCCTGGTCGCTGACCTCGCCGAACTCCGCGAGGTGGTCACCAAGCTCGGATCGGGGGAAGCCGCACCCGGTCCACTGCTGGCCCGCCAGGCGGCGATCGAGTGCGCGATCCGTGATCGTGCCCGGCACGCCGCAGGCTCGAAGGAGCCCGCCCGCCGCGAACCGACCATGACTCACCTGCGCGCCGCGCTCGGCGGCTCGACGCTGGTCGAGTACCTCGATCTCGGCGGCGACCTGCACGCGGTGGCGGTCCGAGCTGGTCACAGCTCATACCACCGCCTGGGGCCGGTCGCGGTGGTCGAGGAATCGATCGACTCACTACGCACCGGCCTGCGATTTCTCGCCCACGGCGCGGGATCGGCGCGGTCGACCGCTGCCGTGAGCGAAATGATCGATCGCGCCGCGCAGGAACTCGACGCGAGGTTGCTCGCGCCTGTTCTCGACCACGCCAATGACTCGCCACTGGTCGTCGTCCCCACCGGTGCGTTGCATGCGCTGCCCTGGTCTGCCCTGCCGTCCTGCGCCGCGCGCGCCGTGTCCGTCGCGCCGTCCGCAGCGTTATGGCACCGAGCGGCCACGCACCCCCGTGTCGACGCCGGCCCGGCCGTACTCGCGCACGGACCTGGGCTGAGCCACGCCGGCGCCGAAATCCGGGCTCTCGCGCGGGTGTACCCCGACGCGACCTGCCTGACCGGCGGCAACGCCCGCGTCTCGACTGTGCTGAGCGCGCTCGACGGGGCCGGGGTAGGCCACCTGGCCGCGCACGGACACTTCAGGGCCGACAATGCGATGTTTTCGGAACTGCAGTTCGCGGACGGGCCGCTGACGGTATATGACCTCGAGCGTCTGGCGGTGCCTCCGCAGCATGTCGTGCTGGCCTCCTGCGACTCAGGTCTGGCCAGCGTGCGCACCGGCGACGAGCTGATCGGCCTCGCGGCGGCGATGCTCGCCCTTGGCACGGTCAATTTGGTCGCTGCTCTCGTGCCGGTGCCCGATGACGCCAGCCGAGGGCTGATGCTGGCCTTCCATCGTCACCTCACGGCGGGCCGTGGTGCGGCCGAGGCACTTCAGCACGCTCGGCACGAGATGGCGAGCAGGCCCGGTGCACCCTCGGCCGCATCGGTGGCCGCGGCAGGGTTCGTCTGCTTCGGCGCTGGATAGATCACTAGTCGCCTCGAGCTGTGCTGGGCTCGCCGTGCAGCGGATCTTGTTGCGGTTGTGTGGTCCGTGACCGCTCGACGCAACAAGATCGCCAGCGGATCGGCGACCCCCTTGTAGTCTGCAATCCTGCGCAGCCGGCGCGTGTCAGGAGGCAGACCAGTGCAGAAGGTGCTCATCGCCAACCGGGGTGAGATCGCGGTTCGGGTCATCCGCGCCTGCAAGGACGCCGGCTTCGCCTCGGTCGCGATCTACGCCGAGCCGGACCGCGACGCACTCCACGTCCGGATGGCCGACGAGGCGTTCACCTTGGGCGGGACCACGCCCGCTGACTCGTACCTGGTCATCGACAAGGTCATCGCGGCGGCGACCCAGTCCGGCGCTGATGCGGTGCACCCCGGCTACGGTTTCCTGGCCGAGAACGCCGACTTCGCCCAGGCGGTGCTCGACGCCGGACTGATCTGGATCGGCCCGTCCCCGCAGGCGATCCGCGACCTCGGCGACAAGGTGACGGCCCGGCACATCGCGCTGCGGGCCGGCGCCCCACTGGTCCCCGGCACCAAGGACCCGGTCAGCGGAGCGGACGAGGTCGTCGCCTTCGCACAGGAGAACGGCCTGCCCGTCGCCATCAAGGCGGCATTCGGTGGCGGTGGGCGCGGCCTGAAGATCGCTCGCACGATGGAGGAGATCCCCGAGCTGTACGAGAGCGCCGTGCGCGAGGCCGTCGCGGCGTTCGGGCGCGGCGAATGCTTCGTCGAGCGCTACCTCGACCGCTCCCGTCACGTCGAGGCGCAGGTGCTCGCCGACCAGCACGGCAACGTCGTCGTGGTCGGCACCCGCGACTGCTCGCTGCAGCGGCGCAATCAGAAGCTGGTCGAGGAGGCGCCCGCCCCGTTCCTCACCGACGAACAGCGCGCGCGCATCCACTCCAGCGCCAAGGCGATCTGCCGCGAGGCGGCCTACTCCGGCGCCGGCACGGTCGAGTTCCTGGTCGGCAACGACGGCGTGATCAGCTTCCTCGAGGTCAACACCCGACTACAGGTCGAGCACCCGGTCACCGAAGAGACCAGCGGCATCGACCTGGTGCGCGAGCAGTTCCGCATCGCCGACGGCCAGACGCTGCGCCTCACGGACGACCCCACCCCGCGCGGGCATTCCCTCGAGTTCCGCATCAACGGCGAGGACCCCGGCCGGGGCTTCCTGCCCGCGCCCGGGACCGTCACGACCTACCGCGAACCGGCCGGGCCGGGCGTGCGCGTCGACGCGGGCATCGAGGGCAGCTCGGTCATCGGTGGCGCGTTCGACTCGCTGCTGGCCAAGCTGATCGTCACCGGCGCGTCGCGGGCCGAGGCGCTGGAGCGGGCCCGGCGGGCCCTGGACGAGTTCGTCGTCGACGGGATGGCGACCGCGCTGCCGTTCCACCGCGCGGTCGTGCGTGACCCGGCGTTCACCGCAGAACCGTTCACGGTGTTCACGCAGTGGATCGAGACCGAGTTCGACAACACGATCCCGCCGTACAGCGGCGGCGCCGAGGCCGAGGACGAAACCGGTCCGCGCGAGACGGTCGTCGTCGAGGTCGGCGGCAAGCGGCTCGAGGTGTCACTGCCGGCAGGCTTCGGGGCGGGCGGCGGCGGCGCGAAGAAGGCGGCACCGAAGCGTTCAGCGAGGCGCAAGTCCGGTGCGGCGGCATCGGGTGACGCTCTCACCGCGCCCATGCAGGGCACGATCGTCAAGGTCGCCGTGGCGGAGGGCGAGGTGGTCGAGGCCGGGCAGATGATCGTCGTGCTCGAGGCCATGAAGATGGAACAACCCCTCAACGCGCACAAGGCCGGGACGGTCACCGCGCTCAATGCCGAGGTCGGTGCCGTGGTCACCTCCGGCTCGTCGATCTGCGAGATCAAAGACTGAGTCGGACCGTCCCGGCTGTGGACAAGGTGTGGGCGGCCCGGTGGACAACGCGCATTTCTGGGGATAACGCAGCCAATTCTGTGGATGGCCACCAATTCCGGAAAAGAATCTCGAAATTGCCCCCAATACCTCTTGTGCGCCGTGCACGGGCACAGTAGAAATAGCCCTGTCGCCAGCAACGGGGACACCGAGTCGGAGGAGACTTCGACAGCCAAAGGTCCGAGCAATCGGTACTGGCGGTGGTGTTTCCGGCCGGTGGCCGACCTGGCAACGCGGGCCCGCTGAGCAATCGGCGGGCGGTGCAGCGAGGCCGAGTAAGGCCCCTCCATCTCATACATGGAGGGGCCTTACGTCATTTCTAGCCCACTGCGGCGCATTTTCGCCGTCGATACGATAACGACACGCCAAGGTGACCCTGAATTCATTCTGGACGGACCGGGCGGTATGCCGAGCGGGCACGCTGGCCCGCGGTGGTCGGGACGTCCGGCCCTGTTTCGAGGGCGGCCGGCGAGGTGGACTGGACGTCATGCATTCTGACCCGAACCCGGAGCTGTGATGGACCGGATGAGTTCTCTGGATGCCGGATTCTGGCAGCTGGAAAGCGGGGTCCTGGGCCGCCGCATGCTCGCCAGGTACCCCTACGTGCCGATTGCCGACCAGCTCCGGATCGGCATAGCGGTGACGTCCTACAACGGCCAGCTGTTCTTCGGGGTCACCTGTGATCGCGACTCGGTGCCCGATGTCGACGTGTTGGCGGCCGGCATCGAAAACGGTCTGGCTGAGTTGCTGAAGGCAGCCGCCGGCCGCGAGCCGGGGAGCGCATGACACGTCAACTGTGCCGCGCCCTCGATGGCCGGATGATGACCGCTGATCAGGCCGCTGCGTTCATCGCGCCGGGCGCGCACGTCGGGATGAGCGGCTTCACCGGCGCGGGCCACCCGAAGGCGGTGCCGGCCGCACTGGTCCGGCGGATGTCCGCGGCGAAGCAGCACGATGAGGCCTTCACCGTCAGCGTGTGGACCGGTGCCTCCACGGGCCCTGACCTCGACGGCGCGCTGGCCTCGGTCGACGGCATCGACCTACGGATGCCCTACCAGTCCGACCCGGTCACCCGGGCCAAGATCAACGCCGGAAAACTCGACTATCTGGACGTACACCTGTCCCACGTGGCGCAGATGGTGTGGGAGGGCTTCTTCGGCCGACTCGACGTGGCGGTGATCGAGGTCGCAGGCATCACCGCCGACGGTGCGCTCATCCCCTCCTCATCTGTCGGCAACAACAAGACGTGGATCGACCAGGCCGACCAGGTGATCCTCGAGGTGAACTCGTGGCAGCCGGTCGAGCTCGAGGGCATGCACGACATCTACTACGGCACCGCCCTGCCGCCGAATCGCAAACCGATCCCGCTGCTTCGGGCCGGCGGCCGGATCGGCGAGCCGTACTTGCGCTGTCCGCTCGAGAAGATCATCGCCGTCGTTGAGACGAATAGCCCGGACCGCCACACGTCGTTCAAGCCGCCCGATGCGACGTCGCGGCTCATCGCCGACCACGTGCTGGACTTCCTGGCCCACGAGGTGATCGTGGGCCGGCTGCCGGGCACCCTGCTGCCACTCCAGTCCGGTGTCGGCAACATCGCCAACGCCGTGCTCATCGGGCTCGAGGCCGGCCCCTTCCGACCACTGACGGCCTACACCGAGGTCATCCAGGACGGCATGCTGGACATGCTCCGCTCGGGCACGGTCTCGGTCGCGTCGGCGACGGCATTCTCGCTCAGCGACGACGGTATCGCCGAACTGCGCGCCAATATCGGCTACTACCGCGACCGGATCATCCTTCGGTCACAGGAGATCAGCAACCACCCTGAGGTGGTCCGCCGGCTCGGCTGCCTGGCCATGAACGGCATGATCGAGGCCGACATCTACGGCAACGTGAACTCCACACACGTCATGGGCTCGAGCATCCAGAACGGCATCGGCGGCTCCGGCGACTTCGCCCGCAACGCCTACATTTCGATGTTCCTCACGCCGTCGACCGCCAAGGGCGGCGCGATCTCGTGCATCGTGCCGATGGCCAGCCACGTCGACCACACCGAACACGACGTGCAGGTCATCGTCACCGAACAGGGTCTGGCTGACCTGCGCGGGCTGGCGCCGCGTCGCCGGGCACAGAAGATCATCGACCACTGTGCACACCCGGACTACCGGCCGGCGTTGCAGGACTACTTCGACCGTGCCATGGCCAGCACCTGCGGCAAGCAGACGCCGCACCTGCTCACCGAGGCGTTCGCCTGGCATACCCGATACCTGCAACACGGCACGATGCAACCCCTGCCCGCAGCGCCGCCCGTGGTCAGCTCGGGACCGGCCGGGCCCGCACCAGCGCCGGCAGAGCGGTGAGGATCTGCTCGGTGACCTGGTCCGGCGTGAGCGTCGCGTCGACAACGTCGAGCAGCCCGCGCTCTGCGTAGAAGTCGATCAGCGGCGCGGTGGCGTCGGTGAAGACCTGGAGCCGGCGCCGGATCACGTCGGGTTTGTCGTCACTGCGGCCCTCGATGTCGGCTCGACGGAGCAGCCGCGCGAGCAGTTCCTCCTGCGGCACCTTCATGTAGATCGCGCACCGAACCGCGGAGCCGTGCTCCTCCGCGATCCGGCGAGCGGCCGCCGCCTGCAGGATCGTGCGCGGGAAACCGTCGAGGACGTAACCGTCCGTCTTGGCAGCGGCCAGGACCTTCGGCACGACCACGTCCAGAATCACCTGGTCGGGTACGAGCGCGCCAGCCGAGATGTAGCCGCCAATCTGCCGGCCGAGCGCCGTCTCGGCGGCGACCTCGGCGCGCAGGATATCTCCGGCGGCAATGTGCTCGACGGAGTAGCGCTCGGCGATGCGGGCGCCTTGGGTGCCCTTGCCGCACCCCGGCGGGCCGATCAGCAGGAGTCTCATAGTCGCTCGAAGATTGCGGCTATGCCCTGCCCGCCGCCGATGCACATCGTGACCAGGGCATACCTGCCTCCGGTCCGCTGCAGCTCGTACAGAGCCTTGACGGTGAGGATCGTGCCGGTGGCGCCGAGCGGATGGCCCAGCGAGACGCCGCTGCCGTTCGGGTTCGTCCGATCGGCCGGGAGGCCGAGCTCACGCACGACCGCGAGCGCCTGCGCGGCGAACGCCTCGTTGACCTCGAAGTGATCGATGTCGTCGATCTTGAGGTCGGCCCGTTCCAGCACCGACAGCACGGCCGGCACCGGACCCATGCCCATGATCCGCGGCTCCACTCCGGAGTGGCTGTAGGCCACCAATCGACCCAAGGGCGCCAAGCCGTGCGCCTCGGCGTAACCCGAGTCGGCGAGCACCACGGCGGCCGCAGCGTCGTTCACGCCGGCGGCATTGCCCGCGGTGACCGTGCCATCGGGGGCGAAGGCCGGTCGCAGCTTGGCCAAGTCCGCCACCGTGACGCCAGACCGGACGTGCTCGTCGGTCACAACCTGCACGACTCCCTTCCTGGTCTGGACGTCAACGGGCACGATCTGCGAGCTGAAGTAGCCTGCCTCGATCGCGGCGGCGGCCCGACGGTGGCTTTCCACCGCGAGCGCATCCTGGTCGGCGCGCGACACGTGATAGTCGGCAGCAACGTTCTCCGCCGTGACTCCCATGTGGCACGCGTCGAACGGGTCAGTGAGCGCACCGACCATGGCATCAACCGCGGCGCCATCTCCCATGCGCTGTCCCCAGCGCATACCGGGCAGCCAGTACAGGGCGCGGCTCATCGACTCGACGCCACCGGCCACGGCGACATCGGCGTCCCCCAGCTTGATCGCCTGGGCGGCGGACACGATCGCCTGCAGCCCACTGCCGCACAGCCGGTTCACGTTGAACGCCGGCGTCTGCACTGGTAGACCGGCGTTGACTGCAGCGACCCGGCTCAGATACATATCGCGTGCCTCGGTGTGAATCACGCTGCCTAATACGACATGGCCTACATCTGCGGGCGCGACGCCGGAGCGGGTGACGGCTTCGCGCACGACCGTCGCGGCGAGGTCGCACGGCGGCACGTCCTTCAGCCCGCCGCCGTACTTGCCGATCGCGGTGCGGGTTGCCGACAACACCAACACATCTCGTTGCTCGGTTCGTTGCGTCATGGGGTCACATGTCCAATCCGCCGTTGACGGACCAGGTTTGCCCGGTGACATAACCGGATTCGTCTGCCGCAAGGAAACAGACCGCGCGCGCGATCTCATCCGGGTGGCCGAGCCGCCCCAGCGGCACGTGTGCCTTGATGCCGTCGAGCACCTTCTCCGGGATGCTGGCGAGCATATCGGTGGCAATGAAGCCCGGTGCCACGCCGTTCACCGTCAGGCCGATGCCGTCCTCGAGCCGGCCGCCTCGCTTGAGCTGGAACGCGGCCTCCAGAGCCAGCGACTTGGTCAGCCCGAACAGTCCGGACTTCGAGGCCGCATAGTTGGCCTGGCCGACGTTGCCCGTCTCGCCGATGACCGACGAGATCGCGATGATCCGGCCCGTGCCACGTTCGACCATGTGCTGCATGGCTGCCTGTGACAGGTAGAACGCGCCGGACAGGTTGACGTCGAGGACCTTCGACCACTGATCGTCAGCCATCTTGGCGACGGTGCGGTCCATGGTGATCCCGGCATTGTTGACCAGGATGTCGAGCCGGCCGTGCTCCTCGATAACTTCGGCGATCACCCGGCGACAGTCCTGCGCTACTCCGACATTTCCCTTGTGCATTGTCACATGGCAGTTGGGGAAGTCGATCTTCATCTGGACCTGGTATTCGTGGGCCCGGTCATCGCCTCGCCAGTAGCCGACGGCGACGTCCGCGCCGTGCGCGGCGAGCCTGCGCGAGATCGCCTCACCGATCCCGCTGGTGCCACCGGTGACGAGTGCGACCCGGTTACGTACCCCGTTCTCGATCGGATCGATGATGTGCACGTGCTTCGTCGTTGTCATGTGTTCCCCATTCATCGGTCTTGCGGTGCCGCGGCTTGCCCCGCGGACTCGGATACAGCTAGTTGCGCCTGCAGTGCGGCGACGACGGCCGGATCACCGAGCGTCGAGACGTCGCCGAGTTCGCGGCCATCGGACACGTCGCGAAGTAGCCGGCGCATGATCTTTCCGGAGCGGGTCTTGGGCAGCTCCTGCGCGAAGGTGATCTTCTTCGGCCGAGCCAGCTTGCCGATCCGCTCGGCGACGTGGTCGCGCAGCGCAGCTTCAAGGGCCGCGTCGGCTTCGACTCCGGCGCGCACGGTGACGAAGGCGGCGATCGCGTGGCCGGTGAGTTCGTCGACGATGGGCACGACCGCGGCCTCCGCGACCGCGGGATGCGATACCAGGGCGGACTCGACCTCGGCGGTCGATAGCCGGTGGCCCGAGACGTTGATGACGTCGTCGATGCGGCCGATGATCCAGATGTAACCGTCCTCGTCACGACGGGCGGCGTCACCGACTACATACGTGTGCGGGCCGAAGCGCTCGAAGTAGGTCGAGACGTAGCGCTCCGGGTCCTCGTGCAGGGTCCGCGCCATGCTGGGCACCGGCTCGGTCAGCACCAGCAATCCGGTGCCCACGCCGATCTCTTCGCCGGTCACGTCGAAGAGGGTGGCCGAGACTCCCGGCAGCGGTCGAGTGGCCGAGCCGGGCTTGGTCGCGGTGAGTGCCGGCAGCGGGGAGATCATGATGGCGCCGGTCTCTGTCTGCCACCACGTGTCGACGATCGGACACCGCTGCCCGCCGATGACCACGTGGTACCAGAGCCACGCCTTGGGGTTGATCGGCTCGCCGACCGAGCCCAGCAGCCGCAGCGTGGACAGGTCGTGCTTGGCCGGGTGTTCGCCGCCCCATTTCATGCAGGCCCGGATGGCGGTCGGCGCGGTGTAGAAGATCGTCACGCCGTAGCGCTCGATGATGTCCCACCAGATGTCCTTGTCCGGGTAGTCCGGGGCGCCCTCGAACAGCACCGACGTGCACCCGTTGGCGAGCGGTCCGTACACGACGTAGGAGTGCCCGGTAATCCAGCCGACGTCAGCCGTGCACCAGAACACGTCCTCGTCGGGGTCGAGGTCGAACACCATCGAGTGGGTGGTGACCACGCCGGTGAGGTAACCGCCGGTGGTGTGCACAATCCCCTTTGGCTTGGCCGTTGAGCCCGAGGAGTAGAGCAGGAACAGCGGGTGCTCGGCCTCCATCGGCTGGGCCGGGCAGATCGGGTTGGCTGCGCGGAGCAGGTCGTCGTACCAGACGTCGCGACCGGCGAGCATCGAACACTGCACTCCGGTAGCCCGCACCACGACGACGGTCTCGAGGTTGTTCAGGTAGCCGATCTCGGCATCCACGGCCTGCTTGATGGCGGCCGTCTTGCCCTTGCGCCGCGCACCGTCGACGGTGATGAGGGCCTTCGCATTCGACACGGCAAGCCGCTCGGCAACCGAGGCCGGCGCGAACCCGCCGAATACGACGGTGTGCGGGGCCCCGATCCGGGCGCACGCCAGCATGGCCACGACCGCTTCAGGAATCATCGGCAGGAAGATGCCGACCACGTCGCCTTTGCCGATGCCGCGGTCGAGCAGGCCATTGGCCAGTCGCTGCACGTCGGCGAGTAGATCGGCGTAGGTCAGAGCGCGCTGTTCGCCTTCCTCGCCGTGCCAGTGGAACGCGATCCGGTCGCCGCGGCCGTTCTCGACGTGGCGGTCCAGGCAGTTGTAGGACACGTTCAGCGTGCCGTCGGTGAACCACGTGTAGAACGGCGGACTGCTGTCGTCGAGCACCGTGGTGAACGGCGTCTGCCAGTCGATACGCTCGCGCGCCTGCTCGGCCCACCACGCGGGGCCGTCCTTCGCCTGGTGGTAGATGTCGGGGTCGGCTGTCGTAGCCGCTGCGACGAATGCAGCAGGCGGGTCGAACCGTTCGACCTGGAGAAGTTGGTCGAGCTGGTCTTCGAGACTGTGCGTCGAGCCAGTCGAGGTCATGGCGGATTCCTCACCTCTTGACCGCAGGTTGCGTCTTGCCAGCATCGCGCGCGACGACCGGGCGCAGGCAGGGTCGGGCGGCATTGATAGGGAGGGACGGACTTCGGGACTTGCTGGGACGTTCGGCCCTGCCGTCGGCACCGGATTGACGATGGGCTGGACGGGATGCGGGCGCCCGGCGGGGCAACAGCTCGCAGTCAGGCAGAGGAGTCCGGATGACGCTGTGGACCGACCCGTCATCGGACATCGCTGACTGGGCGGCCGAACACCTCGGCTTGCCGTCCCCACCGGATCCCGACCCCGTTCATTTCGGCAAGGCTCTGGGGCTGGCCGCGAAGGGCTTGGCCGGGCGCCCCGCAGACGTGGCTGCGGCGAGCACACGCTTCGCCACCGGGCTATTCCGGTTGCCCGGGACTGCCGCTGCGCGCTGGCTTGGTCACGATCGGCGACCCGACTTCGCCATCGATCCCCGCGATCGTCGCTTCGCCGATCCAACCTGGAGCGACAACCCCGCCTTCTACATGCTGCGGCAGTACTTCGCCGGCGTCAGCCAGCTCACCGAGGACCTGATCGGCGACGCCGGCCTCGACCCACTCACCGAGCGCAAGGCCCGGCTGGCCGCCGGATTCATCCTCGACCTGCTCTCGCCCACCAACTTCCTGGCGACCAACCCCGCCGCGCTCAGACGAGCGTTCGAGACTGGCGGCGGCAGCGTGGTCAAGGGTGCGCGCAACTTCGTCGATGACGTCCTGCACAACGACGGTCGGCCACGGCAGGTCGACACGAGCGCGTTTACCGTCGGTGACAACCTCGCGGCCACGCCCGGCAAGGTCGTCTTTCGCAACGAGCTCATGGAGCTGTTGCAGTACGAGCCGCAGACCGAGCAGGTGCACGCCAACCCACTGCTGTGCAGCCCGCCGTGGATCAACAAGTACTACATCATGGACCTCGCGCCGGGCCGCAGCTTCATCGAGTGGGCCGTCTCGCAGAACCGCACCGTGTTTGCCATCAGCTATCTGAACCCGGGCGGGGACATGGCCCAGCTCACGATGGAGGACTACCTGGTCAGGGGCCTGGAGACGGCCCTGGACGTCGTCACCGACATCACCGGTGCCGAGACGGTGGACATCGCGGGCCTGTGCCTGGGCGGTGCGTTGACCGCGATCGCCGCTGCGCACCTGATCGAGCTGGGCGGCGCGCGGGTCGGGAACCTGACGCTGCTCAACACGATGCTCGACTACTCCGAAGCCGGTGTGCTTGGCGTGTTCACCGAGGCCGAGACCATCGACCGGCTCGAGAAGCAGATGGCCAAGACGGGTTACCTCGACGGACCCGCCATGGCCGCGACGTTCGACGTCCTGCGTGCCAACGACCTGATCTTCAACTATGTGGTGGCGAACTGGCTGATGGGTCAAGACCCGCCGGCGTTCGACATTCTGGCGTGGAACGCGGACAGCACGCGGTTGCCGGCCGCCATGCACGCGTTCTACCTGCGCAATTTCTACCTCGAGAACCGTTTGGCCACCGGCGAGCTGACTATCGCCGGGGAGCAGATCGATCTCGGCGTGATCACCCAGCAGTGCTACGTCGTCGGAGCGGAGAACGATCACATCGTGCCCTGGGGCGCGGCCTATGCCGTGACCAGGCTGGTCTCGGGCCCGGTGCGTTTCGTGCTGAGCAGCGGAGGTCACATCGCCGGGATCGTCAACCCGCCCGGCCCAAAAGGCTGGTATCTCGCCGGCGACGACGCTCCCCCCACGGCGCAGGAGTGGCGCGAGAGCGCGGACAAGCACGCCGGGTCGTGGTGGGAGGACTGGGCTCGCTGGTCGCACGCCAACGCCGGTGAGTTGGTCGATCCACCGCCCGTCGGCAGCGTGGCCCACCCCGTGCTGGGGAAGGCCCCCGGTGACTATGTGCTGACGTGATCCCCTGTGACACAAGGAATAGCTACGTTAGCAAGAACCGTGCTAACGTAGTAACCGTACCGAACACCAGCCCACTACTTAGGAGCCAGTCATGGTTGCCACAGCCAGCAAGCCCACCGTCGCCCCCACCTTCGAACTGCCGTCCTTCGAGGACACCACCGGCAAGATCAAGGACCTGAACGAGAAGTTCATCGAGTCGTCCAAGAGCGCCGGCCTCGCCACGCTGGACGCCTACGAGAAGGCCTTCTCTGCATTCGTCGGTGTCGAGGACAAGGTTGCCTCCAGCAGCCAGCTCGAATGGGTTTCGACGTTGGCCACGACGCACGCCAAGTTCATCACCGAGCTGAACGCCTCGTACACCAAGGCCGCTCGCGACCTGCTGAAGTAGCACGACCCGCTGCGCTCGCCCGCCGATTCCTGGGCGAGCGCTCCGTCGTGCCCAGTCGCCGCCCACGGCGATTCGTGAGTATCGAGCATGGAGGCCGTGATGTCTGACCCGACACGTCGTGCAGCGATCGTTACCGGGGCGGCCGGCGGTATCGGCTCAGCGATCGCCGCCCGGCTGGAGAAGGACGGCGTCGACGTCCTCGCCGTCGATCTGGATCCAGACATCTCCGGGCGTGCACCAGCGCAGCACGGCGTTCCCTTCGCCGCGGATCTCACCACCCGAATTGGCAATGAGCGTGCCGTGCGCGCCGCACTGGACCAGTTCGGCCGGCTCGACATCATCGTCGCCAACGCGGGCTTCCAGCATGTGTCACCGATCGCGGAGTTTCCCGAGGATCGCTGGGACGCGCTGCTCGCGCTGATGCTGACCAGCCCGTTTCTGCTAGCCAAGTACGGCTGGTCCGCGCTGCGCGATGCTCCGGAGGGCGGTCGGTTCCTGGTGGTCGCCTCGGCGCACGCGCTCGTCGCCTCGCCGTACAAGGCCGGCTACGTTGCCGCCAAACACGGCGTGCTCGGCCTGGTGAAGACGCTCGCCCTCGAGGGCGCCGAGCACGGCATCACTACCTGCGCGATCTGTCCCGGCTATGTACGCACTGACCTGGTGCAGCGCCAGGTCGCGGCGCAAGCGGCGGCTCACAACCTATCCGAGGAGCGGGTGCTCGAGGACGTGATACTGGCAGCCCAGCCCGTCAAACGGCTCATCGAGCCCGAGGAGGTGGCTGAGGTGGCAAGTTTCCTGCTCGGTCCGCACGGCCGAGCTTTCACCGGGGTACCCATCTCGATGGATCAGGGCTGGACCGCCCGATGAGCGCCGAGACGTGTCCCGCCGGCATTGTCGACGCCGCCACGAAGGCGTTCTTCGGCAGCTACGCAGCCGTCGTCCGGGCCAGCGGTGATTACGTGAGCGCCGCCGTCGCGCGGCAGGCCACCCCGGCCGAACTGGGCGTGGACATGCTCACCTGGTGGAGCACCGCAACACGGCGCGAGTCGCCGCAGTGGGCCACCGAGCACACGATCGTCGCCGAGTGGCCGATCGCCCGACTGCGGGACTTCTCCAGGGCGAACCCGAACAAGCAGGTCGCCACCCTGCTGCTTCCGCCCCAGGCCGGGCACGACTCGTGCATCGTCGACTACGACCCCGGCCAGAGTCAGATCAGGACGGCCCTGGATGCCGGCCTGACCAGGGTTCTCTCCCTGGACTGGGTGGGTGCCACGGACGCGACGAAGGACGCCTCGATCGAGGACTACTTGGCCGTGATCTCCGAGGCCGTCGCGAGTGTGGGTGGTCTGGTCAATCTCGTCGGAGACTGCCAGGGTGGCTGGCTGGCCGTGATCTACGCGGCCCTCTACCCGGACACCGTCAACACGCTGACGATTGCCGGCGCACCCGTGGACTTTCACGCGGGTGAACCGCTGATCCACGACTGGGTCCGGCTGCTCTCGCCCGCTCGCGACATGAACTTCTATCGCGACCTGGTGGGGGCCAATGACGGCGTGCTGCCCGGAGAGTACCTGCTGGCCGGGTTCGTCGCGCTGCAGCCGGACAACGAGCTGGACCGGCAGCTGCAACTGCTCGCGCACATCCACGATCCCGCGCACGTCAGCCGTTACCGCACGTTCGAGGCGTGGTTCCAGAAGACCCAGCCGATTCCCGGCGCCTTCTACCTGTGGATCGTCGAGCACCTGTTCCAGAACAACGAACTCATCGAGGGCACACTGAGCGTCGGCGAGGCGATCGTCGATCTCAGCCGGATCACCTGCCCGCTGTACCTGCTGGCCGGGGCGAACGACCACATCACTCCCCCGCCACAGGTCTACGCGCTGGCCGAGTACGCCGGCACCGACCCTGCCGAGATCGCCCGGCGCGAGACCACCGGCGGCCACCTGGGGCTGTTCATGGGACACGAAGCGCTGGGCAACCACTGGGCGCCGGTGTTCGGCGAGCTCGCGGCTCGCTCGAGCCGCGACTGAGGCCTACTCGCCGCGCGGTGCGCGAGCCCGTCGGACGGCGTTCGCGTCGACGAATCCGCGGTAGATCTCAACCAGGGCCCGACGCTGCGCGGCGGTGAGCTCGGCCGCGGATTCGATCTCGGTTTCCAGCCGCCGCGCGCCGTCGGCATCTCCCTCATCGTCCGGCTCGACGAAGCCGGCCTGCGAATAGAGCGCGTCCGTCGACGTCTGCAACGACTCGGCTATGGCGGCAAGCACGGCCTCCGACGGCGCCCGCAGCCCGAGCTCGATCTGGGAGAGGTACGGCTTGGAGATTCCTACCGCGGCAGCGAACTGGCGCATCGGCAGTGCCGCAAACTCGCGCTGAGCACGGATGATCGAGCCGAGCATCTGTTGCGGCGATTCCGCTTTGGCCATGGCCTGATCGTATCGCTGGGCCGCGATCGCCAGCTGCGGCCGCTCGGGTCAGGAATCATTGCGGCGGGCGGTGATGCGGTCGATCGCGGCGATTCGCTTGCCCGCGATGTCGGCCATCTCGCTCGTGCGCCGCCGCACGTCGGCGATCGTTGCTCCTGGCGTGAACACCATCGCCCACCCGTCCGGGCCTTCCAGCTCCGGGACGCGTTCGACCATGGTGGCCTGCTCGACGTGGTGGGTGCCGGCGAACTCGTGCTGGTGGTCGACGACGGCGATGAGCACGTGGCCGTCGGGGACGGCGGGCAGCGCCGCCACGATGACATCGGCGTGATCGGCGAAGACCGCGGCTACCTCGATAGTGCGGCCGGCGCGAGCACGGGCCTCGGGAGACAGATCAGGCACAGCTGGTTTCCTTCCGCGTCAATCCAGGTCGTCGTGCAACATCAGCCGGCGGGCCGCCTCGGCCAGTGAGCCGGACAGGGAGGGATACACGCCGATCGTCGCGGCCAGGTCGGCCACCGTGAGCCCGCGCTGCACAGCCAGCGTCATGGGGAAGATCAGTTCGGAGGCATCAGGCGCCACGACCACGGCCCCGATGACCACGCCGGTCGCTGGCCGGCAGTACAGCCGCACGAAACCCTCGTGCTCACCCTGCATCTTGGCTCGGGCGTTCGTCGCGAGCGGCAGGGTGACCGTCCGGGCCGGTACCTCGCCCGACGCGATCGCCTGGTAACCGATACCGACGGTGGCGATCTCGGGATGGGTGAACACGTTCGCGGCCACCGTCTTGAGCCGCAGCGGCGTCACCGCTTCACCGAGCGAATGCCACATCGCGATGCGGCCCTGCATAGCGGCGACTGAGGCGAGCAGCAGCACGCCGGTGCAGTCGCCCGCGGCATAGATCGTCGAGACGTTCGTGCGCGAGACCCGGTTGACCCCAATGTAGCCGTTGCCGTCCAGTTCGACGCCGACGTTCTCCAACCCGAGGCCGGCGGTGTTGGGCACCGAGCCCACGCAGATCAGGGCGTGCGAGCCGGCCAGGGTGCGACCGTCCTGCAGACTGACCACGACGCCCTCTCCGGTAGGCCGCACCGCCGAGGCGCGGGCCCGGCGCACCAGCGTCCCGCCCCGTGAGGTGAAGACCTGCTCGATGACCGCGGCCGCGTCGGGATCCTCACCGGGCAGCACCCGGTCGCGGCTGGACACGAGGGTGACCGGCACGCCCAGTTCGCTGTAGCCGCTCGCGAACTCGGCCCCGGTGACACCCGAGCCGACGACGACGAGGTGGGCCGGCAGCTCGGTGAGGTCGTAGATGTCGCGCCAGGACAGGATGCGCTCACCGTCGGGCACCGCCGTGTCGAGGACGCGCGGCGTGGCACCGGTGGCGATCAGGACGATGTCGGCCTCGACGGTCTCGACGAGCGCGCCGTCGCCGTCGCGTACCTCGACGCGATGCGCACGCGCCGGCTGCTCGGCGGTGAAGCGGCCGGCGCCGGGCCGCACCGTGACGCCCTCGTCCCGCAGCCGCTTGTGGATGTCGTCGGACTGCTGCCGGGCCAGCGCCTTGATGCGCGCGTTCACCGAAGTCAGCTCGACGTGGACCTCGGCCGAACCGGTCCCCACGCCCACTCGCGGGGCGTCGCGCATCGCAGTGACCCGGTCGCTGGTGGCGATCAGCGTCTTGCTCGGTACGCAGTCGGTGAGCACGCAGGATCCCCCGATGCCGTCACGGTCGACCACGGTGACCTCGGCGCCGAGCTGTGCGGCGACCAGGGCCGACTCGTAGCCGGCCGGGCCGCCACCCATGATCAGAATGCGCGTCACCGTCCCATCATCCCGGGTGGCGACGGCGCGCGGGGACCGGCAGCACCTCGCGCCAGGCGTCCGGGTCGGTACGCTGCGCTGCGATGGCATCCTCCAGCGTCCTCTATGCCGCCTACGGCTCGAACATGGACCCCGAGCAGATGCTCGAACGGTGTCCACACTCACCCGCAGCCGGTACGGGCTGGCTGAACGGGTGGCGGCTCAGTTTCGGCGGCGAGGAACTCGGCTGGGATGGCGCGCTGGCCATGGTCGTGCCGGAGGCCGCCAGCCAGGTGTTCGTGGCGTTGTACGACCTTTCGCCGCACGACCAGGCATTGCTCGACTACTGGGAGGGCGCCGACACCGGCCTCTACAACAAGATCAAGCTGCGGGTGTCCACGCTGGAGGCGGACGTCCTGGCCTGGGTGTACGTTCTCGACGGCTACGAGGGCGGCCTCCCCTCGGCGCGTTATCTGGGGCTGATCGCCGAGGCGGCGCAGGCGGCCGGGGCGCCCGATGAGTACGTGACCGACCTGCGCGGGCGGGCATGCCGCTCGCTGGGCGAGTAGCTACTCGGCGGTCAGCCGCTCGACCGTAAGCGCGGCCCGGGCGAGCGCGACGGTGTACCGGACGCCCACCGCCAGCGCGTCCTCGTCGATGTCGAACGTGCCCTGGTGCAGGTCGAACGGCGTCGACCCGGGACGGCGCACGCCCAGGCGGGCCAGGGCGCCGGGCACGGCGTCGAGGTACCACGCAAAATCCTCACCGCCCATGCTCTGCTCGGTCTCCACGAGCGCGTTAGCGCCCAGCGCCGCCACGACGGCCGCGCGCTGCAACTCGACGGCGTCGGCGTCGTTGACCACCGGCGGCACGCCACGTTGGTAGGTCGTCTCGGCGAGTGCTCCAGACGGCGCCACGATCTGGTCGACGAGGGTCCGCATGAACGGCTCGGCGGCCAACCAGGCATCGCGGTCGAAGACCCGCAGGGTGCCGCGCACCCGCCCCGACATCGGGATGGCGTTGACCGCGCGTCCGGCGTCGACGGCGCCCCAGACCAGGGACAGCGCCGCGCGCGGGTCGACGTGGCGCGACAGCAGCCCGGGCAGTTCGGTGATCACCCGGCCCAGCGCGTAGACGAGGTCGACGGTGAGGTGCGGCCGGGCGGTGTGCCCGCCCGGGCCGGTGAGCAGGACCTCGACCTGATCGCAGGCAGCCGTGATCGGGCCCACCCGGGCACCGATCTGGCCGGTGTCGAGCCGTGGATCGCAGTGCAGCGCGAAGATCCGCTCTACGCCGGTGAGCGCTCCGGCAGACACCACCGAGACCGCGCCGCCGGGCAGGCTCTCCTCAGCCGGCTGGAAGATCAACCGGATGCGGCCGGGGAGCTCGGCGCCGGCCAGTTCGGTGGCGGCACCGAGCAGGATCGCGGTGTGCGCGTCGTGGCCGCAGCCGTGGCAGACCTCCTCGACGGTGGAGCGGTACGGCACGTCCTTGAGGTCGCTGATCGGCAGCGCGTCGATGTCGGCGCGCAAGGCGATCATGGGCCCGGTGCTGCCGATGTCGCAGATGACGCCGGTACCGCCCGGCAGCACCTGCGGCACCAGTCCGACCCGCAGCAGCCGGTCGACGATGACGTCAGTGGTGCGCTTTTCCTCGAAGGCCAGCTCGGGGTGGGCGTGAAAGTCGCGGCGCAGCGCGATGACGTCGTCGATCACGGGCCCGGGAATGTCGATGCGCACTCTAGGCAGAGTACCGGTGAGGGTTGCGCGCCTCTCATGCTGCCGACCGAACACCGCCGGGGAAAGGCGGTGCCGGAGAAGTTCAGCCCTGCCACCGGACTTCGCCGTCGACCACCGTGTCGGTCGGACGGAGACCGAGCCCGCGGGCCACGGACATCGAGGCGTCGTGGTCCGGGTGCACATGCGCGGTGATCACCGCTACGCCCTGTTCGCGCAGCCAATCCACCATCAGCGTCGACGCCTCCCGTGCATAGCTGTGGCCCTGGTGCGGCACCGCGATGACCCAGGCGACGTCGGCCCGGAGCTGGGCGTCCTGCTCGGTGACAGTCGCTTGCACGTAGCCGAGTGCTGTGCCGCTGGCCGCGGTGCGGGCCACCCAGTTCAGCCATCGCTCGGTGCCGTCCGCCGACCGGCCGGCTACCTGCGAGGCGTAGCGGGTACGCAGTTGCACCGGCGTGGCCGGCTCCCCCCCGATGAACCTGTGCAGGGCCGGGTCGTCGAGCACTGCGGCCATCTCATCGGCATGGCCAACGCGCAGCGGCTCGAGCACCAGCCGCTCACCCTCGAGCGCGGGCGCCTTCGTCCAGTCCCGCTGATCCAGAGACACTAAGCCACCGACTCCCGGTGTCGGAACGCCCGCCGGTACGCGGCAGGTGACACTCCGACGATCCGGGCGAAGTGATGGCGCAGCATCGCCGCCGAACCGAATCCGCACCGCGCGGCCACCGTGTCGATTCCGTCCTCACCTGCTTCGAGCATCCGCCGCGCCTGCAGTACGCGCTGGTGGGTCAGCCAGAGATGCGGTGTCGTCCCGGTTTCTGCTCGGAACCGGCGGGCGAAGGTGCGCGGGCTCATCGCACAACGCGCGGCGAGGGACTCGATGGTGTGCTCGACGCTCAACTCGTCGGCCAGTTCGTCGAGCAACGGGGCCAGCGTGTCGGCCGGCCGCACTCGGATCGGTGCGTCGACGTACTGCGCCTGGCCGCCGTCGCGGTGAGGCGGCATCACCATCCGGCGGGCCACCTTGCGGGCGATCTCCTCGCCGTGGTCGGCGCGGATGATGTGCAGGCACAGGTCCAGGCCGGCCGCAGTGCCGGCCGAGGTCATCACCTGCCCGTCGCACACGAACAGCACGTCGGGATTGACCCGCGCCGCTGGGTACATCTCGGCCAGCTCGGCCGCGTAGCGCCAGTGCGTGGTGCAGTCGCGTCCGTCGAGCAGGCCGGCCGCACCGAGCACGAACGCTCCGGAACACACGCTCATTACTGCGGCCCCCCGGGCGACGGTGTCGCGGACCAGCTCGAGGATCGGGTCCGGGCAGACCGTCCGGTCGACGTTGGCCGGGATGATGACGAGGTCGGCGGTGCGGGCGTGCCCGAGCCGGTGTTCGGTGTTGATCGAATAGCCCCCGGCTGTGGGCACCGTCCTGGTCATCGACACCACCGAGCAGTCATAGGACGGGACGCCGTCGTCGCGCCGGTCGAGCCCGAAGCCTTCCCAGGCCACGCCGAGTTCGAATGGTTGGACCCCCGGGACGGCGACGATGGCGACGGTGTGGATCGGCATCACGCCAGCCTGCCAGACGTCTGGCAGTAACTCAACGTACGTCGACTTTAAGTCGCTCGCGTCCTGATCTCGGTGGGCGCAGACTTACTGCCATGATGCTCATGCTGCTCCTTCTGGTCCTCATCGGCCCCGGTATCGCCGCTCTCTTCGGTGGGACGGCGGACTCCCGCGACCCGGAGTACGGCCTCGGCCCCGTGCTGGGGCATGGCAACCGGCCGTAGTCCTGGCGCGACGGTTTCATCGGGCGGCGCGCTCGGAACTGAGGCGTCGGCTCCGCCCGAGCAGGCGCACGTCGTGCTGAGGCGTCACGTCGTGCTGAGGCGTCCCCGAGCTTGGTAGGAATCCGCGGCGGCCAGGATCCGGGTCGCGGCCTGCTCGGCCGTGATCTCGCCCGCCAGCACCGCGGCCTCGGCCGCCTGCACGACGGCACGCACCTGCGGTGCGCCCAGCCGGTCGAGCAGCCGGTCGCGCACCATCGCGCGCGTCCACTCGACGAGCTGGCCGCGCCGTTTGACGTCCAGCTCACCGCGCTCGATCAGCCGGTCCCGGTGCCGTGCGACGTGCTTCCAGACGCGGTCCATGTTCAGGTTGTCCCGACCACTGCACGTCACCACAGGCGTCTGCCACTCGTCCGAGCCGCTGCGCAGGAAGCGCAGCGCTCCGGACAGCTCACGGGCCGCGTGCTCGGACTCCGCCGCGTGCTCGCCGTCGGACTTGTTCACCCCGATCACGTCGGCCAGCTCGAGGATCCCGCGCTTCATGCCCTGTAGCTGGTCGCCGGTGCGCGCCAGCGTCAGGAACAGGAACGTGTCGACCATGTCGGCCACCACGTACTCCGACTGCCCCACCCCGACCGTCTCGACCAGCACGATGTCGAAGCCGGCCGCCTCCATCACGATCATCGTTTCGCGGGTGGCCTTGGCCACCCCGCCCAGCGTGCCGGCGCTCGGGGACGCCCGCACGAACGCGTTCGGCTGGGCGGCCAGCCGGATCATCCGGGTCTTGTCGCCGAGGATGCTGCCGCCGCTGCGGCTCGAGGACGGGTCGACGGCCAGCACAGCGACGCGATGTCCCCCAGCGATGAGGTTCATGCCGAGCGTGTCGATGAACGTCGACTTGCCCACGCCGGGGACGCCGGTGATACCGACGCGCTGCGCGTCGCCGGCGTGCGGCAGCAGCTCGACCAGCAGCCGTTGCGCCTGCTCGCGGTGATCGGCGCGGCGCGACTCCACCAGGGTGATCGCCCGGGCTATCGCAGCCCGGTCCCCAGCCAGCACATCCCCGGCCTTGACCCCGCCATCGTCGTCATCGGCGCTCATTTGCGGCGATCCCGGGGTCAAAGTCGGGAGAGGTGCTCGTTGAGGACGCGGAGCAGGTCCTGGGCGGAGGTGGCGATCACCGTGCCGGGCGGGAAGATCGCCGCCGCCCCGGCGGCGCGTAGTTCATCGAAGTCCTGGGCCGGGATGACCCCGCCCACGACGATCAGGATGTCGGGACGGCCCTGTGCGGCCAGTTCGTCGCGCAGCGCGGGCACCAGGGTGAGGTGCCCCGCCGCGAGTGAGTTCACGCCGACGATGTGCACGTCGGCCTCGACTGCCTGGCGAGCCACCTCGGCCGGAGTCTGGAACAGCGCGCCCACGTCGACATCGAAGCCGAGGTCGGCGAACGCAGTAGCGATCACCTTCTGGCCGCGGTCGTGCCCGTCCTGGCCCACTTTCGCCACCAGGATCCGCGGCCGCCGGCCCTGCGCCTGCTCGAACTCAGCGGTGGCCGCACGGGTCTCCTCGATCGCGCTCACCTGCCCAGCTTCCTCCCGGTAGACGCCGGAGATGGTGCGGATCGTCGCGGCATGGCGTCCATAGACCTGCTCCAACGCGTCGGAGATCTCGCCGACGGTTGCCTGCGCGCGCGCGGCGTCGATGGCCAGCTCCAGCAGGTTCTGCTCCGTGGCCCCGGCCGCCCTGGTCAGCGCGGCCAGCGCGGCGTCGGTCGCGGGCTGGTCGCGCTCGGCCCGCAACCGGCGCAGCTTCTCGGCCTGCTCTGCGCGCACCGCCGTGTTGTCGACCCGACGGATGTCGAGCACGTCCTCCTGCGCCGGCCGGTACTTGTTGACGCCGATGACCGGCTGGCGGCCGGAGTCGATGCGCGCCTGGGTCCGCGCGGCGGCTTCCTCGATGCGCAGCTTGGGCAGCCCGGCGTCGATGGCCTGGGCCATGCCGCCGGCCCGCTCGACCTCCTGGATGTGGCCCCATGCCCGCCGGGCCAGGTCGTAGGTCAACTTCTCGACGTAGGCCGAGCCTCCCCAGGGGTCGATGACCCGCGTCGTGCCGGACTCCTGCTGCAGGACCAGCTGGGTGTTGCGGGCGATGCGCGCAGAGAAGTCGGTCGGCAGCGCCAGCGCTTCGTCCAGCGCATTGGTGTGCAGGGACTGGGTGTGTCCTTGGGTCGCCGCCATGGCCTCGACGCAGGTGCGGATGACATTGTTGAACACGTCCTGCGCGGTCAGCGACCAGCCCGAGGTCTGGCAGTGGGTGCGCAGCGACAGGGACTTGTCGTTGCTCGGATCGAACTGCTTCACCAGCTTGGCCCACAACAGCCGGGCCGCGCGCAGCTTGGCCACCTCCATGAAGAAATTCATCCCGATGGCCCAGAAGAACGACAACCGCGGCGCGAACGCGTCGATGTCCAGACCGGCCGCGCGCCCGGCCCGGATGTACTCCACGCCGTCGGCCAGCGTGTAGGCCAACTCGAGGTCGGCCGTCGCCCCGGCCTCCTGGATGTGGTAGCCGGAGATCGAGATCGAGTTGTAGCGCGGCATCCGCTGCGAGGTGAAGGCAAAGATGTCGCTGATGATCCGCATCGACGGTGTGGGCGGATAGATGTAGGTGTTGCGGACCATGAATTCCTTGAGGATGTCGTTCTGGATCGTGCCGGTGAGCTGCTCGGGCTTGACCCCCTGCTCCTCGGCCGCGACGACGTACAACGCGAGCACGGGCAACACCGCGCCGTTCATGGTCATCGAGACGCTCATCTTGTCCAGCGGGATGCCGTCGAACAGTTCGCGCATGTCATAGATCGAGTCGATTGCCACGCCGGCCATGCCCACGTCGCCGATGACGCGCGGGTTGTCGCTGTCGTAGCCGCGATGAGTGGGCAGATCGAAGGCGATCGACAGCCCCTTCTGGCCCATGGCCAGGTTGCGGCGGTAGAACGCGTTGGAGTCCCCCGCGGTGGAGAACCCGGCGTACTGGCGAATGGTCCACGGCTGGTTGACGTACATGGTCGGGTACGGCCCGCGCAGGTACGGCGGGGCACCCGGGTAGGTGTCGAGGAAGTCCAGGCCGTCGAGGTCGGCCGCGGTGTAGAGCGGTGCGACCTCGATGCCCTCCGGCGTCACCCAGGTTTGGCCCTCCGGCGTGGCCCAGGCTTGGCCCTCCAGCAGGGGTTTTGTCGGAGAGTCGCCCTGCTCCGGGGCCAAGGCGGGGCCGAGAGTCGCCGCGCCGAAGTCGGGGATCATCGCGGCACCCCCAGCTTGTCCAGCGTCGTGCCCAGGACCGCGAGCGCGTCGACGCCGGTGAACAGGTAGCCGTCGACACCGGGCACCTCGCCGGGCGGGCCGGCCAGCCAGACGTGAGTGGCACCCGCGGCCCGCAGTGCCTCGGCGGCCGGGGCTGCGAGTTCGGCGTAGAGCCGGTTCGCCGAGCACAGGCAGGCCACCTTCGAGCCGCTGCCCCGCAGTGCCGCGGCGATGTCGGCGAGCTCGCCGGTGGCGACGAGCGATTCGATGCCGCCGGCCTGGAACAGGTTGATCGCGAAGCCGATTCGCGCGCGGTGGGCAGCGACTGGGCCCAGCGCGGCGAGCAAGACCACCGGAGGCACGTCGGCGGCATCGGCACGGTCGCGCAGCGCCTCGAACTCCTGCGCGTAACGCCGTGGCGCCAGCGGGCCGCCGCTCGGCGCAGCGGGAGCCGGCCGACGCACGACCGGCTCCTCGGCCACGAACGCGTACTCGCTGACGCCGGTGATGGGCGCGCGGCGGTGGGCGATGTCCTCGGCGCGTTCCTCGCGCGCAGCGGCGAGCAGTCCGTCGATCGTGCCGTCGTCCAGGGCCGCCAATGCCCCGCCGGCCCGTTCGATCGCGGTGAACTTGCGCCACGCGGCCTGGGCGAGCTGGTCGGTGAGCGACTCGACGTACCAGGAGCCGCCGGCCGCGTCGGTCACCCGCGCCAGGCTCGACTCGTCGTGCAGCACCGATTGCGTGTTGCGGGCGATGCGCCCGGCCAGCTCGTCGGGCAACCCGATCGCGGCGTCGAACGGCGCGACGGTGATCGCCTGCGCCCCACCGACGGCGGCGGCGAAGCAGCCGATCGTCGTGCGGAGCAGGTTCACCCACGGGTCGCGCGCGGTCATCATCGCCGCCGAGGTCACCGCATGCTGGCGCTGCCCGCGACGGTCCGCGCCCGCACCGGACAGCGCGGCGATCCGGTCCCAGATGCGCCGCGCCGCACGCAGCTTGGCGATGGACAGGAACTGGTCGGCGGTGACCGCGAAGCGGAATTCCAGCGCGGACAGGGCCTGGTCCACGGTCCGGCCGGCATCGGTGAGCGCGCGCAGATAGAGCACGCCAACTGCCGCGGCGATGGCCAACTCGTCGGAATCGCTGCCGCCCGCGTCGTGGTAGACGGTCCCGTCGACGGTGGCCACCTGCAGGTTCGGCCAGCTGCGAGCCCGCTCGGACACCTCGTCGAACCCGGCCATGTCGGCGGCGGCTCCGGTGCGCGCCCGCAGTCCGATCGGGTCCGCACCCAACGACCCGAACAGCTCAGCCCGGGCGACACCGCGCTCCGCGGCCACCGCGAGCAGTGCCTCGAGCGCCGCAGGAGTGTCGGCACCGGCGTCCAGCACGACCGGCGCCAGGTCGAGGTGGACGCCGTCGAGGGCCGCCGGCAGATCGGTGATCGCGATGCCGCCCTGGCCGAGCACCAGCCACAGGGAGATGACGCCGTTGGTCAGGTCGGCCAGCACCGCCGCATTGGTGCGGCCCGCATCGGGGTCGGCGTGGCGCTGGCGCACGTCCCACCCGGCACCGAGCTCGGCGGTGCGGCCGCGGACGAACGGGGCCACCCCCGGCAACCCGACGGCGGCTAGCGGGGGGCCGTCGTCAGCGGTGTACAGCGGCTTGATGCTGATGCCGTCGTAGGTTCGCGAGGCGAGCGCGACTTCCGGGTCCTCGGCCACCCCCGATCGGGCCAGCACGGCGGTCACCATCGCCCGCCATGTCTCGCGCGTGGCAGCCGGGAACTCAGCGGCGAGCGCGAGGTGCTCCGGCGGGGCGGACATGGGCGAATCGTAGGGCGGGACGGCGCTGGCAGGCCCGTCGAGGTGGCCGATGTCTCCCGCCGCTACCCGAGGAGCAGGACGGCGTAGGCAGCCAGCCAGTGCTCGATCATGTAGTCGCTACCCGACACCTCCGGCAAGGCGGCGGCCGCATGCCGATCGGCGCAGGCCCGCCAGGCGGGCACCCGTGGATCCTCGGGCGGCAGCTGCTCGACGAGCACCGTCCAGGCGTGGGCCCGGTACAGGTTGAGCCCGTGCAGGTGGGCGCCCTGCCCGTCGCTGGGGTCGAGCACAAAGGCCGGCGTGGCCAGCCCGGCCGGCACGTCCTCGCCCAACCCGGGCAGGAACCGTTCGAACCAGGCGAGGAATTCGTCCTGCGTCTGCACTTGGCTCATCAGGACGGCCTCGGCGAGCGCGGCGGACAGGAAGTCGGCACCGCTGGGCTCCCAGGCGGCGGGGTAGTCGGTGTCGTCAGCGAACCAGCGGCGCGCCGTGCGGCCGATCGCGGCGAGCAGGGCGGTGTCGCCGCGCACCGCCCGGGCCCGAGCGAAGGGCAAGGCCCGGGACAGTGCGAAGGCGCTGTTGGCGTGCATGCCGGTGCGGACCGGGTAGACGCACCGGGGCAGCCACTGCTCGAAGCCACGCGCGATGACCTCGGCCAGCGGTGCCACATTGGCCGACCACTCGCGAGCCTGGGAGTCGCCCCAGGTCGCCAACTCGTCGGCGAGGGTGAGCAGCCAGCCCCACCCGTAAGGCCGCCCGAAGCTGGGACGTGCGCGCAGGTATTCGGCCTCGCGTCCCAGTGCGTCGGCGCTCAGGTGCGCGGCAAGCACGCCGCGTGCCTGGGCCACCGGCTCCTGCTCGGGAACCAGACGCACCAGCCAGATCAGCGCCCAGTGCATCTCGACCGCGGAGTGCCAGTCGTAGCAGCCGTAGAAGGCCGGATGGACCTCGCGCGGGGTCGGCCGGTCATCCGGCCCGCTCATCTGGTGGCGCAGGTCGTTGGGGTACTCCCGGCCGATGGTCTCGATGATCGTGGCCGCGTACGTCGCGGCGACTCCGCGCAATGCCTCGTGATCCATAGGTCGCACCGTAATTGGCGGGCCGCGCAGAGCGCGGAACGGCACCGGCCGCCACGCCGTTGGGCAGTTATGGAAGGTGCGGACAGCGTCGGCTACGCCCGGAGCATCACGCGGCGCGCAGCCACGCCACGCCCTCGCCCGGTGCGGCGTCCGGAGCGGCCACAGCTAGGTCAGCCACGATCGCTCCCTCGTGCACAGCCTATGCACCGCGAATGCGTGGGTCCCCGGTGCACGGTTGCTCCTGAGCATCCGTCCGCCCACCACGAGGAGATTCAGCCATGAGTTCTTCGACGATGCCGACCGCCCGCGACACCCCGGCGCTGGCCGAGCGCCAGGTAGTCCTGCTGCGCGACCTGCTCGAGGCCCACCGCAGCTTCCGCTGCGACCAGCTCGACCAGCTGCGCCGCGCCGGGCTGCTTCCCGGGCGTAGCCCCATCGACCGCGAGATCAACGAGGCGCTGGTCGACGGGGCACGGGCGGCCCTGCGCGAGATCATGCAGGCGCTGCGCCGCATGGACGACGGAACATACGGCAACTGCCTACGCTGCCTCCAGCCGTTGCCGATCGAGCGCCTCGAAGTGCTGCCCCAGGCGGCCCTGTGCATGGCCTGCCAACACACCGCCGACGTCGGCTAGCGCGGGGCTGGCACCCGCGGTACGTAGGCGACGGCATCAGCTGCGCAGCGCCTGACCCGTCCAGGCGCTGACCCTCTAGGCTCGGCCGACGTGACCGGAAGCGACATTTTCGACGATCCAACTGTTGCCGCACAGGCCGCGGCCCACTCGCTGGCACAGCAGACCGGCGTCGAGCGCCACGATGTGGCAATCGTGCTCGGCTCGGGCTGGGTGCCGGCCATCGACGATCTCGGCACGACGGTGGCCGAGGTGGCAGTCACCGAGCTGCCGGGCTTCCTGCCGCCCGCGGTGGCCGGTCACGCTGGGCGGATCCGCTCGTTACGGGTCGGCGAGCGCACCGTGCTGGCCTTCATGGGCCGTACCCACCTGTACGAGGGCCGCGGCGTGCAACCGGTCGTGCATGGCGTCCGGGTGGCTGCCGCAGCCGGCTGCTCCACCATCGTGCTGACCAACGCCTGCGGCGGCCTGCGTCCCGGGCTGGCCGTCGGCGACCCGGTGCTGATCAGCGACCACATCAACCTGACCTGGCGCACGCCGTTGGTTGGCCCGCGCTTCGTGGACCTCTCCGACCTCTACCCGGCCCGGCTGCGGGCGCTAGTGCGCGAGATCGACCCGTCGATCGCCGAGGGGGTGTACGCGATGTTCCCCGGGCCGCAGTACGAGACGCCGGCCGAGGTGCGGATGGCTGGCCTCCTCGGTGCCGACCTGGTCGGGATGTCGACCGTGCTGGAGGCCATCGCCGCCCGCGCCGAGGGCTGCGACGTGCTCGGCCTGTCGCTGGTCACCAACCTCGCCGCGGGGCTGGGCGACGCACTGGACCACCATGAGGTACTCGCCGCCGGCCAGGCCGCCGCAGTGCGGATGGGCCGGCTGCTCGCACAGGTCATCCCGCGGCTGTGACCGTCGTCATCACCGGGGCAGCAGGGACGATCGGCTCGGCCGTGGCCGCCCGGCTGCCCGCCTATGGCTGGACGGTGCGGCTGTTCGACCGGGTGCCGATCGACGGTGGCCTCCTCGGCGACATCACGGTACCCGCCGACCTCGACGCGGCGATGGACGGAGCGAGCGCGGTCGTGCACCTGGCCGGCGTACCCACCGAGGTGCCGTGGCCGGTGCTGCGCGAGGCCAACATCGACGGAACCATCGGAGTCTTCGAGGCGGCCCGCCGCAACCGGGTGCCCCGGATCATCTACGCGTCCTCCATCCACGCCGCCGGATTCACGCTGGCGGCTGAGCCGAACCTGCCCGCAGACACCCCGGCCCGCCCGGACACCCTCTACGGGGTGAGCAAGGTGTTCGGCGAGGCACTCGGGCGCTACTACGCCGACCGCTACGGCCTGCAGGTGGCCTGCCTGCGCATCGGCACGTTCGCAGCCACGCCACCGGATCGCTGGGCGCTTTCGAACTGGCTCTCGCCCGACGACTGCGGGCGGCTGGTAGACGCCTGCCTGCGTTCGGCCCGGCTCGGTTACGCGCTCGTCTGGGGGATCTCGGCCAACACCCGGCGGACCTGGTCGCTGGACGAGGGCTACGCGTTGGGCTACCAGCCGCGCGATGACGCCGAGGACTACGCCGACTCCGTGCCCGCCGGGCGCCCCTACCCCTCCGACGCCTTCGTCGGCGGCGGCTACACATCACCCGGGTTCGGCATCGACGAAGTGGCGGCCCGCTCATGACCTCTGCCGAACTGCGCGCTCGGGTGCAGGCGTGGATCGACGACGATGTCGACCCGGACGCCGCCACAGAACTGCAGGCACTGCTCGACAGCGACGATGCCGTGGAGTTGGCCGAGCGGTTCAGCGGGCCGTTGACGTTCGGCACGGCCGGGCTGCGTGGCCCGTTGCGGGCCGGGCCCAACGGCATGAACCGCACAGTGGTGCGGCGCGCGGCGGCCGGTGTCGCGGCCTGGCTGCACGCGCAGGGACACGCCGGTGCGCGGGTAGTCGTCGGTTATGACGGGCGGCACGGCTCGCACGATTTCGCCCTGGACTCCGCCGCCATCTTTGCCGCGGCCGGCTTCGACGCCCGGCTGCTGCCGCGGCTGCTGCCCACGCCGCTGGTCGCGTTCGCGGTGCAGCATCTCGGCGCGGCAGTCGGTGTGATGGTCACCGCGTCGCACAATCCGCCCGAGGACAACGGCTACAAGGTGTACGCCGGCGACGGTGCCCAGATCGTGCCGCCCACGGACACCGAGATCGAGGCGGCCATTCGTGCCGTCGGCTCAGCCCGAGCGATTCCCCTTGCCCCCCAAGGTGTTTCCGTGCTGGCCGAATCGCTGATCGACGCCTACGTCACCGCAGTCGGCGCCCTGCTCCAACCCGGTCCCCGCGACGTCCGCATCGTGCACACCGCGATGCACGGGGTCGGCACCGAAGTCGTCCGCAAGGTCTTCGCCGCCGCCGGCTTCGCCCCGCTGATCGCCGTGCCACAGCAGGAACAGCCCGACGCCGATTTCCCTACCGTCGCGTTCCCGAACCCCGAGGAGCCCGGAGCCCTCGACCTGGCCTACGCACTGGCTCGCACCGAGCGGGCCGACGTCATCATCGCCAACGACCCCGACGCCGACCGGTGCGCTGTCGCGGTGCCGCTACCCGACGGTGCTTGGCGGATGTTGCGCGGTGACGAGGTGGGCGTGCTGCTCGCCGATGCCTTGATGCAAAAGGGATTGCGCGGCACCTACGCCACCACCATCGTCTCCTCGACCATGCTGCGCGCGATGGCCGGGCGCAACGGCGTGGGCTACGCCGAGACGCTCACCGGCTTCAAGTGGATCTCGCGCGCGGCGCCGGATCTGGTCTTCGGTTACGAGGAGGCGCTGGGCTACGCGGTCGCACCCGGCCTGGTTCGCGACAAGGACGGCATCAGCGCAGCACTGCTGATGGCCGAACTGGTGGCCGGCCTCAAGGCGCAGAACTCGTCGTTGCTTGCGCGCCTCGACGAACTCGCGGGCGAGTACGGCCGCTACGCCACCGACCAGGCCTCCGTCCGGGTCGAGGACCTCAGCGTGATCACCGACACGATGGCTCGGCTGCGCGCCGGCCCGCCCGCGACGCTGCTCGGCCAGGCGGTCACGGTCACCGATCTGCTGCCCGATGCCGACGTGGTGCGGCTGGCGTGGTCCGGTGGCCGGGTCGTGGTACGCCCGTCGGGCACCGAGCCCAAGCTGAAGGTCTATCTCGAGGTCGTGGTGCCTGACGGGTCGGCGGACACCGCTGCGCGTAGCTTGGCCTTGCTGCACAGCGAGATCACGGCCGCACTAGGGATCTAACGGGTCGGGACCGCCCCGCCGGAGAGCCACTGCGGCCACGGCACGTTCCAGTCGCCGTAGCCCGCTCCGAGCGTCATCTTCGGCCCGTTCGCGTTCGGATACAGCACCACGTCGCCGATGTTCAACTGGTCGTAGAGCTTCTTGGCGTCGGTGATGCTGAGGTTGGTGCAGCCGTTGGAGGAATCGGCGCGGCCGAGGTTGGCGGTGTTCCACGGCGCCGCATGCAGGTATTCACCGCCATAGGTCAGCCGCTGGGTCCACTTGACCCCGCACTCGTGGTAGCCAGGTCCGGACATGCAGATGCTCGCGCCCTTCTCCATGATGACCTTGGTGCCGTTAGCCGTCGGGGTGTTCGTCGCGCCGAGTGACACGGGGAAGCTCCCGACCGGCTTGCCGTCGGTGGTGAGCGAGAGGGAGTGCGTGGCGTCGTCGACGGTGGCGATGTTCGCCGCGCCGGTGGTGAAGGCCAGCGTGAGGCTGTTGTCGAACGCGAGCCCCTTGCCGGCCGAGAGCCCCTGTACCGGCAGGTCCATCTTGATCTCGGCGTGGGCCGGCCAGTACTCCTGCAGCCGGAAGTGTGCCTCCAACGGATAGCCCTTCTCGGACGCGGACGACTCGAAGTACCAGGCACCCTGCGCCGGTTGGCCGTCGACCGTGACATGGGTGGCCGCCGAGAACGCCTTGCCGTCGGAGAGCTTCTTCGAGAAGTACGCGATGATCGGGATGCCGACCCCGAACTGGCTGCCGTCGCTGAACTTCAGCCGCACGTGGACGGGTGCCGCTGCCGGGGCGGTCGTCGTGGCCGACTTGGGCGGTGCACCATCGGTCGAGGACGACGCACCAGGTTTCGAGGCGTGCGCGCTGCCGGGCTGCACCGGCTGGCCTTCGGTGCGCACGTCGCGGATCGAGTCACGGAAGACGAACAGGCCGGCCACGAGCGCGAGGACGGCCGCAGCCGCGGCGACCGGCGCGAACCGCGCCAGCCGGCTGCGCGGCGCCGTGGCCCGGTGGCTGGTGTGCGAAGCGTGCGTGGCGCGGGCGGCCAGCGGTGGAGGCAGCCGGGTGTCATCGATCTCCGCGCGTGCTTTGGCCCAGAACGCATCGGAGACCCGGCGCTCGAACTCGTCGTCGTTCATAACTGACCTTCCAATACGCGCTCCAGCGCAGCTCTGCCTCGACTGGCCGCCGACTTGACCGAGCCGGCCGAGATCCCGAGCGTGCGGGCGATCTCGTGCTCGGACAGGCCCGACCAGTAACGCAGGATGAGGACCTCTTGTTGGCGCTGCGGCAGGGCGTGCACCGCCGCCAGCGTGGCGCGATGCTCGTCGCGCAGCAGGACGTCGTGATCTGCGCCGGAGGTCCCTTCGGGCTCGGCGACCTTCAGGTGCTTGCGGGCCACCTGGCGACGGCGCAACACAGAGCGGGACAGGTTGACGACCGAGGTCCGCACGTAACCGAGTGCCGCGTCGGGATTGCGCAGTGCGGCCACATTGCGGTGCAGCGAGATGAACGCGTCCTGCACCACGTCCTCGGCACTGGACACGTCATCGACGAGCAGCACCGCCAAGCGGACCAGCGGGCGCCAGTGCGTCTGGTAGAGCGAGGCGACGTCGACCCCACCGGCAGCAGCCGTTACCTCGGCCATCTGCCGGTGCACGTCCCTTCCGCGGGTGTCGGTCAACAACGATGTCACGATTGGTAGTCGCGCGACTGTCCCCCGAGGTTGGCCGCGCGCAGGGAGGACTTTATCGGGACGCACGCGGGCGGCGGCGCGTCGCCTCAGCCACGCCAGGCCCGGACCACGTCGACTGAGGTCAGCGGGCCAGACTTGGGGCCGTAGCGCACGTGCCAAGTGGGGCTGCGGGTGTCCAGGCCACCGGCGCCCGTCTCGCCCGGGCAGAGCAGGGTGAGTGGCACGTCGTCAACGACTTGCACGGTGCCAGACGAGGCCACGCAGCGCGCGCCATCGGCCAGTTGCACCGCCCACGGTCGGGCCGCATCGCCGATCGGGCGGGTGACCGGAAGCGGCTCGGTCAGAGTCACCACCTGCACGCCGGACCACGGGTCGGTCAGGCAGGCGACTGTGGCCGGCGTGCTCGGGTGCGGCGGCGCGAAGCAGGGATCGGCGATGTCGTTGCCGACGATGCAGCGGTAGGCGCCGGCCACCGGGACGACGATCGAACCCGTCCAGCACCGGCCGGTGGTGCGTAGGGCAACCGACGCAGTGAGCGCACCCGAGGAGGAGTACGGCGTGAACTTGGTGACGACGGTGGCGAGCAAGGCAGACGTGGGCTTCGGGCCGGCCGGGGCGGGGCGGCTCGGGCTGGTGCAGCCGGCGAGCACGACCGTGGCAACCGCGGCCGCACCCGAGACAGCACGCACCCCCATGACCGTCAGACGCGTTGGCCGAGCGGTTTGTTGCCGACCGACGGCGTGTCGCCGATAACGATCTGATCAGAGCTCTGTCAGGGACGGATTGCGCTCGCGGAGCTGGCCGATCAGGGCACCGGACGGCGGGTATGGCGTCACTGGAGCTGCAAATACGTCACTCCCGAGTAGCTGCCGGTTAGCGCGGTCCGAACTGGCGATCACCGGCGTCGCCCAGGCCGGGCACGATGTAGGCGTTCTCGTTGAGCCGCTCGTCGATGCTGGCGGTGTAGACGCGGACGGGCAGTCCGCTCTGCTCGATCCGGGCCAGCCCCTCGGGCGCGGCCAGCGCGCAGACCACGGTGAGGTCGTCGGCGCCGCGCTCGGACAGCAGTTGCAGGCAGTGCAGCAACGATCCGCCCGTGGCGAGCATCGGATCGAGGACGATCACCGACCGGTTGGCCAGGGACTCGGGCAGCGAGGCCATGTAGGGCGTCGGCTCGTGCGTACGCTCGTCGCGGGCCAGCCCCACGAATCCCATCTGCGACTCGGGCAGCAGGTTGAACGCCGCCTCGGCCATACCCAGCCCGGCGCGCAGTACCGGCACCAGCAGCGGCGCGTTGGCGATCGCGATCCCCGATGTCGGCGCCACCGGCGTAGTGATCGGGATAGCCGCGGTCCGCAGCGAGCGGGTGGCCTCGTAGACCAGCAGCGTGGCCAGTTCGCGCAGCGCGGCCCGGAACTCGGCGTTGTTGCTGCGCTCGTCGCGCATGACAGTCAGTCTGGCTTGGACGATGGGATGCTCGACGACGACGGTGTCCACGAGAGCGAACCCTATTGGACCGGCGCTGAGCAGGCGACGCTGCCCGCGACGGCCCGTCAGGGACACATCGCTCCTAGACTGGGCCGGTGACCGTGGTGGACCGAACCGATCTGAGCGATGTGACGCGCGATGGCCTTTCGTTGCGCCGCTTCCTCCACGGGCTCCCTGGGGTCGACCAGGTCGGGGCCGAAGGCAGGGCCGCCGGGCTCGCGACGCGCAGCATCAAGACCACCGCCAAGGCATGGGCCATCGATACCGCCATCACCATGATCGACCTGACCACACTCGAGGGCGCCGACACCCCCGGCAAGGTGCGCTCGCTGTGCGCCAAGGCCGCGCGTCCCGATTCCTCCGATCCCTCCGTGCCGTCGGTCGCCGCCGTCTGCGTGTACTCCGACCTGGTCGCCACCGCCGTCACAGCACTGCGCGGCACGTCGGTCGGCGTGGCCAGCGTGGCCACCGCATTCCCGTCCGGGCGTGCCTCGCTCGACACGAAACTGCACGACGTCCGCGACGCCGTCGCCGCAGGAGCCACCGAGATCGACATGGTCATCGACCGCGGCGCCTTCCTGGCCGGGCATTACCAGCAGGTTTTCGACGAGATCGTGGCCACGAAGGCGGCCTGCGGCTCTGCGCACCTCAAAGTCATCCTCGAGACCGGGGAACTGGCCACGCTCGACAACGCCCGCCGCGCCTCGTGGCTGGCTCTGCTGGCCGGCGGGGACTTCATCAAGACGTCGACGGGCAAGGTGACTCCCGCGGCCACCCCTCCGGTGGCCCTGGTGATGCTCGAGGCGGTGCGCGACTACTACGCGCTGACCGGAATGCTGCGCGGCGTCAAGCTGGCCGGCGGCATCCGCACGTCGAAGGAAGCGGTCCGCTACCTGGTGATGGTGAACGAGGTGGCCGGCGAGCAGTGGCTCGACCCTGACCTGTTCCGCCTGGGTGCGTCCAGCCTGCTCAACGACTTGCTGCTGCAGCGTCACAAGCTGGCAACCGGCAGCTACGACGGCCCCGACTATGTGACGGTGGACTGATGGCCAAGCCCGTGTTCGAGTACGCGCCCGCGCCCGAGTCACGCGATATCGCCCGGCTCAAGCCGAGTTACCAGATCTTCGTCGACGGCCAGTTCCGCGACGGCTCGGGCGAGGCCGTGAAGACGATCAACCCCGCCGACGAGCAGCCGCTGGCCGAGGTCACCGAAGCGGGTCCGGCCGACGTCGTCGACGCCGTCGCCGCCGCGCGCCGCGCCTTCGACGGGCCGTGGTCACGGATGCCCGGCAAGGAGCGCGGCAAGTACCTGTTCCGCATCGCGCGGGCCATCCAGGAACGCGGCCGCGAGTTGGCCGTCCTCGAATCCCTCGACAACGGCAAGCCGATCCGCGAGTCCCGCGACGTCGACGTCCCAGTGGCGGCTGCGCACTTCTTCTACTACGCGGGGTGGGCCGACAAGCTTGGTTACGGCGGCTTCGGTTCGGACCCGCGCCCGATCGGCGTGGCTGGGCAGATCATCCCGTGGAACTTCCCGCTGCTGATGGCGGCGTGGAAGATCGCGCCGGCGCTCGCGTGCGGCAACACTGTCATCCTCAAGCCAGCCGAGACGACACCACTGAGCGCGCTGGTGCTCGCCGAGATCGTCGCCGAGGCCGACCTGCCGCCGGGTGTGGTCAACATCCTGGCCGGCGGGCCGGCCATCGGGCAGGCGCTCGTCGAGCACGACGACGTGGACAAGATCGCGTTCACGGGTTCCACCGACGTCGGCAAGATCATCCAGCGCACGCTGGCCGGTACGCCGAAACGGCTGTCTCTGGAACTCGGCGGCAAGGCCGCGAACATCGTGTTCGAGGACGCTCCGATCGATCAGGCAGTCGAAGGGATCGTCAACGGGATCTTCTTCAACCAGGGTCAGGTCTGCTGCGCCGGGTCGCGGCTGCTCGTGCAGGAGTCGGTGGCCGAGGAGCTCATCGCCTCGCTGCAGCGCCGCCTGGTGACCTTGCGGGTCGGCGACCCGCTGGACAAGAACACCGACGTCGGCGCGATCAACTCCGCGGCCCAGCTGGCCCGGATTCGCGAACTCACCGACTCCGGCGTCGACGAGGGCGCCACCCGCTGGTCGCCCCCGTGCGAGCTGCCTGAGCGCGGGTTCTGGTTCGCGCCCACCGTCTTCACCGGAGTCTCCCCGGCCCACCGCATCGCCCGGGAGGAGATCTTCGGTCCGGTGCTCTCGGTGCTGACGTTCCGCACACCCGACGAGGCGGTCGAGAAGGCCAACAACACGCCCTATGGCCTGTCCGCCGGCGTCTGGACCGAGAAGGGCTCACGCATCCTGTCGATGGCCTCCCGGCTGCGGGCCGGCGTCGTATGGGCAAACACGTTCAACCGATTCGACCCCAGCGCGCCGTTCGGGGGCTACAAGGAATCCGGGTTCGGCCGTGAGGGCGGCCGGCACGGGCTGGAGGCCTACCTTGACCACTAAGTCCAAGTCTGGCCGGGCCGCCGCAGCCGAGGACCGGTTGCGGGTGCGCAAGACCTACAAGCTCTACATCGGCGGCGCCTTCCCACGCTCGGAGTCCGGGCGGTCCTACCCGGTGCTGTCGGAATCCGGTGACCTGCTCGCGAACGCGGCCCAGGGCTCGCGCAAGGACCTGCGCGACGCAGTCGTCGCCGCGCGCAAGGCGTTCCCGGCCTGGTCGGGTGCGACGGCCTACAACCGCGGCCAGGTGCTCTACCGGGTGGCTGAAATGCTCGACGGCCGCCGCGAGCAGTTCGCGGCCGAGGTCGCCGATTGCGAAGGCGGATCGCCCGCGGCCGCGCTGGCGCAGGTCGACGCCGCCATCGACCGGTGGGTGTACTACGCCGGGTGGTCGGACAAGTACGCGCAGGTCGTCGGCGGCACAAACCCGGTAGCGGGCTCGTACTTCAGCTTCTCGCTGCCCGAGCCAACCGGCGTCGTGGGCGTGGTCGCCCCCCAGGACTCCAGCCTGCTCGGGCTGGTGTCAGTCCTGGCCCCCGTCGTGGCGCTCGGCAACACCGCCGTCGTGATCGCCTCCGAGCAGCGCCCGCTGCCCGCCGCGTCCTTCGCCGAGGTGCTGGCGACGTCCGATGTGCCTGGCGGCGTGGTCAACCTGCTCACCGGTTTCACCGCGGAGCTGACGCCGTGGCTGGCCGGGCACCGCGACGTCAACGCCATCGATCTGACCGGGGTCGCCGCCGCGGATCGCAAAGCTTTGCAGATCAAGGCCGCCGACAACGTCAAGCGGGTGTACGCACCCGCGACGCCGGACTGGTCGGCCGACCCGGGCATCGCCCGGCTGGGCGCGTTCGCCGAGACCAAGACCGTGTGGCACCCGA
Organism: Actinomycetota bacterium; assembly: GCA_030853345.1. GTDB lineage: Bacteria > Actinomycetota > Actinomycetes > Mycobacteriales > Jatrophihabitantaceae > QHCC01. The sequence goes on along the minus strand of JALYVG010000064.1, from coordinate 30,326 downwards.
TCGGGGTCTGAACGTGGCCCGGTAGGTTCGCGGGCATGACGAGCTCGGCGGACGCCGCCATCATTCCGATCACGCTCACCGTCAACGGCCGCATCGGGCTGACCCTCTGGGCGCCGCCGTGGGAGGACGACGAGGGCGAGGAGTGGCAGGGATTCCTCGGCGACGGCGCCAAGATCTTGCTCTACCCCAATGCGCGTGAGCTGGCCGTGTTCATCGCGTCGGGCGAGGAGAACGATCTGTCCGACCACCCCGGCTGGGGTTACGTCCTCAAGCTCACGCCCGACCAACTGCGGCCGAGCAGTGAGGACGCCTACGACCTCGACCAGGTCTATGAATGGGCCGCGGACGAACCTGACCCGGTGCACGTCTCGAGCCTGGCCAACGTCGTCGACATCGTGGCCAAGATCGCCGACTGCTGCGACGACGGCGCCCTCCGGCGTCTGGTCGAGGACACCCCCGCCTACCAGGAACTGGTCGACGAGGACGTCAGCTACCAGGGCAAGGAAGGCCGCAAGCGCTGGAGCGAGCTCGGCGACACCATCGCCGACTCGTGGGAGCGTGCCATCGCCCGCGTGGAGTCGTGGTTGTCGTGGCAGGGCGACTTCAGTGATCCCGCGCTCGAAGCCGAGACGGTCTGGGATCGAGTCGGCGCCGAGCCCATCGAGATCGTGCTGTCCGACGCGAGGTATCTGACGGTTCGCGGCGAGGTCACCGTGGACGCGGAGGGTGACGACACCGAGGTCGTCTTCCTCGGCGTCGAGGACACCGTGGCCGTTTTCACCGACGTCGCCGGGCTGGCGCACTACTGCCGCACCGCCGAGGAGCATGAGCTGCACAAGCTCGAGTGGTGGTCCGAGCTCGCCGAGGTCGAGGACGACGAGGTGTTCACGCCCGGCCTGGACGCCAGCTATGACCTGCGCAAACCGTCGGCGCGCGGCGCGCAACTGCTGCGCGAGCTGGCCGACTTCTGCGGTCTCGAGGGCGACACCGCGCTCCTGGACGAGGACGTCGACAAGGACACCGACAAGGACGACTGGAACCACCTGGTCGCCGAGGTCCAGTCCTGTCTGCAGTTACAGGACTGACTGTTAACCGTTCGCGTCATCCAGGAACAACCTGATCTGCGGCACGGCCGTACGCACCGCATCAGCCGCCTCGTCGTCGAAGCGGGCCTGTGAGGCTCGTTCGGCAGCCACCCGGACCCCATAGGTCTCCACCTCGCGGGCGCGGGTGGCGGCGTCCCAGAAAAGTATGTCGCCCATGACGTCGGCCACCACGGCCGCGCACGCCACGCCGCGGTGCGGGTACTCGATCGAGACGCGGGTGCGCCGGGTGAGCACGTCCTCCAGATGCAGCGCGCCCTCATGGGTGACCGCATAACGGATCTCGGCCATCAGGTACTCGGGCGCGTCGGGGACGGTCCCGAGCAGCGCGGGGTCGAGCAAGCCGGGGTCGAGCACGTCGCGGATCATCGAGCCATAGCGGTCCAGGACGTTGCGTACCCGGTGCGGGTGCAGCCCGTACTCGGCGGCCAGGGCGTCCACCTGGTTGCGCATGGCGAAATACCCGTCGGCCCCCAGCAGCGGCACCCGATCGGTGCACGACGGCGCGACGCGTCGGGGCAGGTCCTCGGATCCGGCATCCACCGCGTCGGCCGCCATCACCCGATAGGTCGTGTACTTGCCGCCGGCGATCGAGATCAGGCCCGGTACCACGGCAGCGACCGCGTGCTCGCGCGACAGCGCCGAACTTTCCTCGGACTCGCCGGCCAGCAGCGGTCGCAGGCCGGCGTAGACACCGTCGATGTCATCGTGGGTGAGCGGTTCGACGAGCACCTCGTTGACGCAGTCCAGCAGGTAGTCGATGTCGGACTTGGTGGCCGCCGGGTGGGCGAGGTCGAGGTTCCAGTCCGTATCCGTCGTACCGATCAGCCAATGGTTCTTCCACGGGATGACGAACAGCACCGATGACGGGGTTCGCAGAATCAGGCCGGCGTCTCCGGTGATCTTCTCCTTCGGCACCACGATGTGCACGCCCTTCGACGCGCGCACGCGGAACCGTCCGCGGCCGCCGGACATGGCCTGGATCTCGTCGGTCCACACCCCGGTGCAGTTGAGCACCACGCCGGCGCGCACCGTCGTCTCGCGGCCGTCCTCGGCGTCGCGGAGCCGAACGCCAACGACCCGGTCGGACTCCCGCACGAAGCCGACGGCCCGCGTGGAGGCACGCACCAGCGCCCCGTAGCGCGCGGCCGTCCGGGCGACGGTCAGGGTGTGCCGCGCATCGTCGGCCTGCGCGTCGGAATACTGCACGGCCCCGACCAACGCGTCGCGTTTCAGCCCCGGGAAGACCCGCAGCGCGGCGCGCCGGCTGAGGTGCTTCTGGCCCGGCATCGAGCCGCCGCGCCCGCCCATCGAGTCGTAGAGCGCCAGCCCGGCCGCGACGTAGGGCCGTTCCCACACACGGTGCGAAAGCGGGTACAGGAACGCGACTGGCTTGACCAGGTGCGGCGCGAGCCGCGTCGTCATCAGCTCCCGCTCATGCAGCGCCTCGCGCACGAGGCCGAACTCCAGCTGCTCGAGGTAGCGCAACCCGCCGTGGAACAGTTTGGACGAGCGGCTCGACGTCCCCGCCGCGAAGTCGCGTGCCTCGACGAGGGCGACGGACAGGCCGCGGGTCGCCGCATCCAGCGCAGCACCGGCGCCGGTGACCCCGCCGCCGATGACCACGACGTCGAACTCGGCCTCGCCCAGGCGCTGCCACGCTGCCTCGCGGTAGGCCGCGTCCAGACGCGATGCGGCGCCGCCCTTCGGGATCGACGGACCGGGCGGGTCTGGCACGCTGGGCCGCTCCACGAGGGCACGCTAGCGCAGAGCCCCCGGCGCTCTGGCAGGCTCGCGCCATGGCTACTGTCGTCGCGGCGATCGATCAAGGCACCACGTCGACGCGCTGCATGCTCTTCGACCACGACGCCCAGGTGGTCGCCCTGGAGCAGGTCGAGCATCGCCAGAACCTGCCCCGTGCCGGGTGGGTGGAACACGACGCGGCCGAGATCTGGGCCAACACCCGGCGGGTGCTCGCCGCCGCGGTGGCACGGGCCGAACTGGGATCCGGGGACGTCGCAGCCGTCGGTGTCACCAACCAGCGCGAGACCGCGGTCGTGTGGGACCGCGCCACCGGCACGCCTATCGCACCGGCAATCGTCTGGCAGGACACCCGCACCCAGGCCATCTGCGACGAGCTCGGCGCACTCGGTGGCGGCGCCGACCGCTACCGTGCGCGGGTCGGGCTGCCGCTGGCGACCTATTTCGCCGGTCCGAAGCTGCGCTGGCTGCTGGAGCATGTCGACGGCGCCCATGACCGCGCCGAGGGCGGCGAGCTGGCCTTCGGCACGATCGACAGCTGGCTGGTGTGGAACCTCAGCGGCGGCGCGGACGGCGGCGTCCACGTCACCGACGTCACCAACGCCTCGCGCACCATGCTGATGGACCTCGACACGCTGGCGTGGGCGCCGGACATCGCCGCCGACATGGGCATTCCATTGGCCATGCTGCCCGAGATCCGCTCGTCCTCCGAGGTCTATGCCGACGTGCGGGAAAGGGGCCCGCTGGCCGGCGTACCGATCGCCGGAATCCTGGGCGACCAGCAGGCGGCCACGTTCGGGCAGGCCTGCCTGCAGCCGGGCCAGGCCAAGAACACGTACGGCACCGGCAACTTCCTGCTGTTGAACACCGGCACCGAACGGGTGCTCAGCGAGCACGGCCTGCTGAGCACGGTCTGCTACCGGCTTGGCGCCGAGCCGCCGGTGTACGCCCTCGAGGGCTCGATCGCGGTCACTGGCTCGTTGGTGCAGTGGCTGCGCGACAACCTCGGCCTGATCACCGACGCTGCCCAGGTCGAGACGCTGGCCCGCACGGTAGAGGACAACGGCGGGGCGTACTTCGTGCCCGCGTTCTCCGGGCTGTTCGCCCCGTACTGGCGCCCGGACGCCCGCGGGGCGCTCGTCGGGCTGACCCGGTTCGTCAACCGCGGGCACCTCGCGCGGGCGGCGCTGGAGGCCACCGCGTTCCAGACCCGCGAGGTCGTCGAGGCCATGAACGCAGACTCCGGTGTCGCGTTGACCGAGCTCAAAGTCGACGGCGGCATGGTCGGCAACGAGCTGCTCATGCAGTTCCAGGCCGACATCCTCGACGTGCCGGTGGTGCGTCCGGTCCTGGCCGAGACCACCGCTCTGGGCGCGGCGTACGCGGCGGGGCTGGCGGTCGGCTTCTGGAGCTCGACGGATGAGATCCGGGCGAACTGGACGGCGGGCAAGCGGTGGCAGCCGGCCATGGACGAGGCCCGGCGCGACGGCCTCTACGCCGAGTGGAAGAAGGCCGTCACCAAGACCTTCGACTGGGTGGAACAGCCTCCTCCGGGCTGACGTTGCGCCAGATGATGACCAACCTGCCGAACGTCGCCTTGTCCCTCCTTGATCTGGCCCCAGTGGGCGACGGCACCACGGCGCAGGACGCGGTGCGGGCCACCGTCGAGCTGGCCAAGCACGCCGACGAACAAGGCTTCACCCGCTTCTGGTTGGCCGAGCATCACAGCATGCCGGGGATCGCGAGCTCCGCGCCCGCGGTGCTCATCGGCGCCGTCGCGGCAGCCACCAAGACCATCCGGGTCGGGTCAGGCGGAGTCATGCTGCCCAACCACGCCCCGCTCGTCATCGCCGAGCAGTTCGGCACCCTGGCCGCACTGCATCCCGGCCGCATCGACCTGGGCCTGGGCCGCGCACCCGGGACCGATCGGCAGACCGCCGCCGCGCTGCGCAGATCAGCCGAGCAGCTCGGCCCGGACGACTTCCCCCAGCAGCTCGGCGAACTCGCCTGCTTCCTGGCCGGCGAGTTCCCCGACGCTCACCCGTATCGGGCGATTCGTGCGGTCCCGCACGCTACCCAGGTGCCGCCGATCTGGTTGCTCGGCTCGAGCCTGTACAGCGCCGAACTGGCCGGGGTGTTGGGATTGCCGTTCGCCTTCGCGCACCACTTCAGCGGCACGCACACGCTGCCCGCGCTGGAGCGCTACCGGACCGTCTTCCGCCCGTCCGCCGCGCTCGATGAGCCCTATGCCATCGTCACCGTCCAGGCCGTGTGTGCGCCTGACGACGCAACGGCCCAGCGCATCGCCCTGCCCGCCGCGCTGTCGTTCCTGCGGCTGCGCCAAGGCCGGCCCGGACAGCTCCCCACGCCGGAACAGGCGGCTGCCCACCCGTGGTCGCCGGAGGAACGCGCGTTCGCTGCGCAGCGCCGCGAAGGGCAGGCCATCGGCGGCCCGACCGCGGTCCGCGAGGCGCTGGCCACCCTGCTGGACGCGACGGCGGCCGACGAGCTGATGCTGAGCACCCTCGTGCACTCACCCGCCGACCGGTTGCGCTCGACCGAACTGATCCGGGGCATGTTCGGCGATCTGCCCACCGGCCTGGGCCAGGCAGCCGCCGCATTCTGAGCCCGTCGGGGAGGATGGGCCGATGGGCCGACGTCGGTGGCTGCCGTTGACGGCAGTGCTGCTCGCTGCCACCGCGTGCTCTGCCCATTCCTCGACGAAGACCACCGCACCGCCGTCAAGCCCAAGCGCACCCTCCTCGATCAGCGCACCGCAGTCAGCCGCGTCGCCGTCGAGCACGTCGAGCGCACGACCGACAAAGACGCCCTCACCTCCGCCGAGCCGCGCCGAGCAAATCCTGGCCGGAATGAGCCTGGCTGATCGAGTGGGGCAACTGCTCATGGTCGACTGCCCGAGCACCGGGGCCAGCCACGACACCAACATCGCGGTCGGCCAGTACCGCGTCGGCTCCGTCATCCTCGACCACACCAGTTTCCTCACGCCGCAGCAGACCTCGACCATCGTCACCCTGCTCGACCAGCGCGCGTCACCGCACGTCGGGCTGTTCGTCGCCACCGACCAGGAGGGTGGCCAGGTACAGCGGCTGCTGGGGCCCGGCTTCACGACCATTCCCAGCGCCGTCCAGCAGGGCACGCTCGCGCCAGCGACCCTGCGGGCACAGGCCAAGCAGTGGGGCGCGCAACTCCACGCGGCGGGCGTCAACGTCAACCTGGCCCCGGTGCTCGACATCGTGCCGCCGGGGTTCGGCGCCAACCCGCCGGTCGGCGACCTGGAGCGCGAGTACGGGCACGACGCGGCCTCGGTGAGCAGTCACGGCAATGCGGTCGCGCAGGGCTTGCAGGCCGCGGGCGTGGCCGCGACGGTCAAGCACTTCCCCGGTCTGGGGCGGGTCCGGGGCAACACCGACCTCGCTCCCGGAGTGCTCGACACGGTGACCACCCCGCACGACCCGTATCTCGCCCCGTTCGCCGATGCCATTCGCGCCGGCGTCGAGTTCGTGATGATCTCCACCGCGATCTACACCAGGATCGACTCGAGTCAGCCGGCCGCCTTCTCACCGATCATCGTCACCGACATGCTGCGCGGAGACCTGGGCTTCCGCGGCGTGATCATCAGCGACGATGTCGGCATCTCCAAGCAGCTGAGCGGGACCTCAGTCGGCGACCGGGCGATCAAGTTCATCGCGGCCGGCGGCGACATCGTGCTCACCGTCGACGCCACGCAGGCACCGACGATGGTCGCGGCACTGATGGCCCGTGCCACGAGCGACCCCACCTTCAGGAAGCAGGTCGACGCCGCCGCCCTGGCGGTGCTGCGGGCCAAGCAGAAACAGGGGCTGCTGCACTGATCAGGCCAGCAACGCGGCGTAGGCCGGCTTGATCTGGGTGTTGATGATCTCCAGCCGCTCGTCGAACGGGATGAACGCGCTCTTCATGGCGTTGACGGTGAACCACTGCAGGTCGGCCCAGCCGTAGCCGAATGCCGCGGTGAGCTGCGCCATCTCCCGCGTCATCGAGGTGCCGCTCATCAACCGGTTGTCGGTGTTGACGGTGACCCGGAAATACAGCTTGCGCAGCATGCCGATCGGATGCTCCGCGATGGAATCCGCGGCACCGGTTTGTACGTTCGACGACGGGCACATCTCCAGCGGGATGCGCTTGTCGCGCACGTAGGCGGCCAGCAGCCCCAGCTTGCCGCCCGCGGTGATGTCGTCGACGATGCGCACCCCGTGCCCGAGCCGGTCCGTGCCGCACCACTGGATCGCCTCCCAGATCGACGGCAGCCCGAACGCCTCGCCGGCGTGGATCGTGAAGTGGAAGTTCTCCCGGCGCAGGTACTCGAACGCGTCCAGGTGCCGGGTCGGTGGAAAGCCCGCCTCGGCGCCGGCGATGTCGAAGCCGACCACGCCGTCGTCGCGGAAGGCCACGGCCAACTCGGCGATCTCACGCGACCGGGCGGCGTGACGCATCGCGGTGACAATGGCGCCGACCCTGATCCGCTGCCCCTTCTCGGCGGCGGCCTGCTCGCCGGCGCGGAACCCGGCCAGCACCGCCTCGACGATCTGCGCCAGCGTCAGTCCGGCATCAGTGTGCTGCTCCGGAGCCCAGCGGATCTCGGCGTACACCACACCGTCCTCGGCCAGGTCCTCGACAGCCTCGCGAGCCACGCGGGTCAGATTGCCCGCCGTCTGCATGACCGCAACGGTGTGCGCGAACGTCTCCAGGTACCGCTCCAGCGAACCCGAATCGGCCGCCTCGCGGAACCACGCCGCCAGCTCGACCGGGTCGGTCGATGGCAGGGCCAGGTACCCGATCTCGGCCGCCAGGTCGACGATCGTGGCCGGCCGCAGGCCGCCGTCGAGGTGGTCGTGCAGCAGCACCTTGGGTGCGCGACGGATGGCGGTGTCGTCCATCGGGGTAGGCATGCGCACCACGCTAGCGATGGCGTCCATTCACCCCGCGCAGACGCCGAGCGGACACTGTGCCGGGAAAGTGGTATCCATAGGGGTCGGAAACAGCCCGAAGCAGACATCCACGCCGTCGACGCGCCAGCGAGGGGGGTGCATGCAGCAGCCAGCGGTTGCCGCACACGGCCTCGTCAAGCGCTTCGGCGACATCGACGCGGTCCGGGGGATCGACCTGTCGATCGCGCCGGGCGAGGTGTTCGGCTTCCTGGGGCCGAACGGCGCAGGCAAGTCCACCACGATCAGCATGCTGTGCACGCTGCTCACCCCAACCGCGGGCAGCGCCCAGGTGGCCGGCTACGACGTGGTGCTCGAGCGCGACGAGGTCCGCCGCAGCATCGGGCTCGTCTTCCAGGACACCACCCTCGACACCTACATGACGGCGCAGCGCAACCTGCGCCTGCACGCGGAACTGTACGGGGTCCCGCGCGATGCCGTGCCGGACCGTATTCGGCAGGTGCTCGACATGGTGGGGCTCTACGAGCGGCGGGCGAGCCTGGTCTCGACGTTCTCCGGCGGCATGAAACGGCGGCTCGAGATCGCCCGCGGGCTGCTGCACTCGCCGCGCGTACTGTTCCTCGACGAACCCACGATCGGCCTGGACCCGCAGACGCGCGCCTCGATCTGGGCCTACATCGGCGAACTGCGCAAAGCCGAGGACATCACCATCTTCCTGACGACGCACTACATGGACGAGGCCGAATATTGCGACCGGATCGCGATCATGGACCACGGCCGGATCATCGCGCTGGACACCCCCGAATCCCTCAAGGCGAGCGTGGGTGATGACCGCGTGCAGATCCATACCGACGACGACGCCCGGGCGCTGCTCGCCCTGGAGGAGCACTTCGGGCTGCGCGCGGCGATGGTCGAGGGGGCGGTGACTTTCCGCGTCGGGCAGGGCGAACAGTTCGTGCCGAAGCTGTTCGCCGAGTTCCCCATGGCGATCCGGTCGGTGAGCGTCGCGCGCCCGTCCCTCGACGATGTATTCCTGTCCTACACCGGCACGACCATCCGCGACGCCGAGGCCGGCGCGGCAGATCACCGCCGGCACACCGCCCACATCTTCGGCCGGCGCTGATGACCACGGCGGTCTCGACGGTGGTCCAGGTGCGGGTGCCGGCTCGCTCGGCGGCCGGTGAGCTGCGCGCCATCAAGATTGTCTGGGAACGCGAGGTGGTCCGTTTCGCCAGCGACCGATTGCGGATGATCACCTCGCTCGTCCAGCCGCTGCTGTTCCTGTTCGTGCTCGGCAGCGGGCTGTCCGAGGTCGCCTCGGCCGGCACGGCAGGCTTGGACTTCCGCACCTTCCTCTACCCGGGCATCCTGGCCATGGCGGTGATGTTCACCGCCATCTTCTCGGCCGCGTCGATCGTCTGGGACCGCGAGTTCGGGTTCCTGCGCGAGATGCTGGTCGCGCCGATCCGGCGCAGCTCGATTGTCATCGGCAAGTGCCTGGGCGGGGCGACGGTCGCGACCTTCCAGGGCGTGCTGGTGATCGCGCTGGCCGGCCTGGTCGGCGTCCCGTACTCGGTGCCGCTCATGCTCGAGATCTTGGTGATGCTGACGGTGTTGGCCTACACGCTCACCGCATTCGGGGTCATGGTGGCTGCCCGCATCAAGCAGATCCAGTCGTTCATGGCGCTCACCCAGGTGCTGATGATGCCGCTGTTCTTCGTGTCCGGCGCGGTCTTCCCGGTCACCGGCCTGCCCACCTGGCTGGCTGTCCTCAACCGAATCGACCCGCTGACCTACGCCGTCGACCCGATGCGGCGCGCCGTCTTCGCACACCTGGACGTGACACCCGCGGTGCGCGAACACCTGGCGCCCGGAGTTACCTGGGCTGGTTGGCAGGTGCCCTCGCTGGTCTGCGCGGGCGTGGTGGCCGCCCTGGGCGTCATCATGACCGCAGTGGCGATCGCGGAGTTCAATCACAGCGACTAGCCGCCCCGCCACTGGCGTCGAGTCGTGCTAGCCGATGCGGTCGATGATCAACGGCGGGGACGTGTAGTCGGTGCCGGCGCCGATGTCGTACCCGCCGGCCAATGCTTCCAGCGCGCGGGCGAACAGTGCCGGGTCGTCGGCGCGCAACTCGAGCAGCGGCTGCCCCTCGCGCACGGACTCGCCCGGCTTGGCCAGCATGAGGACTCCCGCGCCGGCGGACACCGCGTCCTCCTTGCGCGCCCGCCCGGCCCCAAGACGCCACGCGGCGACCCCGACCGCCAGCGCGTCCAGCCGGGTCAGCACACCGGACGCGGGCGCCGAGACAACATGGCGCTCCCGTGCCATCGGCAGCGGCGCGGCCGGGTCGCCGCCCTGGGCCGCAATCATCGCCCGCCAGACGTCCATCGCGCGGCCGTCGAGCAACGCCTCGGCCGGGTCGACGTCGGGCAGCCCTGCCCCGGCCAGCATCTCGCGGGCCAGCGCGAGCGTCAGGTCCACGACGTCGGCCGGGCCGCCGCCGGCCAGCACCTCGACCGACTCGGCCACCTCGAGCGCGTTGCCTGCGGTGCGGCCGAGCGGCGTCGACATGTCGGTCAGCAGCGCGACGGTGCGCACCCCGTGCGCGGTGCCCAGCGAAACCATCGTGGTGGCCAGCTCGCGCGCCGAGGCCAGGTCCTTCATGAACGCTCCGGTGCCGACCTTGACGTCGAGCACCAGCGACGCCGAACCTTCGGCGATCTTCTTGCTCATGATCGACGACGCGATGAGCGGGATCGACTCGACGGTGCCGGTGACGTCGCGCAATGCGTAGAGCTTGCGGTCGGCCGGCGCAAGCTGATCACCCGCGGCACACACCACCGCGCCCACCTCGTTGAGCTGCCGCACGAAGTCCTCGTTCGAGACCGCCGCGCGCCAGCCGGCAATGGACTCCAGCTTGTCCAGGGTCCCGCCGGTGTGCCCGAGCCCGCGGCCGGACAGTTGCGGGACGGCCGCACCGCAGGCGGCCACCAGCGGGGCGAGCGGCAGGGTGATCTTGTCGCCGACCCCACCCGTGGAATGCTTGTCGGTCGTTGGGCGGGTCACGCGGGACAGGTCCAGCCGCTCCCCGGACGCGATCATCGCCGCTGTCCACCGGGTGAGTTCGGCCGGCGTCAAACCGCGCAGCAGCACCGCCATCGCCAGGGCAGCCATCTGCTCGTCGGCCACGTCGCCGCGCGTGTAGGCCGCGATCACCCAGTCGATCTGCGCATCCGACAGCGCCGAACCGTCACGCTTGGTGCGGATGACCTCAACTGCGTCGAACTGGCTCACGCACCGAGATCCTCGCGCCCGAAGGCCAGTGGCAGCACATCGATCATCGGCTTTGGGCCCTCGACCGTGTCGACGAGCAGGTCCGGGCCGCCGTGCTCCCACAGCAGTTGCCGGCACCGTCCGCACGGCATCAGCAGGTCGCCCCGGAAATCGACGCAGGCGAACGCGACGAGGTGCCCGCCGCCGCTTGCGTGCAGGGAGGACACCAGACCGCACTCGGCGCACAGCCCCAACCCGTACGAGGCGTTCTCGACGTTGCAACCGACGACGATCCGCCCGTCGTCGACCAACGCAGCCGCACCGACCGGGAACTGCGAGTACGGCGCGTACGCGCGGCCCATCGCCTCGAGCGCCGCCCGGCGCAGGGCCGGCCAATCCACCGCGTTGTTCATGTGGCTCCTAAATGGTGACGGGCAACGACAGCACGCCGCGGATGACGAACTCGGGACGGCGCTGGGGAGCCGCGTGCAGGCTGAGTCTAGGAAAGCGACGCAGCAGGGTGCGCAGCGACGTCTGCAGTTCGACACGGGCCAGCGGGGCGCCCACGCAGAAGTGGATGCCGGCCCCGAAGCCCAGGTGCGGATTGCCGCCACGGGCCAGGTCGAAGCGCTCCGGCTCGCTGAACACCGTCGGGTCGCGGTTCGCGGCACCGAGCAGCGCCGCGACCTTGTGTCCCTGTTCGACGACGACGCCGCCCACCGTGGTGTCGGCCAACGCGGTGCGTTCGAACAGCTGCAGCGGCGAGTCGTAGCGGATCAACTCCTCGACGGCGGACGGCACGAGCGCATCGTCGGCCCGCACCGCCGCGAGTTGCTCCGGGTGTCCGAGCAATGCGGTGACCCCGTTGCCGACGACATTGACCGTGGCCTCGTGACCGGCGTTGAGCAGCAGGGTGCAGGTCGTGATCAGCTCGTCCTCGGTCAACCGGGCCCCCTCGAGGTCGGTCTCGGCGATCAGTGACGAGATCAGGTCGTCACCCGGAGCCTCCCGTCGCACGGCCACCAGGTCGCGCAGGTAGTCGACGAACTCGGTGGACGCCTGCTCCGCCGCGTCGCGCTGCGCGTCGGAGACCGCGTACTCGTACATCTTCACTATCGCGTTCGACCACGGCCGCAGGAGGTGCCAGTCGGACTCCGGCACGCCCAACAGTTCGGCGATGACCTGTACCGGCAACGGTTCGGCGTACTGCGCGATGAGGTCGACCGGTGAACCGCCCGAGCCTGAATCCGCGACCCGGTCGGCCAGCCGCTCAGCCATCGCGACGACCCGGGGCCGTAGCCGCTCGACGTGCCCCCGCCCGAACGCGCCCGCGATCAGGCGACGCAGCCGGGTATGCACCGGCGGCTCGTTCTCCAGCAACGAGTTGACGTGGATCAGCTCAAAGCCGGGCATCGGGATCTCGGGCCAGCGCGGCGTCCACACCCGACCCAGCGAGCGCGCGCGCAGCACGGTATTCGCGGCCTCGTGCGTGAACGTCAGCCACATGCCCAGCCCGTCATGCCACTGCACGGGACCCAGCGCCCGGGCGGCAGCGAAGTGAGGGTAGGGGTCGGCGACGACGTCCGGTGCGGTGAGTTGCAGGTCGGTAGCGACCGTCACGTGCCTTGGCCCTTGTGCCACGGTATGCCGTCAGCCGCCGGCATCCGTAGCCGCTGAGAGGCAACCGCGAGCACAAGCAGGGTGATGATGTAGGGCGTCGCCGGCACGAACTCGATCGGGACGTCGTTGGTGAGCGAGTACCAGAGGAACACCACGCCGCCCGCGATGATCGCGCTGATGCCCGCGGCAAGTGCGCGGCGCCGCCACAACAGGTAGATGCCGATCGCCAGCAGCAGCACCGCAACGAGCAGGAGCAGTGCGTGCACCGACGTCGCGCCCTGACGCAACTGGACGGCGTCGGTGTAGCCGAACAACCCGGCACCCGCGGCCAGCCCGCCGGGACGCCAGTTGCCGAAGATCATCGCGGCCAGGCCGATGAAACCGCGGCCGCCGGTCTGCCCTTCGCGGTAGATGCCGGCGAAGTCAGCGAGAAACGCACCGCCCAGGCCGGCGAGCACGCCGGACACCATGACCGCGATGTACTTCATCCGGTACACCGGGACGCCGAGCGATTCGGCTGCCGCGGGATTCTCGCCGCAGGAGCGCAGTCGCAGCCCGAACGCCGTGCGCCACAGCAGGAACCACGTCAGCGGGAACATGAGAATCATCAGGATCGTGAACGGTGTCAGCGTCGTGGCCAGGCCCCGCAGGACGCCGGCCACGTCGGAGATCAGGAACCAGTGATGACGTTCGAGCTTGAGCAAGGGGGATTCGACACCGGGGACCTTCAGGGCATGGAATCGCGGGATGGCCGGTGACTGCGTCGGGCCACCGCCGCCCTGCCCGGTGAAGAACACACCAGCGAGATAGCGGGCCAGCCCGGTGGCGAGAATGGTGATGGCCACACCCGACACGATCTGGTCGACGCCGAACGTGATCGTGGCGACGGCGTGTACCAGGCCGCCGATCAGACCGCCGAGGATGCCGCCGACGATGCCCATCCAGGGGCTGTGCGAGAAGTACGCGAAGTCCGCCCCGAAGAACGTGCCCATGATCATCATGCCCTCGAGGCCGATGTTCACGACTCCGGAACGCTCGGACCACAGGCCGCCGAGGCCGGCCAGGCCGATCGGGATGGCCAGAGCGATCGTGCCTCCGATCGTGCCCCCGGAGGTGATGTCATGGGCCCCGGTGACGGCGCGGACAAAGGAGAGCAGGACCAGCCCGCCGACGGCGATCAACAGGAACTGGGCGGCGCCGAAGCGAGCGCTACGGGAGCGCTCCAGGTCGCCGGGCGCGGCCGTGGTTGCCTCGGGCACCAACGGATTCTGGATGCTCATGCCGACACCACCACAGCCATCACCGTGGCCCGCATGGTAATGAACAGCCCTGCTTCCGGGGTCATGTGGGCACCTTCTGCCGGGATAGCTCAGTGGGTTCGGCGGGGCCGCTGGGCGGCGCCAGCGCGCTGCCCACTACTCGTTGTTGATGCGCCAGCGCCCAGCGCCGGACGAGCTCGTAGGCGATCACGACAGACAGCACGACGACACCCTGCGTGATCTGCACGATCTCCTTCGGGATGCCGTTCAGGTCCAGGATCTGCGCGGACTGGTCGAGAAACGCCCACAGGATGGCGGCGAAGGCGATGCCAACGGGATTGTTGCGGCCCAGCAAGGCGATGGCGATGCCGGTGAAGCCCAGACCCGTCTGGAACGTGATCGACGAATACGAGTGCGAGTCACCCAACAGCGCGGGCATCCCGACCAGACCGGCCGTCGCGCCCGACAGCAGCAACGTAGCGGCGACCATCTTCTTGACGTTGACGCCGCTGGCCTGGGCAGCCGAGGCGGACTGTCCGGTGGCCCGCAGGTCGAAGCCGAACCTGGTGCGGTTGACCACGACGTGAAACACGACGCCGACGGCAATGGCCAGCACGATCAGGCCGTAGACCTTGCCGCCGGAGTTCGGTATCAGATCCAGCCCGCCGACCTGGCCGGACTTGGGAATCGGTGTGGTGGTGACGTCGTTGGCGACCTTCGAGCGCCTGCCCAGGTTGCTCGGCCGCATCAGGTAGGCGATGAGGCCCGTGGCGATGAAGTTCAGCATGATCGTCGAGATGACCTCGCTGACGCCGCGGGTGACCTTGAGCAGCGCGACGAGACCGGCCCAGGTGGCGCCGACCAGCATCGCCACGAGGATGATCGCCACCTGGCGCACCCCGTTGGGCAGGCTGACCGCACCGCCGAACGCCGCTGCGAGCATCGCCGCGAGGCGGTACTGACCGTCGACGCCGATGTTGAACAGGTTCATCCGGAAGCCTATGGCCACCGCGATGGCCGACAGATAATAGACGGTTGCGCTGTTCAGGATCGTCAGTTCGCTCGAGGCCTGCGTGCCGTAGGTCCACATCTGCGAGATGACGAACGTGGGGCTGTCGCCGCGCACGGCCAGGATGATCGAGGTGATGCCGGCGGCGAACGCGGCCGCGATGACGGCGGCAAACACGTTGAGCAGCAGCCGGCTGAAGCGTTCTCTCATGTCGCCTCCCCCGCCGAGGCTGGTCCGGCGCCGGTCATGGCCGCGCCGAGTTCCTCCGACGTCACGTGGCGTGGATCGACCTCACTCACCAGCCGGCCGCGCAGGATGACCTTCAACGTGTCGGACATGCCGATCAGCTCGTCCAGGTCGGCGGAGATCAGCAACACCGCGAGTCCGGCGGCCCGGGCGTTGCGCAGGTGTTCCCAGATCGCGGCCTGCGCGCCGACATCGACGCCGCGGGTCGGGTGCGAGGCGATCAGTACCTTGGGCGTGCCGCTCATCTCACGGCCGACGATCAACTTCTGCTGATTGCCGCCGGACAGCGACGCCGCGGGCACGGTGATTCCCGGAGTGCGCACGTCGAACTCGTCCACGATGCGCCGGGTGTCCTTCTTCGCGCTGCCGCGGTCGATCCAGAAGCCGCGGACGTTCGGCCGTTCGGTCTGGTGGCCGAGGATGCGGTTCTCCCACAGTGGCGCCTCGAGCAGCAGCCCGTGCCGCTGCCGGTCCTCGGGGATGTAGCCGATGCCCTTCTCGCGGCGCTCACGGGTGTGCCAGTTGGCGACGTTCTCCCCGGCCATCGTGATCCGGCCGGACTCGATCGGCAGCATGCCCATGATCGCCTCGACCAGCTCGGCCTGGCCGTTGCCCTCGACGCCGGCCAGGCCGACGATCTCGCCCTGGTGGATGGTGAGGCTGACGTCGTCGATCACCGCCCGGCCGCCCGCCGAACGAACCGTCAGGTTCTCGATGACCAGCTCGGGTATCTCGGTGACGGTGGACTCACGCAGTTCCGGTATCGGGAGCTCGCTGCCCACCATCAGCTGTGCGAGCTGACGGGCGGTGACCGACTTCGGGTCGACGGTCTGCACCGTCGTCCCGCGCCGGATGACGGTGATCTCGTCGGCCACCGAGAGAACTTCGTCGAGCTTGTGCGAGATGAACAGGACCGTGAGACCTTCGGACTTGAGCTCACGGAGGTTGCCGAACAGCTCGTCGACCTCCTGCGGCACGAGCACAGCCGTGGGCTCGTCGAGGATCAGGATGCGCGCGCCGCGGAAGAGCACCTTGCAGATCTCAACCCGCTGCCGGTCACCGACGCCGAGCTCCTCGACCAGCACATCCGGCTCGATGCCCAGGCCGTAGGAGTCTGAGATCTCGCGGATCTTCGTGCGGGCCGCCCGGCCGTCGAGGATGCCGCCCCGCGTCGGCTCGCTGCCGAGCACGATGTTTTCCAGGACGGTCAGGTTGTCGGCGAGCATGAAGTGCTGATGCACCATACCGATGCCCGCGGCGATGGCATCCGACGGCGAGGAGAAGCTGACCTGCTTGCCGTTGATGGTGATCGTGCCCTCGTCGGGCTTTTGCATGCCGTACAGGGTCTTCATCAGCGTGGACTTGCCGGCGCCGTTCTCGCCCACAATGGCGTGCACGTGGCCGCGCTGCACCGCGATGTCGATGTCGTGATTGGCGACCACACCGGGAAAGCGCTTGGTGATGCCGTGCAGTTCGACCGCGACGGCAGACGGGAGCTCAGTTTCGGCGGAGTGCGTTGCGACGGCGATGGCGCACGCTCCTGGTGCGTCGGAATCGGACAGGGCCAGGGAATGACCTGACCCGGGGAGCACGGTATACCGCGCCCCCCGGGCCGTGGGCCTGTTGGGGCAACAATTCTCTTGTGCTCCAGCGTGTTACGGAGCGGTCGGAACCTTGATCGTCCCCGCGATGATCTTGGCCTTGA
Source organism: Actinomycetota bacterium (assembly GCA_030853345.1). Lineage (GTDB taxonomy): Bacteria > Actinomycetota > Actinomycetes > Mycobacteriales > Jatrophihabitantaceae > QHCC01. Next base: position 13,401 of record JALYVG010000064.1, on the reverse strand, counting down.
AGTCCTCGATCTTGGCCTTGTACGGGTCGATGATCGAGTTCGACGTGGCGTAACCCACCCCGCCGGCCTTCAGGTCGAACCGGACCGAGCCGGCCTTGAACTGGCCATTGGCGTCGTCCTTGATGAAGTTCGAGACCGCGGTGTCGACGCCCTTCAGCGCCGAGGTCAGGATCAGTGGCTTCTGGTCGGCGGTGGCCGTCTGGTACTGGTCGGAGTCGACCCCGATGGCCAGCGCCTTCTTCGCTGCCGCCGCCTGGAACAGGCCGCTGCCCGAACCGCCTGCGGCGTGGTAGACGACGTCGGCACCGTTGTCATACAGACCCTCGGCGATGACCTTGCCCTTGGCCGGGTCGTTGAAGCCGCTGAAGTCAGGTGCCTGCGAGATGTAGGCGACCTGCACCTTGATCGAGGGGTCGACGGCCTTCACGCCGGCCGCGTAGCCGGCCTGGAACTTCTGGATCAGCGGCGTCTGCACACCGCCGATGAAGCCGACGTTCTTCTTCTTGGTGGCCAATGCGGCCGCCACGCCGACGAGGAACGAGCTCTCGTTCTCGGCGAAGACCAGGCCCTCGACGTTGGGTGCCTTGCTGCTGTCGTCATCGATGATGCCGAAGTGGATGTTCGGGAACTTCGGGGCGACCTTGGCCAGCGAACCCGCGTAGGCGAAGCCGATCGCGACGATGGGGTTGTAGCCGGCGGTGGCCAGCAAGGTGAGCCGGTCAGCCTTCTGCTGGTCGCTCTCGCCCTGAACCGCCGAAAGCTCTTTGGTCTGGATGTTGAGATCTGCCTTGGCCTTCTCCAGCCCGGCAGCCGCCAGGTCGTTGAACGACTTGTCGCCGCGACCGCCGACGTCGTAGGCCAGACCGACCTTGACCGTCTTCTTCGCCGGTGCGCTGCCGGTGCCGCCACCGCCGCCCCCGCCGGCCCCGCCGCTCTTCTTGCTGCTGCTGCAGCCACTCAGCGTCAGGGCGAGTACGGCCAGACCAGCCACGGCTATGCGAGTTCGTTTTGATCGCAACGTCATCATTCCTTCAATCTCCGGCACGAGTCCGGGTATCAGCGGGCTTGACGGACACCGTAGCCAGCACAGCCCAGCCCGCAAGACCCGGGCAGGCACACCGTGAATCGTCATCGGATCGTTGCCTGCTCGGCTGCAGACCGAATACTCACACGCCCGGCCGATCCCGGCAACCGCGCGAATCCGCCACGTTGGCGCCCCTCGTTCGTCACAATGCGCCATGTCACGCTGAACCATGTGATCGCCAGTCCCCCCGCGGCAGACACCCCGGTGCCGGCGACCGTCGCGCGCGTCGCCGGGGACCGTCCCATCCGGCTACCGGCTGTTGTGGGACGCCGCGCTCTGATCGTTGCGGCGCCTGGAGTTCGCCCACGCCACGGCGGCGGCCCCGGCCAGCGCCCCGGCCGCGCCGGCGCCGATCAACGCCCCGGCGGCGGGACGGGGGGCCCCCAGCACCACCGGCTGCGCCGTGGGCGCCACCGGCGGTAGGCCCGCGTCACTTTGTCCCGGCCGAGGATCAGCAACCACGGCCCCGTCCCCTGACGGATCGAGCGCGCAGCCCCGGCACGTCGCCGTCCACGCGGCGCAGAACAGCATGATCCGCGCCACCAGCTGGATCCAGATCAGCACGGCCAGCAGCCCGGCGAACGGGCCCGCGGTGGGGCTGTGCGCCGTCTTGGCGATGGTGAACGTCCCGACGATCTTGAGCACCTCGAAGCCCACCGCGGCCAGCAGGGCACCCTGCAGCCCGACCCTGCGCGACACCGGCATGTCCGGCAGCCGTACGAGCAGCCACCAGAAAATCAGCACGTCACCCGCGACTGCCAGCGCAATGCCGAGGATCTTGACCAGATAGTGCACTCCGGCCAGGTGATCGAGATTGACGGCGCGCAGCAGCTGGTCGGTGAGCGACGTCCCGACCACGGTCAGGCCGAGCGAGAGCAGGATCCCGAGACCCAACCCGGCCAGCACGAGCAGATTCATCAACTTGGCCATGAAGAAGTTACGGGGGGCGGGGCGTTTGTCCCACACCCCGTCGATCGCCGCGCGCAGGTTGCCGATCCAGCCGAGTCCGGTGAGCAGCACTCCCACCAGGCCGATGATCCCGACGCTGGTCCGCGCCTGGATCGCCTTTCTGATCGAGGTCTTCAACGTAGTGCCGAGGTCGCCGGGCACGGTGGACGTGATGTGGTCGAACAGGTCCTGCTGCGCCGCTGGGTGCGCGTGCAGGACGAATCCGGTGATGGCCACCGCGAGCAGGATCAGCGGGAACAGGGCGAGGAAGCTGAAGTAGGTGATCGCCGCGGCGTACTGGTTGCCGTTGTTGCGCTGCAGCAAGGTCCAGGCGTCCACGACGTGCTGCACTCCCGGTCGGCGTTCCCGCAGGGTGACCCAGCGGCCGGCCGCGGCGCCTTTCGCACGGGTGAACGCGTTGGGCGGCTTGTCAGTCACGACCCGAGCCGTTCGAGGACGCCGCAGCCGGTGATCAACTCGGCGCCGCGCCGCTTCCGAGCTCGAACTCGGTGCGCCATCGCCAATGCCCGTCCGGGTCGCGGGAGAACAGGCCGAAGCGCTGTACGGAGAACCGCGCGACGAAGGCACCCAGGCCGTCGTAGGCCGCGTCCAGGGCGGCGTCCTCGATCTCGTGGGCCACGGTGACGTGCGGGTGATACGGGAAGTCCAGCTCGCGTTCGAGCGGGCCCTGGCGGATGGCCTCTTCCAGCAACTCGCAGTCCGAGACGCCGCGGGCGATCTGGATGAATACCACGGGCGACGTCGGCCGGAAGGTGCCGGTGCCGGCGAGGTGCATGACGAACGGGTAGCCCGCCGCGGCGGTGTCGGTCAGGTGCTTCTCGATCTTGTCCATTGCGTCGACGGGGACAGGGGTCGGTGGCAGCAGCGTGACGTGCGGCCAGATCAGGTCCGCGGCAGGGTCACCGAGCCGACGGCGCCAGTTGGTGAGCACCGTCGCGTGCGGCTGCGGGATGGCGATGGCGACGCCGAGCGTCACGGTCTCTGGCATGGGAGTCAGCGCCCGGCCGCACTCGGGCGCAGGAACCCCACGCGCTCGTAGGCGGCTGCGACGGTGACCGCCGCGACAGCACGCGCCCGCTCTGCGCCCTCGGCCAGGATCCGGTCGAGTTCGGCAGGATCGGCGAGCAGATCATTGGTGCGCTTGGCGAACGGTTCGACGAACGCCACGGTTGCATCGGCCACGGCGGACTTTAACGCGCCGTAGCCCTGTCCGTCGAAATCGGCCGTGACGTCGGGCACGGACCGCTCGGTCATGGCGGCCAGGATCGTCAGCAGGTTGGACACGCCGGGCTTGCCTTCGGGGTCGAAGCGCACAGCTGTGTCGGTGTCGGTGACCGCCCGCTTGATCTTCTTCGCCACCGCGGACGGATCGTCCAGCAAATTGATCGTGCCCGCCTCGCCGAGCGACTTGCTCATCTTCGAAGACGGATCCTGCAGGTCAAGGATCTTCGCGGTGCCTTTCGGGATAAGGGCATCAGGCACGGTGAACGTCACACCGTAGCGGGAGTTGAACCGCTGCGCGAGATTGCGGGTGAGCTCGAGATGCTGGCGCTGGTCCTCTCCGACCGGCACCGCGTCGGCCTGGTAGATCAGGATGTCCGCTGCCTGCAGCACGGGATAGGTGAGCAGCCCGACCGAGTGATGTTCCGCGCCGCCGCGGCTGGCCTTGTCCTTGAACTGCGTCATGCGGGCGGCCTCGCCGTACCCGGTCATGCACTCCAGCACCCACGACAGCCCGGTGTGCTCGATGACGTGGCTCTGCAAGAACAAAGTGCAACGCTGCGGGTCCAGGCCGGCCGCCAGCAACTGCGCGACCGACACCCGGGTGCGCTCTCGCAGCACCTCGGGCGCGGGCAGGTCCAGGGTGAGTGCGTGCAGGTCGACGACGCAGTAGAACGTGTCGTAGCTGTCCTGCAGGGCCACCCATTGCTTGACGGCACCGAGGTAGTTGCCGAGGTGATAGGAGCCCGACGTCGGCTGGATGCCCGACAACACACGCGGCCGGGCTGGTTCTCCGTCAGGATTCGGCGCCATGAGTCCCAATTCTGACATCCGGCGTCGGCTCGCTGTCGGCCCGGTCGGGCTCCGGCGGCGTGATGCGCACCCGGGCAGTGCGCCGGCCGTCGACCTCGGTGATCGCCAGGCGGAATCCGTCGTGCTCCACCTCGTCTCCGGTCTGCGGCAAGCGCCCCAGCTCGGCCATCAGGTATCCGCCCACCGTCGCATACGGGCCTTCGGGCAATTCCAGGCCGGAGATCTCGGCGATCTCGTCCAGGTTCAGCTTTCCGTCGACCTCCACCGCGCCGCCGATGAGCTGACGGGACTCGCCACCCGGTGCGTCGTGCTCGTCGCGAATGTCACCGATCACCTCCTCGATGAGATCTTCGAGAGTCACGATGCCGTCGGTGCCGCCGTACTCATCGACCACGATGGCCAGGTGATGCCCCTCGCGCCGCATCTCCGACAGCGCCGACAGCACGTGCTTGGACCCCGGCAGCGCCTTCACCTCGCGGGCCACGCTGCCCACCGTGCGGTCGCGGTCGGCGCGCACATCGGCCACCAGGAGGTCGCGGATGTGCACGAAGCCCAGGACGTCGTCGTGGCCGTCGCCGACGACCGGGTAACGCGAATGTGTCGAGTCGCCGCAGATCTTGGCGGCCCGGCTGATCGTCATCCCGGCCTCGAGGAAGGTGACCTCGGTGCGCGGGACCATGATCTCGCTGATCGCCCGCTCGGCGGCGGCGAATACGTCGTCGATCAGCCGCCGCTCGTCTGAGGACAGCGACTCGTGTGCCGCGACCAGGCCGCGCAGTTCGTTCTGGCTGATCGGCGCGCGCGCCGCCCCGGGGTCGCCACCGAGCATCCGGACGACGACGTTCGTCGACACCGAAAGCGCCCAGATGACGGGCCGGAAGAACCCGGCGATGCGGTTCAGCGGCGGTGCGAAGAACATCGCAGCAGTCTCTGCCCGCTGCAGCCCCAACCGCTTTGGGGCCAGTTCGCCGACCACGAGGGTGACGAACGAGATGATCAGGGTGACCCCGATGACGCCGGTGGCGCTGGCCCACCCGTCACTCCAGCCCTGCTCGACGAGGGCGGTCTTGGCCTCCTCGGACAGTGTGACGGCGCCGAACGCACTGGAGAGCAGAGCCGTGGAGGTGACGCCGACCTGCGCGGCAGCCAGGAACCGGTTAGGGTCGCTCACCAGCCTGGCGACCGCGGCGCCGCGCCGGCCGGCCTCGGCCATTGCCCGCACCTGTCCCTCGCGCAGCGAAACGAGCGCGATCTCGGCGGCGACGAACACGCCCTCGACGACGATCAGCAGCAGCACGATGCCGATCTCGATCAGCGTTTTGCTGGCCATTCCGGTGAGTCTACGAACAGTTGGCGGCCGGCAACGCCACCGCCGGTCTCACCCGCGGGCGGACACGGCCGGCTCGGTGCTTTCGGGGGAGGTCGCGGCGGACACGGAGGGGACCAGCGGCTGGGGGGCGCTCCCGCGCAGCAAGACCTGCGCCACGAGTTCCGGGTCGTCGAACATGGGGACGTGTCCCACGCCGCGCAAGGTGATGTGTGCGGCGTGCGGGAGCAGTTCCCTGGCCACGCCCGCCTGCCACAGCGGGAGCACCAAGTCGCGCGCGGCCCAGGCGATCGTCACCGGGACCTCGGGGCCTATGCGCTGGTCGAACGGGGTGGCCGCGTCGAGCAGCAGGCGCAGCGCCGGCCGGGAGTATTCGAATGCCCGAAAGTCACCGAGTGCGTGATCGGATGAAATGCGATCCGGGTGCGAGGTGAACGCGCCGTACATGAGCTTGCGCCCGGCGCGGCTGCGGGACAGCGCGGCGGCGCGCGGACCGAGCCGCTCGCTCACGCTGGCCGCCGACATGAACAGCGCGCGGGTGTAGACGAACGAAGCGCTGGTGCGCCAGAACCCGGCCGGCGACAGCGCGGTGACGCTGCGGGCGTCCCCGGCCGCCCCTGCCTCGAGGGCGACCCGGCCGCCGAGGGAGTTGCCGGCGATGTGCGGACGGTCCAGTTCCTGGTCGGTCAGGAACTGCCGGAACTCCGCGCGCAGGGCCTCGGCCACGCCGCGTCCCTCGGGCGCGAAGGACGAGGACTGGCCGTGGCCGGGCAGGTCGACCAGGATGACCTCGCGCTGGGCCGCGAGCTGGTCGAGGACCGGGTACCAGACCTGACGGCGGTGCGTGATGCCGTGGACCAGGACGAGCGGCTCGCCCGAACCGTGCCGCTCGAATGCCAGCATGAGTCTCCTCGACCGCAGGTGCGCCTGGGCTGATGTCCTCAGCCGGGTACCCGGACCCTAGCTACCTGTAACTCCAAGTCATAGAGACTCAGGTCACAACTGCCCACCCGATCCTCAGCTCATCGCCTTCTGCAGGTTGGCGTCGATGGCGTCGAGGAACGCCTCGGTGGTCAGCCACGGCGCGTCGGCGCTGATCAGCAGGGCCAGGTCCTTCGTCATCTGCCCCGCCTCGACGGTCTCGACGCACACCCGCTCCAACGTCTCGGCGAAGCGGGTGACCTCGGGCGTGCCGTCCATCTTGCCGCGGTAGGACAGCCCCTGGGTCCACGCGAAGATCGAGGCGATCGGGTTGGTCGAGGTGGGCTTGCCCTGCTGGTGCTGGCGGTAGTGGCGGGTCACCGTGCCGTGGGCGGCCTCGGCCTCGACGGTCTTGCCGTCAGGCGTCATCAGCACCGAGGTCATCAGGCCCAGCGATCCGAAGCCCTGGGCGACCGTGTCGGACTGGACGTCCCCGTCGTAGTTCTTGCAGGCCCAGACATAACCGCCCTCCCACTTCATGGCCGCGGCGACCATGTCATCGATCAGGCGGTGCTCGTAGGTGATGCCGGCAGCCTGGAAGTCGGCGGCAAATTCGGCTTCGAAGACCTCGGCGAACAGGTCCTTGAACCGGCCGTCATAGGCCTTGAGGATCGTGTTCTTCGTCGAGAGGTAGACCGGCAAGCCCCGGTCGAGGCCGTAGCGCATCGAGGCCCGGGCGAAATCGCGGATCGAGGCGTCCAGGTTGTACATGCCGACTGCGACACCGCCGCCGGGGAAGTCGAAGACGGTGAACTCCATGGGCTCGCCGCCGTCCTCGGGCGTGAAGGTCATCGTGAGGGTGCCCGCACTGGGCACGACGAAGTCGGTGGCTCGGTACTGGTCACCGAACGCGTGACGGCCGATCACGATCGGCTTGGTCCATCCGGGGACCAGTCGCGGCACATTGCTCATCACGATCGGCTCGCGGAAGATCACCCCGCCGAGAATGTTGCGGATCGTGCCATTGGGCGACTTCCACATCTTCTTCAGGCCGAACTCCTCGACGCGCGCCTCGTCCGGGGTGATCGTGGCGCACTTGACGCCCACGCCGTGGCGCTTGATCGCGTTGGCCGCGTCGATGGTCACCTGGTCGTCGGTCGCGTCGCGGTGCTCGATGCTCAGGTCGTAATAGTCGAGGTCGACGTCGAGGTAGGGGACGATCAGCTTGTCCTTGATGAACTGCCAGATGATCCGCGTCATCTCGTCGCCGTCGAGTTCGACGACGGTGCCCTGCACCTTGATCTTGGACATGCGTTTCCAACCTCCAGAACGTCCCGGTCTCTTGACATCAAGATATCTCATGACGGAAATCGCTCGCCGACCGGCCCGGCGCCTGTCCTAGTGTGCAAGGCATGACCGAGACCCGCATAGCCACCGACGTGGATCGCGTCGCCGACACCTACCTCGACGAATGGGCCGCGCACGACCCGATGATCGCCACCTACCTCGGCATCGCCGGGCACGATGCCGAGCTGCCGGATCTGTCCCCGGACTGGTTCGCAGCACGCTCTGACCTGCGCCGGCGCACCCTGGCCGCCCTGGGCGCCGCAGAACCCACCGACGCGAACGACCGGGTGACCGTCGCCGCCCTGCGCGAGACACTGACCGTCGAGGAGGAGCTGCGCGTCGTGGGCGCCGAGGAGTCGGACCTGAAGAACATCGCCTCGCCCGCCCAGACCATCCGCGACATCTTCGACCTCACTCCGACGACGTCTGCCGATGACTGGGCGACGGTATCCACCAGGCTCGCCGCGGTGCCGAAAACGATGGCCGGCTACATCGAGTCGCTGCGCTTCGCCGCGGCGCGCGGGGACGTCGCCCCCCGCAGGCAGGTGCAGGCCTGCCTCACCCAGGGCGAGGACAACGTCGGCCCGGGCGGGTTCTTCGCCACGTTCGCCCGCGAGGCCGCCCCGGCCGACGGAGGTGAGCTGCCGCCGTCGCTGCGCGCGGACCTCGAGCGCAACGCCGCCGCCGCGGCGCACGCCTACGAGGAGCTCTCCGCCGTCCTACGCGATGAACTGATGGCGCAGGCGCCTACCAAGGACGCCGTGGGCAGCGAGCGCTATGCGTTGTTCTCCCGGGCGAACGTCGGAGCGCAGATCGACCTGGCCGAGACCTACGCATGGGGTCAGGAGGAGCTCGCCCGCATCGTCGAGTTGATGGACCAGACCGCCGAGCGGATCAAGCCTGGCGCGTCCGCACGCGAGGCGATGGACCATCTCGACAACGACCGGTCGCGCACGCTCGCGGACACCGACGCGCTGCAGGCATGGATGCAGGGCAAGTCCGACGAAGCCGTAGCTGCGCTGGCCGATACTCACTTCGACATTCCCGAGCCGATCCGCCGGCTGGAGTGCAAGATCGCTCCGACGCAACAGGGCGGCATCTACTACACCGGCCCGAGCGATGACCTGGTCACCCGGCCGGGCCAGATGTGGTGGTCGGTGCCCAAGGGCGTCACGCAGTTCTCGACCTGGCGTGAGCTGACCACCGTCTATCACGAGGGTGTGCCCGGTCACCACCTGCAGATCGCCCAGACGGTGTACCGGCGCGAGCTGCTCAACCGCTGGCGCCGGCTGGCGGCGTGGACCAGTGGCCATGGCGAGGGCTGGGCGCTGTATGCCGAGCGGCTGATGGCTGATCTCGGCTTCCTCGATGACCCGGCCGACTACATGGGCATGCTCGATTCCCAATCGCTGCGCGCCGCTCGCGTCGTCCTCGACATCGGCATCCACTGCGAGTTCCCGGCCCCGGCCGAGGTCGGCGGGGGCGACTGGAACTACGACAAGGCGTGGGACTTCCTGTCCGCTCATGTCGCGACGGCCGAGGGATTCCGCCGCTTCGAGTTGGACCGTTACCTGGGCTGGCCCGGGCAGGCTCCGTCGTACAAGGTCGGCGAGCGATTCTGGCTGCAGCTGCGCGAGGACGTCCGCGCCAAGCAGGGCGACACGTTCGACCTCGCGACGTTCCACCGGTCGGCTCTGGACGTGGGCAGCGTCGGACTGGACGTGCTGCGCTCGGCGGTGCTCGGCGAATTCGACTGATGCTGATCCATCCCTGGGACGCGGGCGGATCCGACGACGAGTGGATGGACTTCGTCCGGAGCCAGGGTCCCTTCGGCCTCCTCGTGGCGGCCGGACGGGAGCGCGAGGTGCCGGTGGTTGTGCCGACCCAGTTCGCGCTTGCGTCGGCCGAGCTGGTGCTGTTGCACCTGGCCCGGCCCAACCCGATCTGGGCGGCACTGGAGGAGAACTCGACGGTGGTGCTCAGCGTCGCCGGCGACTGGGCCTACATCCCGGCCGCGTGGAAGGCCGTCGGCAACGAGGACCCGCGGATGGGCGTGCCGACCACCTATTACGCGGCCGTGCAGCTGATCGCGACCGCGCAGGTCGTCGACGACGCGGCGGGCAAGGCTGAAATCCTGCGCGTACAGCTCGGCGTGACCGAGCCGGGCAGCGGTGCTGCCGACCCGGCCGAGCACGGTGCTCGGTTGGCCGGCATCCGCGGCCTTCGCCTGGCCGTGCGCGAGGTGCGGGCCAAGTTCAAATACGGGGGCAACGTCGACGACGCGCACCGGGCGGCCGTCGCACAGCGTCTCGGTGAGCGCGGCGACCCCGGCGACCGGGTTGCGCTGAGCCACCTGCGCCGCCGCTCCGCCGCCCTGCCCTAGCCCGGGCGGATCGCCCCTAGCGGTCGGCGATGTCGGCCTGCTTGGCGCGCACCGCGTCAGCGGCTTGCTTGAGGGCGTCCAGCTCGGACTCGGTGAGGTCGCGTTCGATGACCCGCTTGATGCCGCCGGCGCCGACCTCGGCCTCGACGCCGAGGTACACCCCGCTGATGCCGTACTCGCCGTCGACCCACGCGCACACCGGAATGATCTCGCCGGAGTCGGTGATGACCGCCCGCGCCATCCGCGCGGCCGCCGCCGAGGGCGCGTAATACGCCGAGCCGGTCTTGAGCAGGGCGACCACCTCGGCGCCGCCATTACGGGTGCGGGTGACGAGTTCCTCGATCGTGGCTGCGTCCATCACGTCCGCGAGCGGGGTGCCGTCGACGAAGCACGCCGACGGCACGGGGACCATCGTGTCACCGTGGGAGCCCAGCGTGAGCGTCTGCACCGAGCCGACCGGGACGCCCAAGCTGGTGGCGATGTTGTTGGTGAATCGGGCGGTGTCCAGAACGCCGGCCTGACCGAAGACACGCTTATTTGGGAACTGAGAGGCCCGCTGGGCCAATGCAGTCATCTCGTCCAGCGGGTTCGACACGATGATGATGACCGCGTTCGGCGAGTATTTCGCGATGTTCTCGGCCACTCCGCGCACGATCTTGGCATTGACGTCGAGCAGGTCCATGCGGCTCATCCCCGGTTTGCGGGGCAGGCCGGCGGTGATGACGACGACGTCGGAGTCAGCGGTCGGCTCGTAACCGCCGCCGTCAGGGGTGGTGGTCGCGCCGACGACAGTCGTCTCGAAGCCCTCGATCGGGCGCGACTGGTTCAGGTCCAAAGCCAGGCCTTCGGGCTTGCCCTCGACGATGTCGGTGAGCACGACGGTCTCGAATACGTCGTACTCGGCCAGTCGCTGTGCGGTCGTCGACCCGTAGAAGCCGGCGCCGACGACGGTGACCTTGCCGTGGCGAGCGGATTCGGACATGACTGTCTCCTCTGGTTCTGGCGTCTGCTGTAGCTGTCCGCGAGGCTAGTCGGCGTCGCGCTCAGCTACGCAGTCGGATGTCGATGACGAGGATCGCGGCACCGAGCGCGAGGTAGCAGAAGGAGTCCAACCACCTGCCCCGCGCTGCGAGCAGTCCGGCGTGCTGTCTGGGCAGCACCAGGCGCAGAACGCCGGCCAGCACCATGGCGCCGGCGACCAGGGCGGTCCCTCGACGCCAATGGCCGGGTGCGATGACCAGGTAGCCGACGACGCCGAGCACGATCGCAAGCACCAGCAACAGCGGCGCCTGGGCCCGGCCCCGCCGGCGCAGCTCGAGCGGCATGCTCAGCCCCGCGTGGCGGCCAGTTCGGCCATCTCGACGACGTTGGTGAGCAGCATCGCGCGGGTCATGGGGCCGACCCCGCCCGGATTCGGCGAGATGTAGCCGGCCACTGCGGCCACGTCGGGGGCCACGTCACCAGCGATCCTGCCGTCGACCCGGCTGACACCGACGTCGAGGACGACCGCGCCGGGCTTGACCATGTCGGCACGGATCAGGCCGGACGTGCCCGCCGCCGCCACCACGATGTCAGCCCGGCGCACGTGACCGGCCAGATCACGCGTACCGGTGTGGCACAGCGTCACCGTGGCGTTTTCCGAACGGCGGGTCAGCAGCAAGCCCAGCGGCCGCCCCACCGTGATGCCACGCCCGACCACGACCACGTCGGCTCCGGCGATCGGGATGTCGTAGCGGCGCAGCAGTTCGACGATCCCGTAGGGCGTGCACGGGATGGGAGCGCGTTCGTTGAGCACGAGCCGGCCGAGGCTCATGGGGTGCAGGCCGTCGCAGTCCTTCGCGGCATCGATGCGTTCCAGCACGGCGTAGTCGTCCAGGCCGTCGGGCAGCGGCAACTGGACGAGGTAGCCGGTGCAGGCAGGATCGGCGTTGAGCTCGTCCACGGCAGCTTCGACCTGGCGCTGGGTCGCCGAGGCCGCCAGATCACGCCGGATGCTTGCGATGCCGATGTCGGCGCAGTCCTTGTGCTTGGCGGCGACGTACCACATGCTGCCGGGGTCGTCACCGACGAGCAGCGTGCCGAGGCCGGGGACGATGCCTTGTCCGGCCAGGGCGGTGACGCGCACCGCGAGTTCAGACTTGATCGTCGCCAGGGTGGCCTTGCCGTCCAGGGTCGTCGCGGTCACGATCGTCCATCCTGCCAGCCCGTCGCGGGGGGCCCGACACACCAGGGCCGGGGCGAGATCTGCTACTGCCAGGAAGGCGGCCCGTGATCAGCCGATCGCGACGCCGAAGACGCGGGCGAACTCGACGGCCTGGCCCACGTCGATGCGGGCCCCGCGCAGATCGACCCGGCGCGGATCGAAGCCGTCCAGCCTGGCGCCACGCAGGTCCGCGTCCCGCAGGTCCGTCGGGCCGAACCTGGCCCCGCGCAGGTCGGCTCCGGCCAGGATCGCGCCGCGCAGATTCGCCTCGACCAGGTTGGTCTCGGCCATGCGGACGCCGCTCAGGTCCAGCCCGGCCAGATTGGCTCCGCCAAGGGAGGCCGAGGACAGGTCCCCGCCCTCGATGCGCAGTCCCCGCAGCCGGGTGTGGTCGAACACCGAGCCGGTGAGCTTGCAGCCGACGAACGTCGCGTCCGTGAGAGACGCCTGCTCGAAGTTGCAGGCTATGAATGCCGAGTGCTCGTGGCGCGAGCGCGGCAGATCGGCGTGCGCGAAGGTGCAGTTGGTGAACGTGCAGCCCACCGTCACCAGGTCATCCAGGGCGGCTTCGGTGAACACGCAGCCCTCGTAGGTGCGCCGCTCCCAGCGCTGGCCGCGAAGGTCGGCGTCGGCGTAGTCGGTGTCGTCGGGGTCCATCAGTGCGCGAAGTGCCGCGCGCCGGTCAGGTACATCGTCACGCCCGCAGCCTTGGCTGCATCGATCACGTCCCCGTCGCGGATCGAGCCGCCGGGCTGCACGACGGCCCGCACGCCCGCATCGAGCAGCACCTGCAGGCCGTCGGCGAACGGGAAGAACGCGTCCGACGCGGCGACTGCCCCGGCGGCCCGGTCGCCGGCCCGCTCGACGGCCAGGCGGCAGGAGTCGACTCGGTTGACCTGGCCCATGCCGACACCGACGGTCGCGCCGCCCGCGGCCAGCAGGATCGCGTTGGACTTCACTGCCCGCAGTGCCCGCCAGGCGAAGACCAGGTCGGCCGTGGTCGTCTGGTCAGCCGGCTCACCCGCGGCCAGTGTCCACGTCGAGGCGTCGTCGCCGGGAGCGTCGATCCGGTCGGCGGTCTGCACCAACAGGCCACCGGAGATCGCCCGCGTCTCGGTGGCCGCCCCGGCGCC
>JALYVG010000061.1 GCA_030853345.1 Actinomycetota bacterium | reverse complement strand
CAGGCACTGTCGGTGTTGAAGTTCGCACCGCAGGCGGCCAGCGAGCCCGTCGCCAAGGTGCTGGCCAGCGCGATCGCCAATGCCGAGCACAACTTCTCGCTCGACCCCGAGACGCTCGTCGTCTCGCGGGCCTACGTCGACGAGGGTCCGACACTGAAGCGATTCCAGCCACGAGCGCAGGGGCGGGCATACCGCATCCGTAAGCGCACCAGCCACATCACGATCGAACTCGAGAGCATCGAGATCCCGGTCGGCAAGAAAGGACGGACTCGCTAATGGGTCAGAAGGTCAACCCCAACGGGTTCCGCCTCGGCATCACCACCGACTGGAAGAGTCGCTGGTTCGCCGACAAGCAGTACGCCGAATACGTCAAGGAAGACGTCGCGATCCGCCGGCTCATGGCCAAGGGCATGGAGCGGGCTGGTATCGCCAAGGTCGAGATCGAGCGCACCCGTGATCGCGTGCGCGTCGACATCCACACCGCGCGCCCGGGCATCGTCATCGGCCGCCGCGGTGCCGAGGCCGATCGCATCCGCGGTGAGCTCGAGACACTGACCAAGAAGCAGGTGCAGCTCAACATCCTCGAGGTGAAGAACCCCGAGGGTGACGCCCAGCTGGTCGCCCAGGGCGTGGCCGAGCAGCTGTCCAACCGGGTGAGCTTCCGCCGCGCGATGCGCAAGAGCATGCAGTCCACCCTGAAAAGTCCTGGCGTCAAAGGCATCCGGGTGCAGTGCTCCGGTCGCCTCGGTGGCGCCGAGATGTCGCGTTCGGAGTTCTACCGAGAAGGACGCGTCCCGCTGCACACGCTGCGCGCCAACATCGACTACGGCTTCTACGAGGCCAAGACGACATTCGGCCGCATCGGCGTGAAGGTGTGGATCTACAAGGGTGAGGTACCGACCGGTTCGCGTGCTGAGCGTGAGGCCGCGGTTGCCGCCGAGGCACTGCGTCAACGTCGCGAGCGTCCGGCCGGTGCGGCTCGTCCGCGCCGTTCCGGTTCGCAGGGCACGACGGGCGTTAGCACCGACGCAGGTCGCGCGGCTGACGCAGGGGTCGACGCGCCCGAAACTCCGACCGAGGCACCCGCCGTCGAGGCTGCGGTACTTGACGCACCGGCCGTCGCCGACGAGGCGGTAGCGATGACGCCGGCCGCCGAGAGCGCTGTGGTCGAGGCACCAGCCGCCGAGGCACCACCCGCCGAGGCACCAGCCGACGCTGTGCTCGAGGCACCAGCCGCCGAAGCCGACGCTGTGGTCGAGGCACCAGCCGCCGAGGCCGATGCTGTGCAGACCGGGGCGATCACGACCGACGCGCAGGCCGACGCCGACATCGCCGCGGACTCTCCGCCGGCCGTGACGACTCCTGAGCCTGCCACCGAGCCGACCACCGACGAGAGCACGGAGAGCTGAATCATGCTCATCCCCAGGCGGGTCAAACACCGCAAGCAGCACCACCCGAGTCGATCGGGCAAGGCCTCCGGCGGCACCCGTGTGATCTTCGGCGAGTACGGGATCCAGGCGCTCGAGGGCGCCTACGTGACGAACCGGCAGATCGAGTCGGCACGTATCGCGATCAACCGGCACATCCGTCGTGGTGGCAAGGTCTGGATCAACATCTACCCAGACCGGCCGCTGACCAAGAAGCCGGCCGAGACCCGCATGGGGTCCGGTAAGGGTTCGCCGGAGTGGTGGATCGCCAGCGTCAAGCCGGGCCGCGTGGTCTTCGAGCTGTCTTTCCCGAACGAGGTCATCGCCCGCGAGGCGCTGACCCGGGCCATCCACAAGCTGCCGATGAAGTGCCGAATCGTCCAGCGCGAAGCAGGTGAGATCTGATGAGCACCACGACTGACGAGATGCGCGAACTGCACGACGACGAGCTTGCGACGCGGCTGCGTGAGGCGAAGGAAGAGCTGTTCAACCTGCGCTTCCAGATGGCCACGGGTCAGATGGACAACAACCGGCGACTGCGCACCGTTCGCCACGACATCGCGCGGATCTACACGATCCTGCGCGAGCGTGAGCTCGGTCTGTCTGTCGCCCCGAGTGAAGGTGTGGCATGACCGAGCAGAACACGTCAGCAGCTGACGCGATCACGCGGGCAACGTTCCGCAAGACCCGTGAGGGTCTCGTCATCAGCGACAAGATGGACAAGACCGTTGTCGTCGCCGTGGAGGACCGCGTCAAGCACGCGCTCTACGGCAAGGTGCTGCGGCGCACCAACAGCCTCAAGGCTCACGACGAGACCAACCAGGTCGGCGTCGGTGACCGCGTACTCATCATGGAGACCCGTCCACTGTCAGCGACGAAACGCTGGCGTGTGGTCGAGGTCCTCGAGCGGGCCAAGTAATACCGGATACGGGAGCTTTCAGTGATTCAGCAGGAGTCGCGACTACGGGTCGCCGACAACACCGGTGCCAAGGAGATCTTGTGCATCCGGGTGATGGGCGGCTCGGGCCGGCGCTACGCCGGGATCGGCGACATCATCGTCGCGACGGTCAAGGATGCGTTGCCCGGTGCAGGCGTCAAGAAGGGTGACGTCGTCAAGGCGGTCATCGTCCGTACCGTCAAGGAGCGGCGCCGTCCCGACGGCAGCTACATCCGGTTCGACGAGAACGCGGCTGTGCTCATCAAGGCCGACGGCGAACCCCGCGGCACCCGCATCTTCGGTCCCGTTGGCCGCGAGTTGCGTGACAAGAAGTTCATGAAGATCATTTCTCTCGCACCCGAGGTGCTGTAGCTCATGAAGATCAAGAGAGGCGACGAGGTCGTCGTCATCGCAGGCAAGGACCGCGGCATCAAGGGCAAGGTCATCGCGGCTGACCCGGTGAGCAACAAGGTCATCGTCGAGGGCATCAACCGGGTCACCAAGCACACCCGGCTGTCAACCACGGCACGGGGCGCCAAGACCGGCGGCATCGAGCATGTCGAGGCCGCGATCAGCGCCAGCAACGTGATGGTGATCGACGGCGAGGGCAAGGCGACCCGGGTCGGTTACCGGCACGACGACGAGAGCGGCAAGAACGTGCGCGTTTCGCGCCGTTCCGGGAAGGACCTGTCATGACCACCGCTACCGAAACTGCGGTTCCGCGCCTGAAGGCCCGCTACCGCGAAGAGATCGTGCCGGCACTGCGTGAGCAGGGCTCCTACACCAACCCGATGCAGGTGCCCGGCCTGGTGAAGATCGTGGTCAACATGGGTGTCGGCCAGGCGGCCAAGGACAGCAAGCTGATGGACGGCGCGGTCCGCGATCTCACCCTGATCACCGGCCAGAAGCCGCTGGTGCAGAAGGCCCGCAAGTCCATCGCCCAGTTCAAGCTGCGCGAGGGCATGCCGATCGGCGCCAAGGTCACCCTGCGCAACGACAGGATGTGGGAGTTCCTCGACCGGCTGCTCTCGCTCGCGCTGCCCCGCATCCGTGACTTCCGCGGCCTGTCCGACCAGCAGTTCGACGGCAACGGCAACTACACATTCGGTCTGACCGAGCAGTCGGTCTTCCACGAGATCGACCCCGACTCGATCGACCGTCCGCGCGGCATGGACATCACGGTCGTCACGTCCGCCAAGACAGACGACGAGGGACGCGCGCTGCTCACGGCGCTCGGCTTCCCGTTCCGTGCTAGCACGAGAGAGGCCTGAGCAACATGGCAAAGACAGCACTCGTCAACAAGGCGGCGGCCAAGCCGAAGTTCAAGGTGCGCGGCTACACGCGCTGCCAGCGCTGCGGCCGCTCGCAGGCGGTCTACAAGAAGTTCGGCCTGTGCCGGATCTGCCTGCGTGAAATGGCGCACGCCGGCGAGCTGCCCGGCGTCACCAAGTCTTCCTGGTAACAACCCACCTTCGCGGCAGGCCCTCGGGAACCGTCGCGAGAAAGAAGTAGAAGCACATGACCAAGCACCCCGCAGACCTCTTTCGCTCCGCTCCTCGCTCGCTGGGGCTCGCTGCGATGTTCACACCGGAGGCCCGCTCATGACCATGACCGATCCGATCGCAGACATGCTGACGCGTCTGCGCAACGCGAACTCGGCCTACCACGATGCGGTGGTGATGCCGCACTCCAAGCTCAAGGGCCACATCGCCGAGATCCTCAAGCAGCAGGGCTACATCGCCGGGTTCTCCGTCGCCGATGCACCTGAGGGTCAGCCGGGCCGGGTGCTCACCGTCGACCTGAAGTACGGGCCGAACCGCGAGCGCAGCATCGCGGGCGTGCGCCGGGTGTCCAAGCCGGGCCTGCGGGTCTACGCCAAGTCCACGGGCCTGCCCCGTGTGCTCGGTGGCCTGGGCACCGCGATCATCTCGACGTCCACGGGCCTGCTGACCGACAAGCAGGCTGCCAAGCGCGGAGTAGGCGGGGAAGTCCTCGCTTATGTCTGGTAGAGGGGCGTCAACATGAGTCGAATCGGCAAACTGCCAGTACCCGTACCGTCCGGCGTCGACGTATCGATCGAGGGCCAACTCGTCACCGTCAAGGGTCCGAAGGGCACGCTGAACCACACCGTGGCCGAGCCGATCACGGTGGTACGTGCTGACGACGGCACGCTCTCGGTGCAGCGCCCCGACGACGAGCGCGTCTCCAAGGCGCTGCACGGCCTGTCTCGCACGCTGATCGCCAACATGGTGACCGGCGTGACCGACGGCTACGCCAAGACGCTCGAGATCGTCGGCACCGGTTACCGCGTTGTGGCCAAGGGCCGTGACCTCGAGTTCGCGCTCGGGTTCTCGCACCCGGTCAACGTCCCGGCGCCCGAGGGCATCACGTTCCGGGTCGAGGCTCCCACCCGTTTCGCGGTCGAGGGCATCGACAAGCAGAAGGTCGGCGAGGTAGCCGCCAACATCCGCAAGCTGCGCAAGCCTGACCCGTACAAGGGCAAGGGCGTGCGATACCAGGGTGAGGTCATTCGTCGTAAGGCTGGAAAGGCCGGGAAGAAGTAATGAGAACCGCACACTTGCTATTCACCTGCATCGGGGCCCCGCGCCTGGCGGAGCCGTCCCGATGAGCGCCTCATCGATCGCCAAGCAGGCGCGGCGGTCGGCCGGAGTGTCGGCCTCCCGCCGGGTCGCCAAGGCCCGTCGGCACTTCCGACTGCGCAAGAAGGTGGCCGGCTCGGCCGAGCGGCCCCGCCTGATCGTCACCCGGTCCTCGCGGCACCTGTTTGCTCAGGTCGTCGACGACTCGAAGGGCGTGACCCTCGCGTCAGCCTCGACGTACAAGCTGACCGACGGCGACAAGACAGAGCGGGCCAAGCAGATCGGAGCACAGCTGGCCGAGGCGGCCAAGGCCGCCGGGGTCAGCAAGGTCGTCTTCGACCGGGCCGGCAACACCTACACCGGCCGGGTGGCGGCGTTCGCCGACGCGGCCCGCGAAGCCGGACTGGAGTTCTAGATGAATGGGGTATTTGTGAGTGAGCATCGCAGGGCCGCCCGCGGCCCGAGGAGTGGAGCGAACGCAGCGATGAGCGCTCGCGCGACGAGCCACCAGCAGAGCAAGGAGAGCAGCTAATGCCCGGACCGCAGCGCGGAGCCCGAACGGGCGCAACCGGCGGACCGGCTGGTGCCGGCGGCAACGAACGAGGCGGGGAGCGCCGAGACCGACGTGACGGCGGCCGTGGCGGTGCGTCGGAGAAGAGCACGAACCTCGAGCGCGTCGTGACGATCAACCGTGTTGCCAAGGTCGTCAAGGGTGGCCGACGCTTCAGCTTCACTGCTCTGGTCGTCGTCGGCGACGGTGACGGCACGGTCGGCGTCGGATACGGCAAGGCCAAGGAAGTTCCGGCCGCCATCGCCAAGGGCGTCGAGGAGGCCAAGAAGAACTTCTTCAAGGTGCCTCGGATCCAGCAGACCATCCCACACCCAGTGCAGGGTGAGAAGGCGGCCGGCGTCGTCCTGCTCAAGCCGGCCAGCCCGGGTACCGGCGTCATCGCCGGTGGCCCGGTGCGTGCCGTCCTCGAGTGCGCGGGCATCCACGACGTCCTGTCGAAGTCGCTCGGCTCTGACAACCCCATCAACATCGTGCACGCCACCGTGGCAGCGCTGAAGGAGCTCGTCCGGCCCGAGGAGGTCGCGGCCCGCCGTGGCCTGCCGCTCGAGGACGTCGCTCCGGCCGGCCTGCTTCGGGCCCGTGCCAAGGGAGCCTGACCCATGGCCCGCTTGAAGATCACCCAGACCAAGTCGAAGATCGGCGGCAAGTTCAATCAGCGCGAGACACTGCGTTCGCTTGGGCTCAAGCGGATCCGCGATGTCGTCGTCAAGGAAGACCGCCCGGAGATCCGCGGCATGGTCGCGACCGTCACACACCTGGTGTCGGTCGAGGAGGTCGAGTAAGTCATGGCAAACGGACCACTGAAGGTTCATCACCTGCGTCCGGCACCCGGTGCGCACACCCGCAAGACCCGGGTGGGTCGTGGTGAAGCGGGCGCCCGAGGCAAGACGGCCGGTCGCGGCACCAAGGGCACCAAGGCCCGCTACCAGGTGCCCGCCAGCTTCGAGGGCGGCCAGATGCCGATCCACATGCGGCTGCCGAAGCTCAAGGGCTTCCGCAACCGGTTCCGGGTCGAGTACCAGGTCGTCAACGTGGCCAAGCTGGCCGAGTTGTTCCCCGACGGCGGCGCGATCGGTCCGGACGAGCTCGTCTCGGCCGGTGCCGTCCGGAAGGGCGAACTGGTCAAGGTTCTCGGCAACGGCGATCCCGGCGGCGTGAAGCTCGACGTCACTGCCAATGCGTTCTCCGGCTCCGCGCGCGAGAAAATCGTCGCGGCCGGCGGCTCGGTAACCCAACTGTAAGCACGGCAGTAAAGCGGGGCCGGGCATTGTCCGGTCCCGCTCACGCATAATCGAGCTAGCCGGGCGGCTGTTAGCCTGGGTTGGTTCGTCCCCATTCCGCGGCTTCATCGGTCGGCTGGTCTAGCCGCAGCCGGCGACCGCAGCAGGAGGATCTGTGTTCCGCGCATTCGCATCGGCGTTCCGCACGCCTGACCTGCGCAAGAAGCTGCTGTTCACACTGGCGATGCTCGCGCTCTACCGGCTGGGTGCCTCGGTTCCCACGCCGAACACCAATACCCAGTCCATCAACAGCTGCATCAAG
Source organism: Actinomycetota bacterium (assembly GCA_030853345.1). Classification (GTDB taxonomy): domain Bacteria; phylum Actinomycetota; class Actinomycetes; order Mycobacteriales; family Jatrophihabitantaceae; genus QHCC01. The sequence goes on along the minus strand of JALYVG010000061.1, from coordinate 520 downwards.
GACGCCGCGAACGGCGCCAACGCCAACGTCTACTCGCTGATCAACCTGTTCTCCGGCGGCGCGCTGCTGCGGCTGTCCGCTTTCGCGCTGGGCATCATGCCCTACATCACTGCCAGCATCATCATCCAACTGCTCGTCGTGGTCATCCCGCGTTTCGAGCAGTTGAAGAAGGAAGGCCAGTCCGGCCAGCAGAAGCTGACCCAGTACAGCCGGTACCTGACCATCGGCCTGGGCATCCTGCAGTCGACCGGCTTCATCGCCTTGGCGCGCAACGGGCAGCTGTTCCCGCAGTGCGACTCGACGGCCCACCCGATCCTGTACAAGAACGACATCTTCACGCTGTCGACGATGGTGCTGTGCATGACTGCCGGCACCGCCGTCATCATGTGGCTGGGTGAGATGATCACCGACCGCGGCGTCGGCAACGGCATGAGCGTGCTGATGTTCACCTCGATCGCGGCCCGCATCCCGAACGAGGGCCAGACGATCCTGCAGAACGCGGGCGGCTTCATCTTCACCC
>JALYVG010000059.1 GCA_030853345.1 Actinomycetota bacterium | reverse complement strand
TGACCGAGCCGTTCAGCCGGACCAAGGTGGTCAGCGGGGTCCGACGGGCGTGTCAGGGGCGCCCTGTCGATGAGGACGCCCTGGCGCTGTTGGCCCAGACGGTCGAAGAGGCGATCCGCGCCACAGGAGCCGCCGAGGTCGCCAGCGACGAGGTGGGCCTGGCCATTCTCGGTCCATTGAAGGATCTCGACGAGGTGGCCTATCTGCGCTTCGCGTCGGTGTATCAGGCTTTCAGCTCGATCGACGATTTCGACAAGGCGATTGCCGATCTGCGCTTCGAGCACCGCCAACACCTGCCGTGAGGCTGGGGCGGCACCGCACCACAACTGCACATCCAGCTGCCGCACCACCTGAGGCGACGTTCGATCCCGACCCGTCTCCCCCCGCACGAGAGGAAACACCGACGATGTCCGAGGCGCTCGACAATTCCCGGTCCACCGAAAACGCAACCGCATCCGAGGCACCGGCCGGCGCGCACGTACCGCAGTACCGGGCCGACGGGCTGGCGGTCGAGCGCGTGTTCAGCACGCCCGGTGTGCACCCCTACGCCGAGGTGACGTGGGAACGACGCGACATCGTCATGACGAACTGGCGCGACGGCTCCATCAACTTCGAGCAGCGCGGCGTCGAGTTCCCCGACTTCTGGTCGGTCAATGCGGCCAACATCGTCACCACCAAGTATTTCCGGGGTGCCGTCGGGACCGAGGTGCGTGAATGGTCGCTGCGCCAGCTGATCGACCGCGTCGTGCTGACCTATCGCGCCGCGGGGGAGCAGCACGGCTACTTCCGTTCGGCCAGCGATGCCGAGCTCTTCGAGCACGAGCTGACCTGGATGCTGATGCACCAGGTGTTCAGCTTCAACTCACCGGTGTGGTTCAACGTCGGCACCAGTTCGCCGCAACAGGTGAGCGCGTGCTTCATCCTGGCCGTCGACGACACGATGGATTCGATTCTGAACTGGTACCGCGAAGAGGGGCTGATCTTCAAGGGCGGCTCGGGCGCGGGACTGAACCTCTCCCGGATCCGGTCCTCGAAGGAACTACTGTCCTCCGGTGGCACTGCTTCCGGCCCGGTCAGCTTCATGCGCGGCGCCGACGCCTCCGCGGGCACGATCAAGTCCGGCGGGGCGACCCGGCGGGCCGCGAAGATGGTCGTCCTCGATATCGACCATCCCGACATCGAGGAGTTCGTGCAGACCAAGGCGCGTGAGGAACACAAGATCCGCGTCCTGCGCGACGCCGGCTTCGACATGGACCTCGGTGGGCAGGACATCACCAGCGTGCAGTATCAGAACGCGAACAACTCGGTGCGCGTCTCCGACGAGTTCATGCGCGCCGTCGAGGACGACACCGAGTTCGGGCTGCGCGCCCGTGCCAACAACGAAGTCATCGAGACCGTCGAGGCCAAGCGGCTGTTCCACACCGTGGCCGAGGCCGCGTGGCAGTGTGCCGACCCCGGCATCCAGTACGACGACACGATCAATGACTGGCACACCAACCCCGAGACCGGCCGCATCACCGCGTCCAACCCGTGCTCGGAGTACATGAGCCTGGACAACACGTCGTGCAACCTGGCCTCGCTCAACCTGCTCAAGTTCCTGCGCGCGGACAACACCTTCGACTCTCAGAAGTTCGTCCGGGCGGTCGAGCTGATCATCACGGCCATGGACATCTCCATCTGCTTCGCCGACTTCCCGACCGAGGCGATCGGTGTGAACACCCGCGCCTACCGGCAGCTCGGCATCGGCTACGCGAACCTCGGCGCGTTGCTCATGGCGACCGGGCTGGCCTATGACTCCGACGGCGGCCGTGCGCTGGCCGGTGCCATCACCTCGCTCATGACCGCCACGTCCTACCGCCGTTCCGCCGAGCTGGCGGGCGTGGTCGGCCCGTACGACGGATACGCGCGAAACGCCTCGGCCCATGCCCGGGTCATGCGCAAGCACGCCTCCGCCAACGACGCCGCGCGGCCGCTGCACGACATCGACCGCACGATCTTCGCGGCGGCCACCGAGGAATGGGCCAAGGGCAACAAGCTCGGCGAGCACAACGGCTGGCGCAATGCGCAGGCCTCGGTCCTCGCGCCCACCGGAACGATCGGGCTGATGATGGACTGCGACACCACCGGCGTCGAGCCCGACCTGGCCCTGGTGAAGTTCAAGAAGTTGGTCGGCGGGGGATCGATGCAGATCGTCAACCAGACGGTGCCGCGCGCCCTGCGGGCACTGGGGTATCAGGAGGAGCGGGTCGAGGCGATCGTGGAGCACATCGCCGAGCACGGCAACGTGATCGATGCGCCCGGGCTGAAGACCGAACACTACGACGTGTTCGACTGCGCGATGGGTGCGCGAGCCATCAAGCCGATGGGCCACGTGCGGATGATGGCTGCTGCCCAGCCGTTCCTGTCCGGCGCGATCTCCAAGACGGTCAATCTGCCGGAGTCGGCGTCGATCGAGGACATCGAGGACGTCTACTACCAGGGCTGGAAACTCGGCCTGAAAGCGTTGGCGGTCTATCGCGACAACTGCAAGGTCGGCCAGCCGTTGTCAGCGGGCAAGGGCAAGAACGAGGGCGCGGCGTCCGGTGCCGGCGCGGCCGTGGAAAAGGTCGTCGAATACCGGCCGACTCGCAAGCGGCTGCCGAAGGCACGACCGTCACTCACCACGTCCTTCGCGGTCGGCGGGGCAGAGGGCTACATGACGGCCGGCTCCTACCCCGACGACGGCCTCGGTGAGGTGTTCCTCAAGCTCGGCAAGCAGGGCTCCACGCTGGCCGGGGTGATGGACGCCTTCTCGATCGCGATCTCCATCGCGCTGCAGCACGGCGTGCCGCTGGAAACCTACGTGCAGAAGTTCACCAACATGCGCTTCGAGCCCGCCGGTCTGACCGACGATCCCGACATCCGGATGGCGCAGTCGGTGTTGGACTACATCTTCCGGCGGCTGGCGCTGGACTACCTGCCGTTCGAGACCCGTTCGGCCTTGGGCATCTACACCGCTGCCGAGCGCACCCGGCAGCTCGACACCGGGTCCTACGTCGACGAAGGGGACGCTGATGATGACGACCTCGACACCGTGACGCTGGCGCAGTCCGCCCCGGTGGTGAAGGCGGCCGCACCCGACGTCGACGACACGGTGCTGGCCGACACGGCAGTCAGCCCGCCGCCGAGTGTGCACAGCTCGACCGAACTGTTCGAGTCACTCACCGGCAGTTCGGCCGACGCACCGCTGTGCATGAACTGCGGCACCAAGATGCGCCCGGCCGGCAGCTGCTTCGTCTGCGAAGGCTGCGGCAGCACGAGCGGCTGCAGCTGACGCCGTCCGCCGGCCCGTTGCGTGGTGCGTTGAGTGGGCGATATTGCGCACCAGTCGACCGATAGCGCACCACTCAACGGTGCCGCAGCGGAGGAGACCTGGTGTTCCATCTCGTGTTCGTCGAGCCACGTATCCCGCCCAACACCGGCAACACGATCCGTACCGTCGCGGCCACCGGGGCGCACCTGCATCTGGTCGAGCCACTCGGCTTCACCATGACCGATGCGCAATTGCGCCGCGCCGGCCTGGACTACCACGATCTTGCGACCGTCACGGTGCATCCCACCCTCGATGACCTGTGGGCTGCCGTCCTGCCGGCGCGTGTCTATGCCTTCACCACCCGTGCCACGACGAGCTACACCGACATCGGCTACCGAGCGGGCGACGTGCTGATGTTCGGCCCGGAGCCCACCGGTCTGTCCGACGAGGTGCTGGCCGGCCCGAACATCACCGCGCCGGTCCGGATCCCTATGCTGGCCGGCCGGCGGTCGCTGAATCTGGCGACCTGCGCAGCGCTGGCCGCGTACGAGGCGTGGCGCCAACTCGACTTCGCCGGCGCCGGGCCTCCGCCCGCCGGCTGAGCCGGACCGCCGGCACCCTGAGTGGACTTGGCTCGGTGGGTTCTCCATGATGTGTCGGGCGTGTCCAATGCCGGTCGCGTCCGTCGCGTACCGACCATCGGGCGCTCACCGACTGGCCGGGGATGGTGAATGGATCACAAGCTGCTGGTCGACCTGATCAGCGTCCCGCTGTTCACCGGCGTCATCGGCTACGTCACGAACTGGACTGGCGTGCTGATGCTGTTCCGGCCGATCCGGTTCCACGGCGTCAAGGTCCCGTTGCTCAAGGTGCTGTTCCCGATCCTGCCGCGCCGCGTTCAGGTGCTGCCGTTGATCCGCTACGACGGCGGCCTTGGCTGGCAGGGCATCGTGCCGTCGCGGGCGGACAAGATGGCCAGCATCGCGGTCGACAAGGGTCTGGCCAAGCTCGGCAGCATCTCGGACTTCTATCGCGAGCTCGAACCGGATCGCATCGCTGAACACCTGGCCAAGATCGCTGTGCTCGAGATCCGCGCGGTGGTCGACAAGATCATGATGCAGGAGTATCCGCAGCTGTGGCGGGACCTGCCGCCGGTCGTGAAGGAGGCGGTGCACGCGCGGGTCCGTCAGCAGCTGCCGGGCATCATCAAGGTCATCACCGACGACATCGGCGCGAACATCGACCAGCTCATCGACGCGAAGCTGATGGTGATCCGGTACCTCTGCGCCCATCCCGAACTGCTGAACGAACTGTTCATCACGATGGGCCGCAAGGAGCTGCGGTTCATGCAGCACTTCGGGTTCTACTTCGGTTTCCCGATGGGATTCCTGCTCGTCGCCATCCTGCACCTGTGGCCCCAGTGGTACGTGCTGCCGATGGGGGGCGTGGTCATCGGTTGGCTGGCCAACTACATCGGCATCGCCATGATCTTCGAACCCATCCACCCGAACAAGTGGATTCCGTGGCGGCAGGGACTGCTCATCAAGCGACAGCCCGAGATCACCGACCTCTACGCCCAGTTGATCGCCGACAACGTGATCACCTTGCAGAACATCGGCGAAGAATTGCTCAACGGCCCGCGCAGCGACCGCACCATGCAGATGCTCGAGGACACCCTCCGGCCCGCCGTCGATGCGGCGGTAGGCCCGGCCCGGGTGGCGCTGCGGCTCGCGATCGGCACCAAGGAGTACGACAACATCCGCAACTCGGTCGCCAGCGGTGCGACGAACTTTGCTCCGGTAGCGTTTGCCGAGCCTGAGTTCAACAGACGCCAGAGCTCGAGGATCTACGCTTACATCGCGGGCCAGATGCGCGCGATGGGTCCGGACGATTTCGTCGAGATGCTGCGTTCGGCGATCAAGCAAGACGAATGGCTGCTGTTCGTACACGGCGCGGCGCTGGGGCTGCTCGCCGGCTTTCTCCATCTGGCGATCTTCGGAGTGTGATGTGAGCGAACCGCGCAAGAGGGCCGTCGTGGTCCCGGCCAACCGCTCGAACCTGCCGCCGCAGACTCCCGATGCGAACCTGCTCAACCGCGTCCCCGACCTGGCTCGGGTGGCCGCGGTGTCCTGGTTGAAGGTGGCAGCGTGGTCGCTGCAGACCTCGATCGCGGCCACCGGCACGGTGATCAAGCGCACGACGAGCGGCGAGCCCCCGGCCGCCGTCGTCGCCGGGCTGGCCTCAGACGCACGCGGTGCTGCCTGGCGGGCGCTGGGCCTGGGGGATCAGACCGACGAGCGCGGCGTGCCCGAGACAATCGTGCCCGCGGGCGCGACGACTCATGACCTGCAGGCGCGCGGCACCGAACTGCTGCGTCGCTCGAACGACGTGCACGTGGTCGAGGACGCCCACCCCGCGTTCGCCCGGATCCTGTCCGAGATAACCCCGGACGAGGCGCGCATCGTGCGGTTCCTGTACCTGCAGGGTCCGCAGCCCTCGGTTGACGTGCGTACCCACCGTCCGCTCGGGATCGGCTCGGAACTCGTGGCCGGCGGGCTGAACATGATCGCTGAACATGCCGGTTGCCGCAACGTCGAATGGGTCCATCAGTACCTGACGAACCTGAACCGGCTGGGCGTGGTCGAGTTCTCCAAGGAGCAGGTGAGCAACCCGCAGCGCTACCAGCTCATCGAGGCCCAGCCCAAGGTGGCCAACGCGCTCAAGCGTGCCGGGCGGTGGCCGCGCACGGTCCACCGCAGCATCCATCTGAATGCCTTCGGCGAGGAGTTCTGCCGTACCTGCCTACCGTTGAACGGGATGCCCGCGAGCCCGATGCCATCGGTGCCGGTGGCCGACGCCGGACCCGGTTTCCCGCTCGGCCCGTAGACCCGCACGCTCAGTTGCTGCGCCTGCCCTGTTGCCAGTCGTCGTAGCGGATTCGCTTGAGGTCGGTGATCTCGCCCAGCCTCGACCACTGGGCGCGGCCCAGCCGGGCCAGCGGGGCGACAGCAGCCGCATCGGGCAGTCCGTCGGCGGCCAGCACCCCCGCGGCTGCGGCGATGTGCAGCACCTCGCCGAACACCATTACGCAGTCGCCGATCTCATGTTCGCCGCTCGCGCGGCACTCGAACACGACCGGGGCTGACGCGACGCGCGGCGGTGCCACGGTGCGGCTGGCCTCGCGGCTGATGCCCGCTGCGTCGAACTCGCTGACGTCGGCCGGAAAGTTCGTGGCCGAGTCGTTCATGGCCCGCAGCAACTCCGCCGTGCCGATGTTGAGCACGAACTCACCCGTGGCCCGGACGTTGGCCAGCGAGTCCTTGTGCCCGATCGACACGAAGCACACGGTGGGCGGATCGACGCCGGCCACCGTCGTGAACGAATGCGGCGCCAGGTTATCGGTGCCCTCGCCCGAGCGGCTCGACACCCACGCGATGGGCCGGGGGATCAGCGAGGCGGTCAGCCACGGGTAGATCGAGCCAGGTGGCGCGTCGGCGACCGTGATCTCGACTCGCGCACCGGCCGAGGTCACGCCTGCTGCTCGGTCGGTCGGATCAGCATCTCGTTCACAGCCATCCGGCGCGGCCTGGTGACGATGTAGGTGATCGCGTCAGCGATGTCGTCGGCCTCCATGCGCTCCATGTCGGCGAAGCGGGCCCGCATGCCCTCCTGGACCTCGGGACGGTTGTGGCTGACCAGTTCGGTGGCCACGGCACCGGGCTCGACCAGGCTGACCCGCACGTGGCGCTGCGTCACCTCTTGGCGCAGGGCCTCCCCGAACGCCCCGACGGCGTGCTTGGTCGCGTTGTAGGCGCCGCTGCCCGCACGCGCCACCCGGCCCGCGACGCTGCTGACCATGACCAGGTCGGCCACCTGACGCGGTGCCTGCTCTGCCGCGCTGAGCAGATGGGGTAACGCTGCGTGACTGGTGTACATCAATCCCAGGATGTTGAGCTCGACCATGCGCGTCCATTCTTCGAGCGGGGCGTCGACGATCGGCCCGAGCAGCATCACCCCGGCATTGGCGACGACGGTATCCAGCCGGCCCAACTCGGCCACAGTCCGGGCGACGGCGCCGCGTACGGCGTCCTCGACGGTGGCGTCGGCCTCGATGACCAGGGCGCGCCCTCCGGCGGATTCGATCGCCCCGGCCAGCTCGTCGAGCCGGTCGCGGCGCCGAGCCACCAACGAGACCGCGGCGCCTTCCTCGGCCAGCTGTCGGGCGGTCGCCGCACCGATTCCGCTGCTAGCGCCGGTGACGAGTGCGACAGTGCCCGCGAGTCGATTGGTCATGTCACCAGCTAACCGGTCCCCGCTCTGCTCGCGCAACGCGGGTTTACCGGGACCGAATACGGGGAAGGTTCGTCAGGACGGTAGTCCGGCGCCCCGCTGGCGCTCGGCCCGCTCCCGAGGAGACCTGATGATCATTCTTGGATTGCTCTTGCTGGCTGCCGCCATCGTCGCGGCTGTCGAGTTGATCGTGGCCAACGACGGTGCGCCGATCACGGTCCACATGTGGCGCTGGTCGTGGACCGTTGACGCGTTCTGGCTCGCGGTGACTGGCGCCGCCATCCTGGCCGCCGCCCTCCTGGGCCTGCTCATGCTCAGGGCCGGCAGCAAGCGCCAACGCCGGCTTCGTCGCGAACGCCGGCAGTTGGCCAACGAGAACCGGCAGTTGGCCAAGCGGGCCGAGGTGGCAGAAGCCACCGACGAGCAGCCGGTTCACGAGGGCGCACCCCGAGACCACGACATAGCGCCGCAGGCGTACCCCCCGCCGGCCGAGACGACGGACCAGCCGCGGCCATACGCCCCGGCGGCCGACACGACCGCCCAGCCGCGGGCGTACTCCCCGTCGGCCGAGACGACCGCCCAGCCGCCGACGTACCAGCCGTCTGCTGAGGCGACCGGCCAGCAGCCGAGAAGGGAATACCCGGCATCCGGCGAGCAGACCTACGCCGGTGATTCGAACGACGGGCGGCACGAACGCTGACCCGCGCCCGCTGAGCGGGGTTACGCCGCGACCCCCGCTCGGGCCACGGCGCGGAGCCGGCGCCGCGCATGCCTGATTGCATCCATTACCGCAGGATTGGCTGTCCCGGTTCGGCGCTCACGTCCAGCGCCGGATCGCCTCGATCTCGCCACGCCCGAACCGCCTGAGTCGCCGCGCGCTGGACCACCACACAGGCCGCGAGTATCGCGATCGCCACGACCCCGTCGAGCCAGAAGTGGTTGGCGGTGGCGGTGATCACGAAGACGGTGAGCACCGGATGGGCGAGCGCCAGCCAGCGCCAGTTGCTGGTGCTGACCCGCACGACAGCGCAGCCGACCAGCACGGCCCAGGCGACGTGCACCGAGGGCATGGCAGACAGTTCGTCCGGCGCCAGGCCCAGGTTGTAGACGGACTGGCCGTACTGCTGGGCGGTGTCTACGTAACCCGGCAGGAGGCGCGGCGGCGCGACCGGGAATAGCTGCACGAGCAGGCAGACGAGCGTGCTGAGCGCGAGGGTCATCCGGAGGCCGGGGTAGCAGTCGCGGTGCCGCACGAACAACCAGACCAGAAAGGCGAACAGCGCGCCGAAATGCATCGTCGCGTAGTAGATGTTGCTCGCCTGAACGATAAGTGGATGGCCTGACACGAGCCGCTGCACGCTCGCCTCGGACGGCAACCGCCAGTTGCGTTCGGTGCGTTCGATCCAATCGGCACGCTGGAAGGCGCCGGTGGTCCCCAGCACCGACAGCGTGCCGGCCAACTGCCACAGCGCGTACAACCCCGCGATCACGCCGGCCTCGCGCGCGAACGGGCTCAGGCCGCGCAGCCTGGGCACGGCACCCTGGTGCAGGCCCAGGGCCGTCACCAGCAGGGCGCCGGCGAGCAGCGCCGCCTGCTGCCACGTCAGGGCCAGGTTGTGCACCCGCCCACTATGCCCACTCGCCGTTGCGCGCGGGCGCCAACACGATGGCCGAAACCTGCCGGACGTGGTCAGGGCGGCGGATTAGGGTTGGTAGCGATGTCGACCGAGGGAGCCTGATGACGCGCCGGACGTGGCTGATCTTTGCGGCCATGTGCGTGATCTGGGGCATCCCCTACCTGCTGATCCGGGTGGCGGTACGCGACGTCACGCCGGCCACGCTGGTCTTCGCTCGCACCGCGATCGGTGGGCTCATTCTGCTGCCGCTGGTACTGCGTGGCGGCGGCTTCGGTCCGGTGTTGCGCCGCTGGCGGCCGCTGATCGCGTTCACCGTCATCGAGATGGCCGTGCCCTGGTGGCTGCTGTCCGACGCCGAGACAAAGCTGTCCAGCTCGATGGCCGGGCTGCTGATCGCTGCTGTGCCGTTGGTCGGGGTGCTCGTCGCCCGCCTGTTCGGCAGCGACGACCGCGTCCAGGTGGCCCGGCTTGTCGGCCTGCTGCTAGGAGTCGCCGGAGTCGCGATGCTCGTCGGTCTCGACCTGGGCGACATTCACATCGCCGCCGTGCTCGAGATCGCTGCCGTGGTCCTCGGTTACGCGCTGGGGCCGGTGATCTTGACCCGGCGGCTGGCCGACCTGTCCAGCATCCCGGTCGTGTCGGCGTCCCTGCTGCTCACGGCGCTCGCCTACCTGCCGTTCGTGATCATCAGCCCTCCGCACAACGTGCCGGTCGAGGCGGCCGGCTCGATCGTGCTGCTGGGCACTGTCTGTACCGCACTGGCTTTCGTCTTGTTCTTCGCCCTCATCGCGGCGATCGGCCCGGCCCGGGCGACGGTGATCACCTACGTCAACCCGGCGGTGGCGGTGCTGTTCGGGGTCACCCTGCTCGGTGAGCAGTTCACGCTGGGGATGGCCGTCGGATTCCCGCTGATCCTCGCGGGCTCAGTACTCGCCGCCCGCCGCGCCAAAGATCCCACGGTCGCCGTTGCCGAGCCGGCCTCGATCGCCTTGTGCGACTGAGCGCTCAGTCGATACGGACCTCGCCCGACGCGGTGCGGAACACCGCGGCTACGACGCCCGTGCCGTCGCCGGACGGGCGCGACCATTCGACGTCGACGCCGTCGAGCGGTTGCCGCGCCGAGGTGCCCAGGTGCTCGTCGACGGTGCGTTCGTCACCGGCGATCTCCAGCCGGGTCAGCGCCACCGTCGAGCCACCCGCCGACGGGTGATGCTCCTCGTCGGTGAGCCAGTGCACGAAGAACGGCAGTTGCGGGTCACCGGCGATGTCATTGATGCCGATCTGCTGCCAGCGCAGGTCGAAGCCATCCGGGCGTCGGCGGTGGCCCGCGGCGGCCGGGCGGCCCAGCCGGCTCTCGACGGGCGCGATGTCGTCGACCCGGATCACCCAGCCGAGCCAGCCGCCGCCCGCCCGCGTTCGGGCCCGCACTGCCCGCCCGAACGGCGCCCGGTCGACGGCGGGATGATCGAGTGCCTCGACGACCTCGAGGTAGCAGCCGTTGCCCAGGGCCAGCACGAAGTTCCGGGTGCCGAACGAGGGGTGCAGGCCCCCGTCGGTGAAACCGGCCCCGAGCCGCGCTCCGAGCCGCTGCACGCAGGACGCGAGCCCCTCCGAGCCGGCCGCGTAGCTGAGGTGGTCCAGACGCATGACGACATCGTGACCCACGCCGATTGACGCGATTCGGCGGGGGCGGCAGTCCGCGATGCGAGCACAGGTGATAGGGCCAGCCGGTCATGGCGTGTACAGGTCTAGTTGCATCCTCGCGGTGACGTCGCCGCCGATTCCGCCACAGCTCTGCCAGGCTGCGGCAACGTCCTCGGCGGTGTCGACGGGCTGGCCGGCGGCGGCCCGGCTGACGAGCGCGGCGGCCAGGTGGCCCTTCGCGAGCTTGCTCTGGTAACTGAGCACCGCATACCCGTCACGCTGGTCCGGGCTAAGGACCCGGACGCTGAGCACCCGTCCGGCCGTCCGCGCGTCAGGCCGCCACATCGCGGCGTACTCCCCGGAGCGAAGGTCCACGACCAGCCCACGACCCAGCATGGCCGGCATGACGTCGCGCAGGGCGGCGCGCCAGAACGTTCCCGCGATGCCCAGGCCGGGGAGCACCGCCTTGGCCGGCACTCGGTAGAGCGGCACCGGCTCGTCACCGCGCAGGACCCCGAACAGGCCGGAGAAGACCAGGACGCTGCGGGCCGCAACGCGCTGCGCGGGTGGCGTCAGACCGCTGAATCCGAAGGCGGCGTAAAGGACGCCGGTGTAGCGGCGCAGTGCCGGCGTGGTGGGTGAGTCGGTCACGGCCGCGTTGGCGGCCAGGGCCTGCGCCGCGATCCCGGGGGGCAAGGCCAATGCGTTGGCGGCCACGTCAGGATCGCCGTGGACGAGGGTGCCGAGCGCGTCCAGCACGGTCGCGCGCGGGGCGCCCAGCGC
>JALYVG010000222.1 GCA_030853345.1 Actinomycetota bacterium | reverse complement strand
GTCGACCCGCACGGTGCCCGTGCTCGCGCGCTCCAAGCCGGCGACGAGAGTCAGCGTCGTCGACTTGCCACAGCCCGTCGGGCCCACGACCGCGCAGAACTCGCCGGCGGCGACGGTGAAGTCCAGATCACGCAGGGCCGTGTAGATGCCGCCCGACGGAGTGGCGAACCGCTTGGACACGCCCTCGAGTTCGATCACGTTGCCGGTCTGTGTGGTACTGCTCATGACGTCGCACTCCTCGGTCCACTTAAGGACTTCTCAGCTCAGGGGTTCCGCAGAGAGTGCGCGTCGGCGCGGCGAAGGGGAACCGTTGCGTTCGTTTTCCGGTAACGAACTGTTGTTCGTTGATGCCGCATGAAATGCTCGTGTCGCGGACGTTTCGGTGCGTTGTGTGCGTTCTGCGCATGACGACTACCGCCGCGCAACCCGAACGTGCTTTCATGCGGGGTCCGGTGTTCCCGCTGCGACGGGACGTCAGGAGGTGGTCCACGTCATGTGGCGGCTCAGGACAATCGCCTCACGGTTCTTGCTCGCGGTGCTCGGGATCCTGCTGGCGACGGTGCTGATCGGTGGCTCCCTGCAGGTTCAGCTCACCAAGCGGACGTTCGACAAGCAGTACGAGGACCGGGCTCGAGCGGTGGCCGACGTGGCCGCCCAGATTCCACAGATAGCGGCCGCCGTCGCCGCCGGCGATCCGTCCCACATCATCGACGCGGTAGCCAACCGGGTCGCGAAGTCCTCAGGCGCCTCCTACGTCGTGGTGACCGACCGAACCGGCCTGCGTTTCTCGCATCCCAACGCCGCACTGATAGGCCAGCATCTCGAGGAGCCTGTCGCCGTTCTCGACGGCAAGGACCATGTAGGGATCGACCACGGCAGCCTCGGCCGGTCGGCCAACGGCAAGGCTCCGATCTTCGATGCTTCCGGCGGCGTGATCGGCCAGGTGTCGGTCGGCATCGTCGAGACGCGGATGGCCGCCGCGATTCGCCAGCAGATCGCCGCAATTGCGCTCTACTCGGCGATAGCTTTGGGAATCGGCGTATTCGTCGCGCTCGTCATGGCCAGAGCGCTCAAGCGCACCACCTTCGGCCTCGAACCGGCCGAGATCGGATCGCTGCTCCAGGATCGCGAGGCGATGCTGCACGGCATCCGGGAAGGCGTCATCGGCTTCGACGCCAAGCAGCGAATCACGATCATCAACGACGAAGCTCGCCGGTTGCTCGGCCTGACGGACACGCTGATCGGGCGGCCCGTCTACGAAGTGGTTCCGCCCGGCCGGCTTCTCGACCTGCTCACCGGTCGCAGCGAGGGCAGCGATCAGGTCATCCTGACCGACGACTCTCTGCTCGTGGCAAACCGCAATTCGGTCGTCGTCGCAGGACGGGACGTGGGCAGTGTGGTGACCTTGAGGGACCGCACCGAGCTCGAATCGCTAGTTCGTGAATTGCACGCGACGACCGGCCTGGCCAACGCGTTGCGCGCCCAGGAGCACGAGTTCACGAACCGACTGCACGTCATCGCCGGTCTCATCGACCTGGGCGAATTCGACGAGGCCACCCGCTTCGCTACCAACGTCACCCGCCACAATCTCGTCTCTGCCGAGGACCTCCGCGCACGCATCAGCCCGCCGGTCCTGGCCGCGCTGTTGCTGGCCAAACTCACCGTCGCGGCCGAACGAGACATCGAACTCCTCATCACGCCGTCCTCGCGTCTCGAAAGTGCCGACCACGACGCGCAGGGCCTGATGACTATCGTCGGGAACCTGATCGACAACGCGATGGAAGCGGTCGGTGACCAGCCCGCACCGCGCCTGGTCACGGTCACCCTCGCCAACGACGAGGGGATCCGGATCTCCGTCTCCGACAACGGCCCGGGCATCGCGCCCGACACAGTCGATGCGATCTTCATGGACGGGTACTCGACGAAGTCGTCCCGCGGGCAGGCTCGCCGCGGCCTCGGCCTGGCCCTCGTACAGCGGTTGGTGCGCCGCGCGGGCGGGGTCATCACAGTCAGCTCTGAGGAAGGTGCTCGTTTCGAGGTGTCGATTCCCGTCCGTGGGCGGGCAGCAGCCCCCGCTGAGCTCGCCTCCGTCAAGCGTGCCCGATGACGGCGCTGCCCCCGATCCGCACCTTGGTAGTGGACGACGACTACCGAGTCGCCCACATTCACTCCGCCAGCGTCGAGCGCATCGATGGCTTCATCTGCGTCGGGCAGGCCCACACCGCGGTTCAGGCGCGCGAGCAGATCGAGCAGAAGCGTCCGGATCTGCTGATCCTCGACATCTACCTGCCGGACGAGGACGGGCTCAGCCTGCTCCGTTCCTTGACCGGTGCCGGTGCTGCTCCGGACTGCATCTTCATCACCGCAGCACGCGATCTGGACTCTGTGCGTACCGCGATCGGGCTCGGCGCCGTGTATTACCTGGTGAAACCCTTCGGGTTCAAGCAACTGAAGGACAAGCTCGAAAGCTATCGACGTTGGCGCCGAGAACTCGCCGCAGGTCCGCGGGACGAGGCCGATCAGCAGACCGTCGATGCGCTGTACGGCATGCTGCACGGCACCAGCAACCCGGCGCACCCGCTGCCGCCGACGATGACCAAGATCCTTCAGGTAGTACAGGGGTCGGCGAGCGCCGTCACTGCGAGCGACATTGCGGGGCAGCTGGGCATCAGCCGACCAACGGCGCAGCGCTACCTCACCGAACTGCATCGACGCGGCGTGCTGGAGCTCGATCTGGAATACGGGTCGACGGGACGACCGGCGAATCTCTATCGGGCCGCCCAACGCTGAGCAATCTGTCGCCGTACCCGCGGGCGGAAATTCGTTCGCCCGTTGTCGGTGGGAAGACGTAGCGTGAGTCACCGTGACTGCACTCGCCGACGACATCGGGACCGCAGCCGAGGCCAGTGCGATGACGTCACTGCTGCGGATGCGCGCCTGGACTCGGCCGCACCGCAAAGCGATCATCGTCATGATTGCCTCCGCCAGCGGAGCCATGCTCTTCCAGTCACTGGTACCGCTCATCGTCGGCCAGATCGTCGACGGCCCGATCCGCCATCACGACACCGGCGCGTTGTGGCCCTTGGCCGGCCTCGCGCTGCTCTTCGGCCTGGGCGAAGCGGTGCTGTTCTTCATCCGCCGCTACGCGATGGCCCGCGCTGCCCTGGGCATCGAGACCGACATGCGCCGCGACCTGTTCGCCCACGTCCAGCGCCTGCCGGTCGCCTTCCATGACCAATGGCCCTCCGGGCAACTGCTGTCCCGGCTGACCACCGACCTGTCGACGATCCGGCGCTTCGTCGGCTTCGCGGTCGTGTTCCTCATCGCCAACACGGCCACCACGGTGATCGTGCTCGTCCTGCTGCTGCACATCCACCTCGTGCTCGGCCTGCTCGTGCTGTTGGCCATGACGCCTCTGGCGGTGTTCACCCGCACCTTCGAACTGCGCTACAGCCGCGATGCCCGGCGCGCGCAGGACCTCACCGGTGACCTGGCCACGTCGGTCGAGGAGTCCGCGCTGGGTATCCGCGTGATCAAGTCCTACGGCCGGCGCCCGCAGATGCTGGCCAGCTTCACCAGTGACGCACAACGGCTGCGCGGGGCCGAACTCACCAAGATCAAGACCCTGGCCAGGTTCTGGGCCCTGCTCGAGGGGCTGCCGCAGCTGATCCTGGCCGGCGTCGCGTTCGGCGGCGTGTTCGCCGTCGCACACGACCAGATGACGATCGGGCAGTTCGTTGCCTTCCTGACGCTCTACCTGCGGCTGGTCTGGCCCATCATCACGCTCGGCTGGCTGTTGGCCCTGACCCAGGAGGCAGCCAGCGCCGCCCGGCGGATCTTCGAGGTCATTGACACCGTCCCGACCATCGTCGATCCCGCCACGCCCGCGGTGGCCGAGCACGGCAGCTCGCTGCGCTTCGAGAACGTGACGTTCCGCTACGAGGGCGCCGACACCGACGTGCTGCGCGGCATCGACCTCGAGGTGGCCGCGGGGCAGACGATGGCGCTGGTCGGCAGCGTCGGGTCGGGCAAGACCACCCTGACCGCGCTGCCCGGCCGGCTCTACGACGTCACCGGCGGCCGGGTGCTGCTCGGCGGGGTCGACGTGCGCGACCTGGGGCTGGACGAGCTGCGCCACGCCATCTCGACCGCGTTCGAGGACGCGACGCTGTTCTCGGCGAGCGTGCGCGAGAACCTGAGCCTGGGCCGCTCCGGCGTGTCCGAGGACGACATCACCGAGGCGATCGAGGTGGCTCAGGCCGAGTTCGTCTACGGGTTGCCGTTCGGTCTCGAGACCCGCATCGGCGAGCAGGGCATGTCGCTGTCCGGTGGCCAGCGCCAGCGCCTGGCGCTGGCGCGTGCGGTGTTGGGACGGCCCCGGGTGCTCGTTCTCGACGACCCCCTGTCCGCGCTGGACGTGCACACCGAGGCTCAGGTCGAGGCTGCCCTGCGCCGGGTGCTGGCCAACACTACGGCGCTGGTCGTTGCGCACCGGCCCTCCACCGTGATGCTGGCCGACCGGGTGGCGCTGCTCGTCGATGGCCGTATCGCCGCGGTAGGCACGCACAGTGAGCTGCTGGCCGGGGTTCCGGAGTACCGCAACCTGCTCGCCCAGACCTCCGAATTCGAGGGGGTGAGCACATGAGTGACCCTGAGAACATCGAGACGCCCAGCGACCCGACGCACTGGCAGGGGAAACTGACCGCCGACGCGGCCGCGGCGGCGGCGTTGGCCGACGAGGTGGTCATCACCGGCCGGCCGCGGCTGCGCTCGGACGCGCGGCAACTGCTCGCCGACCTGCTCCGGCCACACCGCCGCGCGATCGGCTGGGTGCTGCTGGCCGTGCTGGTGCAGGTCGCGGCGACGATGGCCGCACCGTGGCTTATCGGGGTCGCGATTGACGACTCGCTGCCCGATGCACTGGCCGGCGACTACCGCTCGCTGACCGAGGTCACGGTCGCGCTGGTGTTGTGCGCGCTGGTGTCCGGCTGGCTGCGGTCGGTGTTCGTGCTGCGCAGTGGCAGGATCGGCCAGGACGTCCTGTTCGACCTGCGCCGGCGCGGCTATGACCACATCCAGGCGCTGTCGGTGTCCTTCCACGAGCGGTTCACGTCGGGGCGGGTGATCTCGCGGCTCACGTCCGACGTCGACACCCTCACCGAACTGCTCGATTCGGGCCTGGACGGCCTGCTCACGGCGATGTTCAACATCGCCGCGATCAGCGTGTTGCTGCTCATCCTCGATGTGCCGCTGGCGCTCATCGCGCTGTCGTCGCTGATCCCGCTCTGGTTTCTGTACCGGTGGTTCTCCAAGCGCGCGACCGTGGCTTTCCGCCGCACCCGGGAGACGGTGGCCACGATGATCGTGAGCATCGTCGAGACCTTCAACGGCATCCGCGCGGTGCAGGCCTTCCGCCGCGAGAAGCGCAACGACGGCATCTTCGCCACCCTGAACGACGACTACCGCGAGGCCAACCGGCAGGCGTTCAAGCTGCACGCGGTGTTCATCCCGGGCACGTCCCTGATCGGCAACATCGCGACCGTGGCGGTGCTCCTGGTCGGCGGGTACCGGGTCGCCGACGGCACGCTGGCGCTGGGCGTGCTGACGGCATTCATCCTGTACTTGCGGCAGTTCTACGACCCGATGGAGGACGTGGCGATCTTCTACAACTCGCTGCAGTCGGCGAGTGCAGCGTTGGAGAAGATCGCCGCGGTGCTGGCCGAGCGACCCTCAGTCCCGGAGCCGGCCACGCCCGTCCCGCTCAGCCGACCGATCCGGGGCTCGCTGCTGCTTGAGTCCGTCGAGTTCGGCTACACCCCCGACCGCCCGGTACTGCACCAGGTGACGATCGACGTGCCCGCCGGCCAGACAGTGGCGCTGGTGGGTGCCACGGGCGCTGGTAAGACGACGATCGCCAAGCTCATCTCGCGCTTCTACGACCCCACGGCCGGGACGGTGCGCCTGGATGGGCTCGATCTGCGCGACATCGGTGAGGCCGACCTGCGGGCCGCCACGGTGATGATCACCCAGGACGGCTTCCTGTTCTCGGGCTCGGTGGCCGACAACATCGGCTTCGGGCGTCCCGGCGCGCCGCGCGAGGACGTGGTAGCCGCAGCGCAGGCGGTGGGCGCGCACGAGTTCATCACGCTGCTGCCCGAGGGCTACGACACCGATGTGCGCAAGCGCGGGGGGCGGCTCTCGGCCGGGCAGCGCCAGCTCGTCGCGTTCGCGCGGGCGTTTCTGGCCGACCCTGCCGTGCTGATCCTGGACGAGGCGACGTCCTCTCTGGACGTGCCGTCCGAGCGGGCGGTGCAGCGTGCGCTGCACACCGTCCTGGCCGAGCGCACCGCGTTGATCATCGCCCACCGGCTCTCGACCGTCGAGATCGCCGACCGGGTCCTGGTGCTGGCCGACGGCCGGGTCATCGAGGACGGCACACCGGCCGACCTGATCGCGTCCGGGCAGGGGCAGTTCGCCGCGCTGCACGGATCCTGGCGCGACTCGCTCGTCTAACTCCGTCTTTGACCCCGCCAGCGTCGCTATTGAGGCGCTTCAGCGACGCTGGCGGGGTCAAAGACGGTCAGGCGAGGTGGGCGAACGCGACGGCCGCGGCCGTGGCGACGTTCAGCGAGTCGACGCCGGCGGCCATCGGGATGCGCACCAGCTGATCGGCACAAGCCATCGCCTCGTCGGTGAGCCCGGGGCCTTCGGCGCCGAGCAGCACCGCCCAGCGTGGCGGTGGCCTGACCGCCCGCAGCGGCACCGACTCGGGGCCGGGCGACAGCGCCAGCAGGGTGACGCCCTGCTCGCGCACTAGCTCGAGCGACTGCGGCCACCTGCCGGGCAGCACCGCGAACGGCACCCGCAGCACATGGCCCATCGACACCCGCACGCTGCGGCGGTACAGCGGGTCGGCGCAGCGCGGGTCGAGCAGCACCGCGTCCACCCCGAAGGCGGCCGCGTTGCGGAACAGCGCCCCGAGGTTCTCGAAGTCGTTGAGCGCCTCCAGCACCGCGATCCGCTGAGCGCCGCCGATCAGGCCGGCCAGGTCCGGGGGGGCCGGGCGGGTGGCGGCGGCCAGGACGCCACGGGTCACCCGGAAGCCGACGACGTCGGACAGCACCCACTTGTCGACCACGAAGGCCGGCCCGTCGAGTGGGGCGAGCGCAGCCGCCAGCGCGTCGATGCGGGCACGCACCCCGATCACGGCCCGCATCGGGTAGGCCGAGCCGGCCAGCCGGGCCACGACGTTGACGCCCTCGGCGATCACCACCCCACGGCGCTCGGGGCGCACGTCGGCATCACTGAGGTCGCGGAAGTCGTCCAGGCGCGGATCCGCGGGGTCGGCGACCTCGATGACGTCCATGCCGCCCATTGTGGCTGGGGTTACGGATGGACGGTCAGGTGCTCGCGCAGGTGGGCGGCGGTGACGACCCGGTCACCCAGGTCGGCCGGGGTCAGGCCACGGCGCCGCGCGATGAACGCCGAGATGACCAGCGCCGACACCAGGCAGATCAGGCCACCGCCCAGCAGGCCCCAGCGCGGTCCGAACGCGCCTGCCACCCAGCCGATGATCGGAGCGCCCACCGGGGTGCCACCCATGAAGCACATCAGGTACAGCGCCATCACCCGGCCGCGCATGGTCGGGTCGACGCCCAGCTGCACGGAGGCATTCGCCGCCGTGGTGAACGTGAGCATCACCAAGCCGATCGGCAGGAGCAGCAAGGCCGTCGAGACAAACGTCGGCATCAGGCCGACAGTGATTTCCAGGACGGCGAACAGCAGGGCCGTCCCGATCAGGAACAGCTGCGTCGGACGCTGCACCCGCCGGGTGGCCAGCACCGCGCCGAGACAGGCCCCGAGCGCGAGCGCAGTCGACAGCAGGCCGTATCCGCTGGCCGTCCGGTGGAACACCTGCTTGGCCAGCAGGGCCGTGGTGAGCTGGAAATTCAGCCCGAACGTGCCGACGACGAACACCAGGATCATGGTCAGCATCAGGTCGGCGCGACCGCGCACGTACTGCAGTCCTTCGCGCAACTGCCCGCGCGCCCGTTCCAGGGGCGGCGACGGCGACAGCTCAGCGGTGCGCATCATGCCCAATGCGCCCAGGACCCCGACGCTGGACGCGGCGTTGACCAGGAAGACCAGCCCAGTGCCCAGGCCCGCGATCATCACGCCTGCGATGGCCGGGCCGAGCACCCGTCCCGCATTGAAGATCGTGGCGTTGATGGCGACGGCGTTGGCCAGGTCGTCCTTGCCCACCATCTCGACGACGAACGACTGACGCACCGGAGTATCGATGGAAGCGATTACGCCCAGCGCGCCGGCCAGCGCCAGCACCTGCCAGTACTGCACGACGCCACTGATGACGAGCACCCCGAGCAGCAAGGCGACCACGGCGAGGGCCGACTGGGTCGCCAACAACAGCTTGCGCTTGTCGTAGCGGTCGGCGAGCATCCCGCCCCACAGGCCGAGCAGCAGCGACGGTCCGAACTGCAGGGCGGTGACGATGCCCAGGGCGGTGCCGGAGTTGGTGAGCTCGAGGACCAGCCAGTCCTGGGCGACGCGTTGCATCCAGGTGCCGGTCAGCGAAACGAGTTGTCCGGAGGCGTACAGCCGGTAGTTGCGGGTCTTGAGGGAGCGGAACATCCCGCCCGAGGCGGGGGGGTGCACCGCGTCGGGGTGGGCGGCCGGCGACCTGGTGGTCGCGGCCGCGGTCACAGCTCTGCCAACTTGTCGAGCACTGGGACGACGTTGCGCAATGCTGCACGGTCGTCGGGGGACAGCTGAGCAAGTCGTTGCGTGAGCCACGCGTCGCGGGAGCGCCGTTCGGACTCGAGCAGGGCGATGCCCTCGGCGGTGATGCTCATGATGGCCTGGCGGCGGTCGCCCGGGTGGGCGTCGCGACGGACCAGGCCGCGCTCCTCGAGCATCGCCAGCACCTTGGTCATCGACGGCGGCTGGACACGCTCGCAGTTGGCCAGTTCGCCCGCACTCATCGCACCCTTCTTGTGCAGGGTGGCCATGGCCGAAAGCTGAGTCAGGGTGATGGACATGTCCACGCGCTGGTTGCGGATGATCCGGGTCAGGCGCAGCAAGGACGGACGCAGCTGTGCGGCCAGTTCCGCAATCGTGGTCTTCGTCGGTGCTGTCACGATTGTTAGTCTACCTAACGAACGGTCATTCCGCCACCGAGATGAGCGCAAGCGGCGAAGGCCGCGACCTCGCCGTCGGGTCGCAGCAGTGGCACGCCGTCGACCGTGTGGATGGGCACGGGCTCGCTTTAGGCTGCTCGTCCAGAACCCAGGACGCGCGGCTGGCCGCCGAGCGCCGAGACGTGATCGGTCCCGCTGCCCATCGTTGGCGAAGTACGCTGCGCACCATGGCCGACAAGCGCGAGCTCGTGCAGCCGCCGCTCGTGCAGATCAACGCCCGGCGGATCACTGCGGTGGGTACGGCGCTGTTCTTCCTGAGCTTCCTGGTGCTGTTGCCGTTCTACGGCTGGCTGGGCCGCCACGATCACCGGCTTTGGCTGTGGACGTGCCTGGCCGGGGCGATCCTCGGCGTGTTCGGCTACACGATCATGCGCCGGCACCACGGCGAGGGCAGAACGATCTAGCTCGTCGAGTGATATGTCTGCAGGATGGCCGGCGGTCGCTTGCCGTCAGTGACTGCCTCGGTACTCAGTCGGCGTCGGACGCTCACTCGGTGGTGAGGTCGTCGCCGTCGTCGTAGACGACGCCCGTGAGCTCGGCCAGGGACGGCACCACCACAGCGGCCTCGGAATGCGCCCCACAGCCGAATTCGACACTGACTGCGCGGCCGTCGCTCGAGCTGAACTCGTTGCCGCACACCCCGAACCCGGCCCGTAGCGAGCCGGCCAACGGCAGCAGGAATCCGCAGGTTCCGCAGTGGGCCGGAGCCTGCTTGGCCATCGGGGCCTCGGGCCCGGCGTCGCTCGCGTACCACCGCTCGGTGGTGTCGAGGCGGCCCTCGCGCGACATCACGCGTGGCCGGCCCAGGCCGAGTTCGAACGCGACCTCCTCGACGGCCGGATCGTCGGAGGCGGCGTAGGCGGGGACCAGGCGCGGGTCGTCGGCCACGCTGGGCAGCAGGTCACCCGGGCTCAGGTCACCGGGCCGCAGCCGCTCGTGCCATGGGACCCACGCGGGCGCGAGCAGTGCCTCGCCGCCCGGCAGCAGCACGACTTCGTCGACTGTCGCAGTCTTCGAGCGCGGCGCCCGGGCCAGCGTGACGGCCCAGTACCAGCCGGCGTAGCCGGGCAGCGTGGCCGCGAAGGCGTGCGTCACGATGCGATCGGCCCCCGCGACGGCGGCCAGGTGCTCGCCCACGGACGGGCCGCCGACCTCAAGTGCCGCGCCGCGCGCCACCTCGACAGCTGCGGCCAGCGCGGCATCGGGTGCGGCAGAGACGGGCGCGGCCGCGCCTGCGGCGGCGTGCTTGGTGGGAGTCACCGCCCCATTGTGGCGGATGCCAGCAACCGACCTGACCGCAGCACAACCGTCGGGGGCAATTCGGGCGCGCGTCAGCGCTTAGAGCGTCGGCATCGTGGGGCAGGATGGGACCGTGGCCCGGCAGCAGGATGATCGACCGCGCAAGCGGTTCTCGCGTTCTGGGCACACCAGCCACGGCCCGCGGCTCAATCAGCCGCCGCCGCCTGGTTACCCACCGCAGCAGTACGCCCCGCCGTACTCCGGCCCGCACCCGCAACAAGCACCGCCAGCCGCGCCGCCGCCTCCGTATGTCGCCCCCTACCCGCCCCCGACGCTGGACCCATACGGCAACCCGACCTACCACCACGTCGTCCAACCGGCCGAGCAGCCCGCCAAAGCGCCGGCCAGCCCGGCGGTGGCCATCACCAAGGCCGCTTTCTCGCAGACCAACCGCGCGGCGCGGGTCGTCACCCGCAAGGTGATCAGCGCCAGCAAGGCCGACGGCGCCAGCGAGTCCGGTCTGACCCAACTGATCTGGAACCAGGTGCTCAGCTACGGCACCGACGCAATGATCACCGTCGCACTGGCCGGCACCGTGTTCTTCGGCGCGTCCACCCACGCCCAGCGGGGCAACATCATGCTCTACCTGCTGATCACCATGGCTCCGTTCGCCGTCGTCGCGCCGGTGATCGGGCCGGCGCTGGACCGGCTGCAGCACGGCCGGCGCTGGACGATGGCGGGCACGGCGATCGGCCGGGCAATCCTCGCCCTGATCATGGCCAGCCATCCCACCGACTTGTTCGTCCTGTACCCGTGTGCCCTTGGCTCACTTGTCCTGTCGAAGGCCTATGGGGTGGTGCGGGCGGCGGCGGCGCCGCGTCTGGTGCCGCCCGGACTCAGCCTCACCGAGGCCAACGCCCGCCTGT
The DNA here is from genome assembly GCA_030853345.1 of Actinomycetota bacterium. Lineage (GTDB taxonomy): Bacteria > Actinomycetota > Actinomycetes > Mycobacteriales > Jatrophihabitantaceae > QHCC01. The sequence goes on along the minus strand of JALYVG010000222.1, from coordinate 9,173 downwards.
CGATCTTCGGACTCGGCTCGACGCTGGTCGCGGGCAGCTTCATCGGCACCGTCATCAAGGTCAGCGGCTCGTACAGCCTTGGCCTCACGCTCACCGCCGTCGCGTTCGGGGTGTGCGCGTTCTTCGCGTTCCGCCTGCCGCCCCAGGTCGACTCGGCCGTCGACGCGCCACGTCACCCGCAGGAACCCCCGCGGCCGCCCGGCCAGGCGCGCGCGCCCACGATGGCCCGCCTGCAGACCTGGGCCAAGCGCGGCTTCGTCGACCACATGGTGATCGCGCTGCAGGGCGAGTCGGTACTGCGGTTCCTGTCCGGTCTGCTGACGATCTTCCTGGCGTTCTACATCGAGACGACGGCCCACGGGCTCGAGGCGGCCTGGCAGCTCGGCGCCGTGGTGGCCGCTGCCGGCGTGGGCACGTTCAGCGGCACCGCCGTGGGTACGAAGCTGAAACTGCACCGACCCGACATCGTAATCATCGCGTCGGTGGGCATCGCCGGCGTCAGCTGCCTGCTCGCGGCCCTGCTGTTCAACATCACCATGGCGATCGCGGCCATGTACGTCGCCTCCGTGGCCAACGCGTTGTCCAAGATCGCACTCGACGCACTCATCCAGCGTGATGTCGTCGAGACACTGCGCTCCAGCGCGTTCGCCCGTTCCGAGACGTTCCTGCAGCTGGCCTGGGTCGTCGGTGCCGCCGTCGGTGTCCTGTTGCCCTCCAATCACGGCGGGGCGCTCGGTTTTTGGGTGTCCGGCACCGTGGTCACCGCAGTCGCGGTCGTGGTCCTGCTGCGCTACCGGGTGATCAACCAGGTGGGCTCCTCGCGCGACTGGCAGCGCGGCGGCACGGCGCAGCGCGGCGGAGCGGCGCAGCGCGACGGCGCGGCGCAGCGCGACCACGGCGCTCCGGAGAAGGCGTGACGCTGCTCGTCGTCACCGCCGTCGAGGCCGAACGCGACGCGATCCTGGCCGCCCTCCCCGATCGGGCAACGCTGAGCACCTCAGGGCGGCTAGCAGTTGCCCGATCGGCGGACATGGCTGTGCTGGTCGGTGGCGTCGGGCCGGCGGCGGCCGCCGCGGCCACGTCGTCCGCGCTGGTTACCGGCACCTACGACCTGGTCATCAGCGCGGGTATCGGGGGCGGCTTCGGGCCGATGGCGCTCGGTGCCATCGCCGTCGCCGCCACGATCGCATTCGCCGACCTCGGGGCAGACAGCGGAGCCGGATTCGTGCCGATGTCGGAGCTCGGGTCCGGGATCGACCGTTACGACGTCCCCGCGCAGCTGGCCGTCGAGCTCACCGACCGAACCGGCGGCCACCTCGGCACCATCCTCACCGTGGCCACCGTCACCGGGACCGCGGCGGGGGCGCACGGCCTGCGCGGCCGGTTTCCCGACGCCGTCGCCGAGGCGATGGAGGGGGCCGGTGTCGCCGCCGCCGCCACCCTGCACGGCGTGCCGTTCGCCGAGGTACGGGCGATCAGCAATCCGGTCGGGCCGCGCGACCGCGACGCCTGGCGCATCCCGGAGGCACTGAGTGCGCTGGGCCGGGGCGTCGCCGCGATCGGCAGCGCACCGTTGGACGTCCAGTGAAGCTCGCCTTCTCGCCCTGTCCGAACGACACGTTCGTATTCCACGCCTGGACGCACGGGCTCGTCCCCGCGGCACCGCCGGTAGAGGTGACCTTCGCCGACATCGACGTCACCAACAGGGCGGCCGAGCGGGGCGATTTCGACGTGGTGAAGGTCTCCTACGGGGCGCTGCCGTGGCTGCTCGACCACTACACCTTGCTGCCGGCAGGTGGTGCGCTGGGGCGCGGCTGCGGCCCGCTGGTGTTGACCCGTGAGCCGCTGCCCGACCTGGACGGCCGCACTGTCGCCGTCCCCAGCGAGCGATCCACCGCCTACCTGCTGTTGCGCCTCTGGGCGGCCGGCCAGCGCCCGGCCCGCATCGACGTGCTGCCGTTTGCCGCGATCATGCCCGCGGTGCGCGACGGCCGCTACGACGCGGGTCTGGTCATCCACGAAGCCCGCTTCACCTACCCGTCCTACGGCCTGCGGGCGCTGGTCGACCTGGGCGAGTGGTGGGAGTCCGACACCGGCCTGCCCATCCCCTTGGGTGCCATCCTGGCCAGGAAGAGCCTCGACGCGGACGCGATCACCCGCGTGATCCGCGCTTCGGTGGAGTACGCCTGGGCCAAGCCCGGGGCCTGCGCCGCGTACGTGGCCGCCCACGCCGACGAGATGTCACCAGAAGTGCAGCAGCAGCACATCGACCTCTACGTCAACGACTTCACCCGCGACCTGGGCGAGGAGGGATACACCGCCGCCGAGGCCCTGCTGGCGCACGCCCTCGCAGCCGGCCTGACGCCAGCGGCCCCGAGGCTGCGCTGATTCGCCCCCACGACTAGGTCATGCGTCCAGGTTGTCGGCGAAGGCCCGCAGCAGGCCGGCCACCTTGCGGGCCTCGGTCTTTTCCGGGTAGCGACCGCGGCGCATCGAGTTGGACACCTCGTCCAGGAGCTTGATGAGGTCCTCGACCAGGGGCGCCATCTCGTCCGCCGGCTTGCGCTGGGCGCGAACCACTGACGGCACCGGGTCGAGCAGGCGCACCTGCATGGCCTGGTTGCCCTTGCGGCCGGACACGACTCCGAATTCGACGCGCTGGCCCGGCTTGAGTTCGGTGACTCCTTCGGGCAGCGCGTCACGATGCACGAAGACGTCGTCGCCCTCGTCGTAGGACAGGAAGCCGAAGCCCTTTTCCGCGCTGAAGAACTTCACCTTGCCGGTAGGCACCGGGGACTCCTTGGGTAGGTGATCACGCGCCGGCTGACGCAATTGAAGGCACCGCACGCTCGCGGTGCCTTCCGGACCCAGGCTACTGGTCTGGGCTCCGGATTTACACCAGGTAAACGCGAACGGTGCGTCCTAGCGGACTGGAGCCAGCCAGCGCCGCGCCAACTCGTGCACTTGCCTCGGCAATTCCGGCGCCGTCAGCAGCCGGGCCGCGAGCGAATGATCGCCGGTCAAGGCCCGGAACGTCTGGGCGATGCTCACCCCGTGTGCCGGCCGATGCTCGACCGTGATCGCATCCCCGGCCCTGACCTCGCCGGCCTGCCATATCCGCAGGTAGGCACCCGGCCGGCCCGCCGCGGTGAACTGCTTGATCAGTGTCGGCATGTCCCAGAACCCGGCGAACGTCCGGCACGGGATCCGCGGCACGCTGACCTCGAACACCGCAGACCCCACGGCCCACCGCTCACCGATCACCGCGTTGGTCACATCCAGACCGGACGTGGAGAAGTTCTCGCCGAACGCGCCGGGTGCGATGTCGCGGTCCAGCCGCTGCGCCCACCACGCGGCGTCCTCGCGGGCGTAGGCGTACACCGCCTGGTCGGGACCGCCGTGGTGTTTCCTGTCGCAGATCGTGTCGCCGACGAGGGCGTCGTCACCGGTGCGCACAGGCCCGTCGACCGATCGCTTGTCGATGCCCGTGTGCCCGGCGTCGCGCTCCCAGGTCGTGCGGATGACGTGGGCGAGGTTGACCGACTCGAGGCGGCCAGGTGGAGTCACCACGCGCCCAGACTATGGCCATGGCAAACTAGATAGTTCTGAATCGATCGAGAGGCACCCCATGGCCAGCACTGCCCCCGGACTGCCCGAGCGCCGCAGCACCGCGGATTTTCAGGTCGGCGACTTCCACGTCTCCGAGCTCGCCGCCGACATGGCCGGCTCGCTGTCTCCGTACGGTCCCGAGATCGAGTTCCCGTTGCCGCTGTCACAGATCCGCTACAAGCACCCGTCCCGAGCCGATCGTCCACACCTGGCCGGAGGGCGCTGACCAGCGCACCGATCACCAGCCATGCCACCCGCTCCGCCGCCCTCCGCACCGCCGATCCCGGCGACCGGATCGCGCCGACCGAGCTCGCTCACTGAATGGCTCCGCGGACGCACTGACGCCCAGCTCGCCGAACTGCTGCAGCGCCGCCCCGATCTCGCGCTGCCCGCCCCCGCCGACCTGGCCATGCTGGCCAGTCGGCTCAGCGTGCGCACGTCGGTGCAGCGCGCGGTCGACGGTCTGGACGCGTTCACGTTGCGCGTCCTCGAGGCGCTGGTGCTCTGCGCCGAGGGTGAGGTCAGTGACGTGGCCGCCGCCGGGGCCCTGCTCGGTGACGGAATTTCCGAGGCTGACCTGAGCCGCGGGATCGCCGAACTGCTCGAGCTCGGTCTGGTCTGGGGTGAGGCAGACGAACCACATCTGGTCGCCAGCGTCACCGACGCGGTCGGCCCCCACCCCGCCGGGCTGGGCCGGGCGGCGCAGACCCTGCTGCGGCACGTCTCTGACCTGCAACTGGCGCCGGTGCTGCGCGCGCTCGGCCTGGGCCCTGCCGCGCAGCCCAGGGCCGGGGCCGCGGTGGCCGAGGTGCTCGCATCGCCGCAGCGGGTGGCCGAGCTGATCGAGCAGAGCGACGACGCCGAGCGCGAAGTCCTCGACCGGCTCGCCGCCGGGCCGCCGAACGGTACGGTCCGCAACGCGCAACTGCCCACGACCTGGCCCGACCTGGCCCCGCCGCATCGGCTGATCGCCCGGGGACTGCTGATCCCCGTTGACTCGCAGACCGTGGAACTGCCGCGCGAGGTCGGTATCGCACTGCGCGGCATGGCGGTCGGCGCGGTCAGCCCCACTCCGCCGGTGATCGAGACCCTCGACCGTGAGCCGGCCGACCTCGACCGATTGGGCACGACAGCCGTTCTTGACACGGTGCGCCTCGTCGAGTCGCTGGCCGAGGTATGGGCGCACCGCCCGCCTGCGGCGCTGCGGGCGGGCGGGGTCGGGATCCGGGAGCTGCGCCGAACCGCCGGCGACCTCGGGGTCGACGAGCCGATCGCGGCCCTGCTCGCCGAGACGGCCTACGCGGCCGGGCTCATCGGTGCGGCCAGCGGCCCGGAACCGGTGTACCTCCCGACCACCGAGTACGACACCTGGCGCCGCCGCGACCCCGCGCAGCGCTGGACCGACCTCGCCACGGCCTGGCTGGCGATGACCCGTCAACCCAGTTTGGTGAGCAAACGCGACGACCGCGACCGCCTGATCAGCGCCCTGGGTCCCGACGCCGAACGGGGCACGGTGCCCACCCTGCGCGGCAGGGTCCTCGACGTGCTCACCACGCTGCGCCCCGGCGCGGCTCCGGCGAGCCGTGCCGACGTGCTGGCCCGGCTGGGCTGGTCCGCGCCGCGCCGCGCCGGCCTGCAGCGTCCCCTGGCCGAGGCCATCCTCGCCGAGGCCGACGTGCTGGGCCTGACCGCAGCCGGCGGCCTCACCGGCTACAGCCGCACCCTGCTGGCCGGGTCGAAGGCAGCGGCCGAGCACGCTCTGGCCAACGCACTGCCCGAGCCAGTCGACTACTTCCTCGTCCAGCCCGACCTCACGATCGTCGTCCCGGGGCCGCCATCGCCGGCACTGGGAACTGAGCTCGCATTGGCCGCCGACCTGGAATCATCCGGTGGCGCCAGCGTGTACCGCGTCACCGAGGCCTCGGTCCGCCGGGCGCTGGACGCCGGGCGTAGCGGCGCCGACCTCACCGCGCTGGTCACCGAACGATCCCGCACTCCCGTGCCGCAGGCGCTGAGCTACCTCATCGACGACGTCGCGCGCCGGCACGGCGTGTTGCGGGCAGGGACCGCCGCGGCGTACCTGCGCTGCGACGACGAGGGCCTGCTCAGCCGGGTCCTGGCCGATCGCGACGTGGCGGCGCTGCACCTGCGCCGGATTGCTCCGACGATCGTCATCGCCACCGCGGCCGTGACGCGCGTACTGGAGGTGCTGCGCGAGGCCGGCTACGCCCCGGCCGCCGAGGCCCCGGACGGGGAGGTCATCACGCTCGGCGCGGCAACGCCCCGCGCGCCGTCGGCGCCGCCGATGCGGTCGATCCGTGCCCGGTCGGCCACTGACTCCGGGACGCACCTGAGCGAGGTGGTGCGCCGGATCCGCTCCGGTGAGGCGCTCACCACGCTGAGCCGCCGGATCGCGCCCATCGCCCAGCAGGTGCCGGGCGTGACGTCTGCCTCCACGATGGGACTGCTGCGCAACGCCATCCGCGAAGGGCAGCGGGTGCTGCTGGGCGTCGTCGACCCCGACGGCACGCCGTCGCGGCACACCATCCTGCCGATCTCGTTGGCCGGCGGGTTCGTGCGCGGGCACGAGTCCGAGACCCAGCGCCTGCAGTCCTTCCCGCTGCACCGGCTCACCGCCGTCACCGTCGTCGACGAGCCCGATGCCGACGACCCTGCCTGAGCGCCACGTCTCACGACGCCCAGAACGCAGCACTCAACTGGGCTATCCGGCGAAGACACGGGTCGCGACGAAGGCCGCGATGCCGACGGCAGCGAGCACGATGCCCCACAGCGCCAGACCGGTGATGACGGCGAGCACCCCGGCGCCGAGGAACAGGATTACCTGCGCGATCAGCCGCCACGGGTCCGCGAGCCGGTGCGTCGCCCTGGGCGCTACCCACAGCGCCCAGATCAGCGCACCGAGCGCTGGGCACAGCACGGCCAGCGCGATGCTGATCAACGCGCCGGTGCCCAGGCGCCAGCCGACCAGACCCAGTAGGCCGAGCAGCATCAGCTCGGACAGGAACCCGACCGTCTCGGCGATGAGGTAGCCCACCGGAGCGCGCGCACGTGCGGCGTCAGAGTCGTGCGGGCTGAGCACTCCCTGAGGCTACAAAGCGTGGCCGCCCGGCGGTGTCGGGAACGGGGAGAACTAATTGCCATTTGTCGCCTACCGGACTTTTTGCGGGGGGACACCGGAACACCAAGGACGTCGTAGGCGTTTGCGACAATGGCTCGCTAGCCATGCACCGAAACCCCAGGGAGACCCGTGACCGACGGACCGCTGATCGTCCAGTCCGACAAGACGTTGTTGCTCGAGGTCGATCACCCGCTGTCGCAGGAGGCACGGGCCGCCATCGCACCGTTCGCGGAGTTGGAGCGCTCGCCGGAGCACGTCCACACCTACCGGCTGACCCCGCTGGGGCTATGGAACGCCCGCGCCGCGGGGCATGACGCCGAGCAAGTCGTGGACGCGCTGGTGCGCTACAGCCGTTACGCCGTGCCGCACGCGCTGCTGGTCGACGTCGCCGACACGATGGACCGCTACGGACGCCTGCAGCTGGTCAAGCACCCGGTGCACGGTCTGGTGCTGGTCAGCCTCGACCGCGCGGTCCTGGAAGAGATCCTGCGGCAGAAGAAGATTGCGCCGATGCTGGGCGAGCGGGTCGAAGACGACATCGTTCTCGTGCACCCGTCCGAGCGTGGCCGGCTCAAGCAGGCGCTGCTCAAGGTCGGCTGGCCGGCCGAGGACCTCGCCGGCTACGTCAACGGTGAAGCCCACCCGATCGAGCTCAAGCTCGACGACTGGGAAATGCGCACCTACCAGCAGCAGGCCGTCGACATGTTCTGGGCCGGCGGCTCTGGCGTGGTCGTGCTGCCATGCGGCGCGGGCAAGACGCTCGTCGGGGCGGCGGCCATGGCGCAGGCCAAAGCCACCACGCTCATCCTCGTCACCAACACCGTCGCCGGCCGGCAGTGGAAGCGTGAGCTGATCGCCCGCACCAGCCTCACTGAGGAGGAGATCGGCGAGTACAGCGGCGAGAAGAAGGAGATCCGTCCCGTCACGATCGCCACGTACCAGATCATGACCACGAGGCGGAAGGGCGAATACCGCCACCTCGAGCTGTTCGACTCCCGCGACTGGGGCCTGATCATCTACGACGAGGTGCACCTGCTGCCCGCGCCGATCTTCCGGCTGACCGCTGACCTGCAGTCGCGCCGGCGCCTCGGCCTGACCGCCACGCTGATCCGTGAGGACGGCCGCGAGGGCGACGTCTTCTCCCTCATCGGGCCCAAGCGCTACGACGCGCCGTGGAAAGACATAGAGAACCAGGGCTGGATCGCACCGGCCGACTGCACCGAGGTCCGGGTGACGCTCACCGACGCCGAACGAATGGCTTATGCCACCGCCGAGCCCGAGGACCGCTACAAGCTGGCCGCCACCGCGCGCACCAAGCTGCCGGTGATCGCCACCATCGTCGAGCAGCACCCCAACGACCAGGTCCTCGTGATCGGGGCCTACCTCGACCAGCTCGACGACGTATCAGCCGAGCTCGACGGCGCGCCGATCATCCAGGGCTCGACGCCGAACAACGAACGCGAGCGTCTCTACGACGAATTCCGCCGCGGAGAGCAGCGGGTGCTCGTCGTCAGCAAGGTGGCCAACTTCTCGATCGACCTGCCCGAGGCCGCGGTCGCGGTACAGATTTCCGGGACGTTCGGCTCCCGGCAGGAGGAAGCCCAGCGGCTCGGGCGAGTGCTGCGGCCCAAGCACGACGGCCGGCAGGCGCACTTCTACACCGTCATCGCGCGCGACACGCTCGATGCCGAATACGCCGCGCACCGGCAGCGGTTCCTGGCCGAGCAGGGCTACGCGTACACGATCGTCGACGCCGACGACCTGCTCCGTCCGCTTTAGGAGCAAGCCTGACTTCTTCTGGACGATCGGGGTCGGAGGTGGCTCGTACTGTGCCAGGCGTGACTGCAGAACCTCACGCGCCCGAACCGGATGGCAAGGACTGGACCTGGGTGCTGCACGACCTCTGCCCGGAGTGTGGCTTCAATGCCAGCGCGATGAACCGCGCCGACGTAGCGCAGTACGTCCGAATCGCGGTGGCGGCGTTCGCGTCGGCTCTGGGGCGTGCTGACGCGACTGAGCGCCCGGCACCGGAGGTCTGGTCGCCGCTGGAGTACGGCTGCCACGTCCGCGACGTGTGCCGGCTGTTCGATCAGCGCCTGCACCTCATGCTCGACGAGCACGATCCGCTGTGGGCCAATTGGAACCAGGACGAGACGGCCCTCGAGGATGCGTACTGGACCCAGGAGCCCACCACGGTCGCCGGTGAGCTCGCGCGGGCCGGCCTCGCGATCGCGACGTCGTTCGCGGAGGTCGCGGATGACCAATGGCAGCGCCCGGGCCGCCGCTCCAACGGCTCGGTGTTCACTGTCGACACGCTCGGCCGCTACTTCGTGCACGACCTGATGCACCACGTGTACGACGTGGACCGCTGATCCCACTGGGCCGCCGGCCGCCCGCGCCGCCGGCCGCCTGCGCCGTCGCCGCC
>JALYVG010000206.1 GCA_030853345.1 Actinomycetota bacterium | reverse complement strand
GCTCACTCGACGGGAGTACGGTCGTCCAGCCAGCTGATCTGGTCATAGCCGTAGGCTCGCGCCGCCTCACGGATAGAGCCGGCGATCGTCTCCAACTCGGCACGCAGTACGAACTCGCCGTTCACGTTGTACACCGATAGCAGCACCGCGACCTCGCCCGGCGCAAGATGCTCCAGCGGCACCTCGATCTTCGCGCCGGCGAACGTCGTCACGATCAACGTCCCGCCCCATCTCAACTGTGCCCGGCTCTCGGAGAACGCGTAGACGGCCAGCCGTTCGATGTCCGGACTCTGACGCAGATCGACGCTTATCCGCTCGTAGCGTTCATGGGCAGCGACGAGGACGGGCCGGCGAGAGCGCGACGGGGCAAGCCGGTTGCCCCCGGTGAGCTGCACAGTCGACGACAGCCCGGACCGCAGCTCGTACGCGCACCCCATCCGCAGGTCACCGACCTCGCCCGAGACCGCGGCTTCGAATGTCAACGTCCCGATACCGGTCTGGGTGCGGGTGAGGGTGACAGTCGGAGCCTTGCGGCTCAAGATCGTGCGCGAGCCAGCACTGACCCGGATGACCGGATAACGTCGCGTCACCGACGGCGCTCGCGGCGCGGCCGGAGCACCCGACCGCGAGCTCGCCGGAGCGGCGCCGGCACCGAGATCCAGCGAGGTGCTCGACCGGCCGGTTGGCCGCGGCGCAGCCGTGGCCGGCGCGGGCGAATCCAGATCGAGGGAGCTGCTCGCGGCCGGGGGCGCGACGGCCGGCCCGTCCAGGTCCAGCGAACTGCTCGCAGCCGCAGCCGCAGCCGCGCGCGCAGGCGGAGCGGCGGGCACAGCGGGAGCGGCAGGAGCAGCGGCGGCCGGCGAGTGCGCTCGCGTCGGACGGTGGCCGGAGAAGTAATCAGCGACGGCGGCGTCGGGCCGCCCGCCCTGCGTTCGGCCAACCTGCGGCTGCCCGTTCGCCGCGCTCGGCTCGCGCGTCGGCGGAGTGGCCGCAGCTGCGCGCAGCTTCTTGCGCGAGCGACGCCGCAAGTAGGCCAAGTCATTGCGGCGCGGGGCAAAGCGCGGATCGGTGATCACAGGGTCAGCCCGTAGTCGGCGGCGATGCCCGCGATCCCTTTCGAGTACCCCTGCCCGAGCACCTTGAACTTCCAGTCACCGTCGTGGCGGTACATCTCGCCGAGGGCGAGCGCCGTCTCCGAATCCAGGGGCGGGGCGAGATCCTCCGACCGGACCAGCTCCTTGTTGTCGGCCAGGTTCAGCACCCGCACCGCACACCCCCGCAGCTGACCAAGCGTGCGGCGCTGCGCAGGGCCGTCGTTGATGTAGAGCACGGCCACGATCCGATCGACGTTGGCCGGAACGCTTCCCAGGTCGATCTCGATCTGCTCCTGATCACCGCCCAGCGCCTCCTCGAGCTCCTTCACCGATAGGTCAGGCGAGCTGAGCTGGTTGAAGAACACGAAGTGATCGTCGGACAGCGCACGGTTGTCCTTGTCGCACAGGATCGCGCCGAAGACCAGGTTGTCGGTGAGCGCGGTCTCGGCGCCCGCGTTCCAGCTGACTCCCAGCACGACACCGGACAGGCCGGGTATCTCGCGGCTGAGTGCGACGTTGGCGCCCCGCTTCATGGTCGCCACTACAGGTCCAGGTCCGATCCGGTGAACTTCGTCTGCAAGAAATTGCCTTGGCTCACCAGCGCGTCGGCGTCTTTCGCCTGGGCGGCGGTGAGCACGTCGGCCGCGCCGGCCCAGAGTGAGATGATCTGGTCAAGCAGGGACTCCCTGGGCGTACGCCCGGTCGGCCGCCGCACGTCGACCACCTGCGGATCCAGGGCCAGGTAGCTGCGCAGTGTGGTGGGCAGGTAGTCGTTCACGATGCCCTTCACGGAAATGATCGCGTAGACGTCGAGCGCGCCGTCGTCGGAGGTGTCGATCACCTCACGGACAGCATCGGTGACCTGACGAGCCGCGACGACCGCCTCGCCGGGTAACCGGCCGGCGTTCTGGTTGATGAAGGCGACGAGCTGGCCCACGGCCCGCCGCAGCGCCTCGGGACTGTCATCGGGTTCCGGCTCAGCGGGCGGCGCCGGTCGCGCGTCATGCCTGCGAAACAGCGCCATACGGCCATTATCCCGGATCGCGAAGGGGCGGGGTCAGGAACCAATCTGGCCAGGTACCGACGAGCCGTCACCATCGCCGCGACGAGCACGCTCGAGGTAGGGCTTGGCCCGCTCGATCTGCCCCTCGAGTGCTGTGACGGTCTGCGCCATGCTGTCGACCGCCTGCGCCCGGAAGGTATCGATCGCATCCATGGTCTCGAAGACGTTGTTGAACGCGTTCTGCAGCTTCTCGATATCGACGGTGCTGCTCGCTGCCTGCTGGTTGATCGCCGTGCCCTGCACCTTCAACTGCTGTGACGTGGACTCGATCAGGTTGGACGTCGTTGCGTTCAGCGCGTTGATCTGGTCGAGCACCAGCTTCTGCCGCGACAGCGCCTGCGACACGATAACTGCGGTGCGCAGCGCAGAGATGGTGGTGGTCTGCGCGCGGTCGACGCCCTTGATCAGCTCGATGTTGTTCTTACGTACCAGGTCGAGGGCCATGTAGCCCTGCACCGACACCGCCATCTGGGTCAGGATGTCCTGGTGGCGCTGCCGGATGGCGAACAGCGCGTCCGAACGCAGCGTGTTGGCCTCCTCTGTCTTGCTGGCCGCCTCGAGTTCGGCGACCTTCTCCTCGATGGCTGCGTCGAGGGCTGAGGCGAGCTGGTTGTACTCGCTGAGCTTGCCCATCGCCGTCCACATGTTGGCCTTTTCGGTCTCGATGCTGGCATTGTCCTTGCGCAGCTCGTCCTGACCGGAGTCCAGCGACTTGATGATCGCGTTGAGGTGACTCTGCGCCGACTCGTACTTGGCGAAGTAGCGCTGCACCTTGTCGCCGCCCGGCAGCCATTTCAGCATCTTCTTGACGCCGGTGAGATCAGCCCGGTTCGGGTCGAGTTCGGTCACCGTGGCCCGCAGGTCGACGAGCGTGTTCGCGACGCGGGACTGGGCGTCCCCGCCGCCGCCGCCCTTGCTCGCCTTCATGACCGCGGCGGGACGGTCGAGCATCCGACTCGACACCTGGGCGGTGGCCCGCATGTCCTTGTCGCCCATGGAGGTGATCGAGTCGACCTTCTTGGTGAACTCGGGCGAGCGGGTGTCCATGTTCGCCAGCTCGGTCGCGAACGCCTTGGCCTTGCTCTGCAGCTCGGTCTGCTTGGTCAGGTCTACGGGGATCGCCCCGGCGGCCTGCTCCGGCTCGATGACTGCGACGGGGGCCGGCGGCGCGAGGACGAGTCCGGTGCCGGTAGCCGCCGGCGCGGCCGTGGCCGTGGTGGCCGGGGTGCTGGTCGAACCGAGGTCAAGCTCGGACATGATGCGGACTCCTTGTTGTGCAGGGCTGGCTGGGTCCCGGCGCGACGCAGGTGCCGGGCACGATCTTCACTCTAGTGACGCGACCCCTCCGCCGCGGCTACAGGAAACCGGCGATCGCGGGCAGCAGATCGTGGAAGGTGCGCCCGGACGCTGCGTTGCCGAGTGCGGTCATCGACCAGCCCTGGCCGTCGCGCGACACCTTGGCCATGATCTGAGCGGTGTGCGAGCCGGTTCCGGTGAGGTCGTAGCGGGCGATCTCGGCCTCGGTGGACTCGTCGATGAGCCGGCAGAACGCGTTCTGGATCTGCGAGAAGTCCTGCCCGGTGAACGAGTTGACGGTGAACACCAGGGTCGTCACGCTCGCCGGAACCTGCGACAGGTCGACCTTGATCGACTCGTCGTCGCCGTCGCCGGCCCCGGTACGGTTGTCGCCGGTGTGGGTGACGGACCCGTCCGTGCTCCTGAGCTGCTGGAACCACACCTGGTCGACGAGGTTGCCGGACGCGTCGAACAGCAGCGCGGAGGCGTCCAGGTCGATGCTTTGTGCGCGGCTGCCGAACAGCCCCTTCTTGCGCATGGCGTCCCACCCCAGGCCCATCCGCACCTTGCTGAGGCTGCCACCCCCGGCCTTGGTCAACGAGACCTTCTGGCCCTTGCTCAAGCTGACGCTCACGCGTTGTCCCTTCCGCGCGGAACCGCTACTTGCGGCCCGCAGTCCAGTTCATGCCCCAGCCGTACGCCTCGTCGAGGACCCGCTGGCCGCCGTTGAGGTAGTTGACCTCGCGACGCACGCTCAAGTCGCCGCCGGAGCTCTCCAGCATGGCGATGCCGCAGATTCGGGCGCCGTCGCGGGTCTCGTCGAGCCGGATCTCCACCTCGGGCCCAGTCGCCGGGTACAACGTGACCACGCCATTGGCTGCTGCCCAGTTCGCCGCGCCCTGATAGATCAGCGCAAAGACCATGACTCGCTTGATCTGGTTGGCGTAGGCGAGGTTGACGAACAGGTTCTCACCGGCCGCGTTCGTACCGGATCGGTCGTCGCCGTCGAGCCAGATGACGTTCTCAGAGGCACCCCTGGGCTTGGCGGTGAACGAGTTGCCCAGCGCCTGCACCACGCCCTTGGAGCCGTCGGTGAACTCGAACAGGCAGCCGAGGTCGAGGTCGAGGGCGGGCACCTGGCGCTTGAACAGCCCGCCACCGCCCGAGCCCGGCGGCCGGGCGTCCCAGTTCAGGTTGACCCGCAGCAGCCCGGTGGCCGAGCCCTGCTTGGTTAGCGAGACCTTGGGCGCGGCCTTGGTCAGCGTCACCTTCGACAGCGACACCGGAGCAGCCGCCGGTGGCCCGGCCTGCTGAGCAGCAGCGGGTGGCGCGGCCGGCTGTGCCGGACGCTTCGTGTAATCGATGCCCATACTTACCCAACTCCCATCAGACGCCTGCGGGTTCCCGCTCGAGGCCACCAGCTCCGTCAGTGGTCGCTGCCCGGCGGTTGCGCGCGATCGAGGAGGCCAGCGCGGCACCGATGAAGCCGACCCCGATGAGGCCGGTGACGACCTCGGGGACCTCGTACTTGATCGTGACCAACAGGAGGACAGCCAGCGCGCCGATCGCCCACAGCGCGCCATGCTCGAGATAGACGTACTCGGCCAGCGTGCCCTTTCGCACCAGGTACACGGTCAATGACCGGATGAACATCGCCCCGATGCCCAGGCCGATCGCGATGATGATCGGGTCGGACGTGATCGCGAAGGCACCCACCACGCCGTCGAAGCTGAACGAGGCATCCAGAACCTCGAGATACAGGAACAGGAAGAACGCCGCCTTGCCGACCGCCTGCACCACTGCCCTGGTGCCGTTACCGCTGGCCGGAGCCGTGTCGCTGTGCTCCAGGGCGTTCTCGACGACCTCGTCCTCCTCGGTCTCGAAGAACTCGCCCAAACCGTTCACCACCAGATACGTGGCCATGCCCAGCAAGCCAGACAGCAGCACCGTCGACACCTTGTTGCTGGGCGCCAGTTCGTAGGCCGCCAGGGCGAGGGCGATCAGCGTGATGACGACCGAGAGCTGGTCGAGCTTGCCGATCCGGGCGAGCGGGCGCTCCAGCCAGGTCAGCCAGGTGATCTCACGCTCTTCGAGGATGAAGTCGAGGAAGATCAGCATCAGGAACACCCCGCCGAAGGCCGCGATCGCCGGGTGCGCCTGGTGCAACAAGTAGCCGTAGGTGCCCTTCTCGTGTGCCGAACCCTTCTCCAGCGCCAGCCGGATCGCCTCGTTCGGCGTGAGCTTGGCGGTGATGCCCACGATGAGCAGCGGGAACAGGAGCCGCATCCCGAAGACTGCGATGGCGACACCGACCGTCAGAAAGATCTTCTGCCAGAACGGGCTCATCCGTACCAGGACGGTCGCGTTCACCACGGCGTTGTCGAAGGACAGCGACACCTCGAGAATCGCCAGGATGGCCGTGACGGCCAACCCGGTCGGCCCGCCGTAGATGAAACCGAGCGCCAGGCCGATCGCGGCGATCGCGAGCGAGGCCCCGAAGGTCTTCAGGAACATTGCCTATCCCTCCCGGAGGCAGTACACGTACCGGCCTGGCAGGTCACCCGACGTTGACACCGAAATCGCGGGCGATACCGGCGAGCCCGGTGCTGTAGCCCTGGCCGACGGCGCGGAACTTCCACTCGGTGCCGTTGCGGTAAAGCTCACCGAAGATCATCGCCGTCTCGTTGGAGGCATCCTCGGACAGGTCGTAGCGGGTCAACTCGGCACCGTCGGCCTGGTTGATGACCCGGATGTAGGCATTGCGCACCTGGCCGAAGGACTGCGACCGGGTCTCGGCGTCGTAGATGGAGACCGTCACGACGACCTTGTCGGCCTCCCCGGGGACGCCGGCGAGGTTGACCTTGATCACCTCGTCGTCACCCTCGCCCTCACCGGTGAGGTTGTCGCCGGTGTGCTCGACGGAGCCGTCCGGACTGGTCAGATTGTTGAAGAAGACGAAATGGGCGTCGGAGAGGATCTTTCCTGACGTGCCGACCATCAGCGCACTGGCGTCCAGGTCGAACGCTGCTCCACTGGTCGTGCGGGCGTCCCACCCAAGGCCGACGAGCACGGCCGCGAGGCCGGGCGCCTCCTTGGTGAGCGAGACGTTGCCGCCCTTGCTGAGGCTGACGCTCATTCGACTTCCTCCTGTTATCCAGCCTGTGTCTGATAGGCGCCCGGTCGACGCCCGTACGACTGTAGCGACGGTGCTCAGACGGCTACGCCGTAGTCGCGGGCGATGCCCGCCAGGCCCGCGCTGTAACCCTGCCCGACGGCCCGGAACTTCCATTCAGCCCCATTTCGGTACAGCTCGCCGAATACCATCGCGGTCTCGGTGGAAGCGTCCTCGGACAGGTCGTAGCGGGCGATCTCGGCCTCGCCGGACTGGTTCACGACCCGGATGAACGCGTTGCGGACCTGACCGAACGACTGGCCGCCGGCCTCGGCGTTGTAGATCGACACCGGAAAAACGATCTTGTCGACGTCGGCCCCGAGGGCACCGAGGTTGACCTTGATCTGCTCGTCGTCACCGGCGCCTTCACCGGTGAGGTTGTCACCGGTGTGGGTGACGGCGCCGTCGGGTGTGCTGAGGTTGTTGAAGAAGATGAAGTGCTTGTCTGAGACGACCTTGCCGTCGGCGCCGCAGATGATGGCGCTGGCGTCGAGGTCGAACTCCTGGCCATCGGTGGTCCGCGCGTCCCAGCCCAGGCCGACAGTGACCGCGGACAGGCCGGGTGCTTCCTTGGTGAGCGAGACGTTGCCGCCCTTGGTGAGGCTGACTGACACGGGATTCTCCAAACGTCGGGGATGAAAACCAGACAATGGCGGCCGATCCGCCAATTCTGATCCGTTCGCTCCCCGATGCTAGGGCGAAGCGCCTAGCGCGACGAGCGAACTGACCGTTGTAAAGGCAACGTCGTAGTGCGGCAGCAGAGTTCCCGCATCCTCGCCGAGCGCCAGCCGGAGGGCCGCCCAGGGCAGATTCACCCCGGCGAGCGCGGTCTGGAACAGCCCGCCGGACATCCGGGTGTTCAGCTCGAGCAGGTACGGACGGGGCTCGGCGTCGCCCGGCCCCTGCCAGTACCGGACCTGGGTGTTGGACAGATAACTGACTCCGTGCGCCGCGTTGAGCGTCTCGGCGACCCGACGCGCGGGCCGGTCGTCGACGATCACACCGCGACGGCGCGATTTGCGTCGGCCGACCGCGGCCAGTGTGTGTCCGCTGCTGTCGGCCAGCGCATCGACGCTGACCTCCGGACCGCTCAGAAACGGCATCACCAGCAGGGCCGGAACGTGCTGCCCGGCGTCGCGCGCGGCCCGGAGCGCCGAGACGGCCCAGTCCAGCGGGATCTGCTCGTCCGCCGGGCCGACGAGGTCGGCGATGCCCGGTCCGATGGTGGACAGAATCCGGAAGCCGTCGCCGCCGGTGGCCCGCACGGGTTTCATGCACACGACGTCGGCAGTCTCGCGTACCTGTTCGTAGGCCGCCTGCAGGCCCTCGGCGTCGGTGACGACGCTGTGCGGCGGGACAGGCAGCCCGAGCTTCTCGGCCGCCCGATAGGTGGCCGCCTTGTCCTCGAAGAGCCGGACCGTGTCACCTGCCGGGCACAGCAGGCGCACGCCGAGAGCGCTGAATTCGGCCCGCGCGTCGGCAAGGTCGGCCATGGCCAGTCGTGGGATGAGGACGTGGACGTCGTGTTGCCGGGCGAAGTCCAGCGCCCAGGCTTGATAGTCGGCGGCTGGGCAGTCCTCGGGCGGTTCGGGATAGGCCTCGTCGCAGGCGGCGAGCACCGGCGAGTCGGCGTCACTGTGCGTGCCGATGACGTGCACCGGCCGGCCGTCGGGGTTGGCGCGCAACATCGCGATGACGTGGCTGTTGGTCGCGTAGGTGCGGTTGAACCAGATGCGCAACAACGCTCCTCCGCAGCTGCCGGCGTCGACTTCCGGCCA
The DNA here is from genome assembly GCA_030853345.1 of Actinomycetota bacterium. Lineage (GTDB taxonomy): Bacteria > Actinomycetota > Actinomycetes > Mycobacteriales > Jatrophihabitantaceae > QHCC01. Next base: position 12,803 of record JALYVG010000206.1, on the reverse strand, counting down.
GCCCATCCTGCCGCAACTCGTCGATGCTGCCCGGCGGTGCCCGGTCAAGTGCGGTGTTGCTGTGCCGGTGCCGGGGTTTACTCGGCGAAGTTGTTCAGGGCGCGCAGCGACAGTCCGGTCAGCACAATGCCGGTGAGCGCGATGGTCAACGCGCAGGCACCGAGTGAACCCCAGTGGATCCCTGGGAGAAGCACGAGATCACGTAATCCGGTGATCACATAGGTGACCGGGTTGAACCGAGCGATCGCCTTCAGTGGCCCGGCCAGCAGATCCAGCGGGACGAAGTTCGGGGTGAGGAACAGCAGCGGGAAGAAGATGATGAACGACGCGTTGGTGGTCTGCACATTCTTCGTCGTCAACGCGATGGCGATGGCAAAGCCCGCATAGGCGACCCCCCAGAGCGCCGACAGCACGATGAGCAACAGCACCCCGATCAGGCCGGACTTGATCCTGGCGCCGAAGGCCAACCCCACAGCCAGCACGAGCGCGGAGGCCGCCAGCCCCCGAGCGAGGTCGGCGGCCAAGCGCCCCCAGACGATCGCCGTGCGCCGGATGGGCGCGGCGAGCAGCTTGTCGAGGTAACCGACGTCGATGTCGGTGACCATCGCCAGTCCGGAGGTGGCGGAGCTGACCGCGAATACCAATGACACCGGGATCTGGAAGGCCACGTAGTGCTGGCCGTGCAGAAACGGTGTGGACGGGGGAAAGATCCTGTTGACCTGGCCGAGATTGACGACCAGGAAAAAGACCGGAATGAACAGCGTGGGGATCGTCGCCGCGGGGATGCGCCAGACCTCGCGGACCGCCCGGCGGCTGAGCAGCAGGGTCTCGTTCATGACGCCATCGCCGGCACGCCGCCCTCGATGCGCCGACCCGTCGAGGCGAGAAACACGTCATCCAGGCTCGGTCGGGACAGCGAGATCGCCCGCGGTCTGATGCCGACGTCGCTCAGCAGCGCGACGATATCGGCCACCGCGGCAGCGGCGTCGTCGACATAGATCGCGAGCCCCTCGGCGGCGTCGGTGACGTGATCAAGCCCGGCCAGCGATCCGAGCGCGGCGCGGGCCCGCTCGTGCTCTGCGGGGTCCAGGCTGATCGTGCACACATCGCTGCCGAGCTCAGACTTGAGCGTGTCCGGCGTGCCCTGCGCCACGATCGTTCCGTCGTCGATGATCGCCAGCCGATCGCAGAGCTGGTCGGCCTCTTCGAGGTACTGGGTGGTCAGGAAGACCGTGGTGCCGAGCTCATTGATGCGGCGCACCTCGTCCCAGACGGTGACCCGGCTGGCCGGGTCGAGTCCGGTGGTTGGCTCGTCGAGGAACAGCACCGCAGGCTCGTGCACGAGGGCTGTGGCCAGGTCCAGCCGCCGTTTCATGCCGCCGGAGTAGGTACTGATGAGCCGGTCGGCGGCATCCTCCAGGCCGACGAGGCCGAGTAGTTCATTGCTGCGCGTAACTGGCTCGCGGATGCGGTAGAGGCCGCACTGCAGTTCGAGCAGTTCCCGGCCGCTCTGGCGCCCGTCGAGGCCGGCTTCCTGCAGCGCGACACCGATCCGGCGACGTACGTCGGCGGGGTTGCGGCGCACGTCGACGCCGGCGACAGTGGCCTGACCGTCGCTGACGGGCAGCAGCGTGCACAGCATCCGAACCGTCGTGGTCTTGCCGGCGCCATTGGGGCCGAGGAAGCCGAATACCTCACCGCGGCGCACGGTCAGGTCGATGCCGCGCACCGCTTCGACGTCGTCCTGCCCGCGACCGCCCGGGTATCGTTTGACGAGTCCGCGCACCTCGATCGCGAAATCCTCCGGTGATTCGGTCACTCAGCTCTCCTCGCATCATCGGTGTTCCCGGGCTCAAGCATCGGCCACTCTAGGTCTGCCCACTGACAGGACAGATCGAGGCCTGGCCGGGCCCGTCGCGGTAGGTAGGTGTGGCTGGTCGTACCGCCTCCTTGGCCGCCTCCCGTCCGTGCGCAGCGCGGCAGCCAGGCCCGCAGCGTCACCACACGGCGTGACCCGGGCAACCCACGCCAGGCGAGCGGTGCAACCTCGAACCGATCGGGTTCGGCATCCGTATCCGGTAGGACCATGTGCCACGGAACAACGGAGGATTGGCAATGACCAGCCGGATCAAAGTTGCACTGACGGCCATCGCGCTCGCGGTCGCATCACTCGCGACCGCCACACCGGCGAGCGCCGACAGGGGGCACGGCGATCATCACGCCGCGAGCACCAAAGTGTTCACCCTGGACGACTCGACCCACGGCAATCCGGAGGGCGTGGCGTGGGATGGCAACCACTTCTACGTCGGTGCGACCGGGGACGGAACCATCTACCGCGGCACTCTTGGCGACCCCACCATCCACACGTTCATCGCCGGGGTCGACGGGCGCTCGGCCGTCGGGCTCAAGACATTCCGCGGCCGCCTCTACGTCGCCGGTGGGTCGACCGGCACGATATTCGTCTACGACCTGCGGCATCCCGCCGCGGCACCGATCACCTTCGAGACCGGCGCCGGTGGGTTCCTCAACGACCTCGTGGTGACCGGTCGTGGTGATGTTTTCGTCACCGACTCGTTCCGACCGACGTTGTGGCGCATCCCCGTCGACCAGGTCAGGCCGGGCGGCACGGTCATAGCCATCTCGGTCGCGCCGGAGATCCCGTACACGGCCGGCGCGTTCAACCTCAATGGCATCGTCGCGTTCCGCGGCGGGCACGAACTGGTCGTCGTCAACACCGGCGACGGCAAGCTGTATCGGATCCGTTTCGACGGCCGGAGCGCGCGCAGGATCACTCTGGTGCGGGCACCGGCGCTCGTCGGCGGTGACGGCATGATATTCGACGCCGGCAAACTCGTCGTGGTCCGCGGCGCTCCGGCGGGGCTGACCTTCCTCACGCTCTCGCATGATCGGAGCCGGGCCGAAGTGAGCACGGTCCTCACGGATCCCACGCTGAAAGGACCGTCGACAGTCGCGCGGGCCGACGACCGGTATCTGGTGGTCAACGCCGACTTCGCCACCAGCACGGCGCCGTTCACCGTCTCCGCGCTGCGCCGGACCGACTGAGCAGGCGGCGAGATCAGAATCGAGCGGTCTGCCGGTCGTGGTCAGCGCGACGTCAGCCGGTGCCTTTTCGCGCGGTGAGCAGCAGGTACTCCCAGTCCAGCGTCGTGGTCCCGGCGCCGGTGTCGAAGCGTCGGGCGAGGCCGGCCAGCGCGTCGTCGAGCGCGGCGACGCGATCCGGATCGGTAGCGATGCTGCGGTAGACCGCGATGGTGGGCCCGTACATGGTCTTGAAGTACCGGCAGAAGTCCTCGGGCTCGTCGAAGTGGTCGACCCGCACCATCTGTCGACGCGCGGTCACATCGCTCACCCGATCACCGAGCAGCGCTCGGACGTGATCCTCGTCGCCCCACAGCGGCGGTGGCTGCGCACCGGGCGGCGGCGGCGGCGCGAAGGGCTTCATGGTCGCGAACAACTGGCCGATGAACCCCTCCGGCGTCCAGCTGATCAGGCCGATGGTCCCGTCTAGGCGGCAGACCCGCACCAACTCGTCGGCGGCAGCCTGGTGGTGCGGGGCGAACATGACCCCCACGCAGGACAGCACGGTGTCGAACTCGTTCTCGGCAAACGGCATGGCCTCGGCGTCGGCCTGCCGCCAGTCCAACTCCACGCCCCGGTCCGCGGCGTGGCGCCGTCCGGCCTCGAACAGTTCGGGCGTGAGGTCACTCGCCACGACATGGGCGCCGGCCATCGCCGCCGGAATAGCGACGTTGCCCGATCCCGCTGCGACATCCAGCACCCGCTGCCCAGGCGCCACGCCGCTCGCCTCGATTAGCACCAACCCGAGTTCGTGGATGAGTTCGGCCGCCAGGGTGGGGTAATCACCCAGGGCCCACATCGCGCGGTGCTTTTCCTTCAGCGCTCGGTCGGCGTCGACTCGCTCCGTTGTTGCGGTCATTTTCGGTCGCTCCTCAGACGGTGGAAGGTCAGGACACCGAGACTAGGAACGCCGGGGCTGCCCTCCTAGTCCAGGATCTGTAGTGGTTACCGCCCGGCGCACCGATCCGTTCGCCCGCGGGGCTGGTCGAGTCCTCGGTGGGGACCTAACCTGCCTTCATGGGGTCGACGTACCACCAGTTCTGCCCCGTCGCCAAGGCGATGGAGATGCTCGACGAACGTTGGACACTGCTCATCGTCCGCGAACTGATCATGGGCAGTGAGCACTTCAACGAGCTGCGCCGTGGCGTGCCGCGGATGTCGCCCACCCTGTTGTCGAAACGGCTGCACCAGCTCACGGTCGCTGGCATCGTGACGCGCCAGGTCGAGGGCAATGATGTGCGCTACATCCTCACCCCGGCCGGGCACGAGCTGCGGCAGGTCGTCGAGGCGCTGGGCATCTGGGGAGTCCGCTGGATCGGCGAGATCGGCGACGGGGATCTGGACCCGAAGTTGCTGATGTGGGACATGCATCGCCACGTCGATCACTCCGCAACGCCGGACGGGCGCACAGTCGTCCAGTTCAGGTTCTCCGATGTCCCGGGCAAGGGGCGCGACTGGTGGTTGGTCATCACGTCGGGCGAAGCCGACGTGTGCGACGTGGACGTGTGCGACGTGGACCCGGGCTATGACGTTGCGGTCACGGTGAGCGCCAGCCTGCGCAGGATGGTCGAGATCTGGCGCGGGGAGCTGGATTGGCCGGCCGCGGTACGTTCTCGAGCAGTGCAGATGCAGGGGCCGGTGGAGTTGCGTCGGGCGGTGCCGGGGTGGTTCACCCGGTCCCCCTTCGCTTCGGTGCCGCGGCCCGCCTGAGCCGTTATTGCCGCACCGCTTCGGGGAAAGAAATCAGGCGACCTCGGAGGCAGCTGATGACCGGTTTTCGGCGGACCCTTGTCGCGTGTTCAGTGGCGGTCGCACTCAGCCTGAGTGTCGTGGCCGCTCCAGCGGCCGCGGCACCGGCCAGGGGCGGCGCGGCGCCCGGCGGCCCAGGCAGTGCCGCCGCGTACCTCGGCTCCAACAAGGCCGGCTTCGGGACGGCGGCCGACCGCCGAAGCCATGTCTGGTACACCCTGCAGCCCGGCGGCGGCACCGGTGAGATCTATTACCCCGACCTGGGCACTCCGGCTGCCCGCAGTCTCGGCTTCGTCGTGGTGGACCGGGCCGGCCACGCCGTGCGGGTGGCCGACTCCGCGGCTCACCACACCACGCTGGTCGACGGGCACAGCCTCACTTACCGCCAGGACGACACCGGCCCGCACGGTGCGTGGCGATTGCAAAGCACGTACGTCACCGACCCGTGGCGCTCGAGCGTCCTGGTTGACGTGCAGTTCCGCTCGCTGGACCGCCACCCGTACCGCGTCTACGTGTTGTACGAGCCGACGCTTTCCAACACCCGCTCCGACGACACCGGCCGGAGCGAGGGCGGCGCCCTCGTCGCGGCCGATCCCAGCAGCGCCAGCGCCCTGCTCAGCCGGCCGGGATTCACCAGGACCTCCACCGGATACCGAGGTGTGAACGACGGCTGGATGGATCTGGCCGACAACGGCCGCATGGACTGGCATTTCGACGCGGCCGGCCCCGGCAATCTCGTGCAGACCGGTGCCACGTCGCTGACCGGCCTGTCACATCGGCAGCATCTGTCGTTGAGCCTCGGATTCGGCTCCGCCGCGAGCAGCGCGCTCCCCACTGCGAGCGCTTCCGCGCGGCAGGGCTTCCGCGCGGCCGCGCGGGCCTATGCGCTGGGCTGGCGGGAATATCTCGAGGATCTAAAGCACCCTCCGGCGAGCCTGCGTACCGCCCAGCAGCGTCAGGAATACGTCGTCTCGGAAATGGTGCTGGCCGCCAGCGAGGACAAGATCAATCGCGGTGCGTATGTGGCCTCGCCGACAATGCCGTGGGCATGGGGCGCCGAGAACCCGACCGGGCCGTATCACCTGGTCTGGTCACGTGACCTGTACCAGATCGCGACTGCCCTGATCGCCGACGGCGACCAGGCCGGCGCCAACCGCGCCCTGGATTTCCTGTTCCAAAGGCAGCAGAAGCCCGACGGGTCCTTCCCACAGAACTCCACGGTGGCCGGCGTTCCGTTCTGGACCGGCCTGCAACTGGACGAGGTGGCCGACCCGATAGTGCTGGCCTACCAGCTGCACCGGTTCGACCACGCCACCTACACCCACGTCAAGGCGGCGGCGGACTTCCTGATCGGCTTCACCCAGGACGGCAACACCGCACCGTGGAGCCCGCAGGAACGCTGGGAGAACCAGAGCGGCTACTCCCCCGCAACCATCGCCAGCGAGATAGCCGGTCTGGTGTGCGCGGCAGAGATCGCTCAGGTCAACGGCGACCCGGCGTCTGCTCAGCGCTACCTGTACACCGCCGACGACTGGCGAGCTCACCTCAAGGGGTGGACCGTCACCTCGACCGGCCCGTACTCCAGCAAGCCGTACTTCCTGCGGCTGACCAAGGACGGCATGCCCAACACCGGTACGACCTACTCGATCGGTGACAGCGGGCCGAGCGCCGCCGACCAGCGCAGCGTCGTCGACCCGAGCTTCCTGGAATTGGTGCGCCTCGGCATCCTGCCCGCGCGCGACCGCGACGTCCGCAACAGCGTGGCCGTGGTCGACCAGCAGCTGTCCTACCTCACTGCCCGGGGCAGGTTCTGGCACCGCGCGTCCTTCGACGGCTACGGCGAGACGGTGACCGGCCAGCCCTGGATCCTGGGCGCCCCGGCTGACACGTTCGTCACCCGCGGCCGCGGCTGGCCACTGCTCAACGGCGAGCGCGGCGAGTACGAGCTGGCAGCGGGCCGCATCGACGCTGCCCGCTCCCAACTCGCGACGATGGCGCGCACGACGAACAGCGGATATCTGTTACCAGAGCAGGTGTGGGACAACCAGCCGCCCAGCGGCCAACCCGGCTTCACGCCTGGTACGCCCACGTTGTCGGCCACGCCGCTGGCCTGGACGCACGCGCAGTACATCCGGCTCGCGCAGGACGTCGCCGCCCAAGCAGTGGTCGAGACACCTGGCGTGGTCGCCGCCCGCTACGCGCACGTGCCGGCCTGACCCGACCGGGGCTCAGACGCCGCACGTGTGCGCACTGGCGTCGTTCGAAGCGCAGCGATGCAGGACGGAGTCGTCGGCCGGTGCGGCGGCTGGGCCTACCAGCGCAGTGCACGCGCGCCCATTCCCTCGCGCCCGCTTGGCGGACCATGCTGAGGTCATGACTGGAGTTCGGGTCACGCCGGTGGACTCGGTGCGCCGCCTCGGAAGGTCAACCGTGCGCCGGGTCCGGATCGGGTGGCGGGCGGCGTTGACGCGGATGCTCCGGCTGACCGGCGCGGCCATGGCTGCTTACTTCGTCGCCCACTGGCTGCTCGCCGGGCGGTTCGATATCTCGTGGCTGACGGTGGACCGGCGGCCGTTGCTCGCCCCGCTCACCGCGCTGCTGGTGGTCCAGGTGACCGTCGTGCAGACGCTCGGCAACACCCTGCGGCGAATTGCGAGCGTGGTGGTCGGTGTCGCGGTTGCGGTCGCCTTCTCCGCGCGCTTCGGGACGAGCGCGTTGACGCTGGGCATGTTGATCGCCGCGTCGATCCTCGTCGGCCAGGCGTTGCGACTGGGACCGCACCTGCTGGAGGTCCCGATCAGCGCCATGCTCGTGCTCGGCGTGAATCCCGAGACCGCCGCGAGCAGCCGGGTCATCGAGACGATCATCGGCGCCGGTATCGGCCTGCTTGTCAACATTGCGTTCCCGCCCGCCGTCCGGCTGGGCAGCGCCAGTGCAGCCGTGGAGCGCTTCGCCGCCGACCTGGCGGACCTGCTGCAGCGGGTGGGTGACGAACTCGAGCACGGCGTCGGAGCGCATCAGCCAGACGACTGGCTGGCCCAGGCCCGCGAGTTGTCCAACGCGGTCGATCACGTGGACGAACTGCTGACCGAGGCCGAGCAGAGCCGCCGGCTGAATCCCCGTGCTGTCGGGCGTCCCGATCTCGGCCCGGACGTCCGTTCCGGCCTGGACGCCCTGGAGCACTCCGCCGTCGTGTTGCGTGCGCTGTATCGCTCGATCGCCGAACAAGTACGCCACCAACCCGAAGGCGAGCAGCCCTACGCCGAGGAGATCCGTGGTGTGTTCGCCATCCTGCTGCACGATCTGGCGCGCGCGCTGCGCTCGTACGGCGCGCTGATCCGGGCCGAGGCGGAGGCGGCCAACGACGGTGAGGTGCCGAGGGAGAAGCTCGCCGACGCCGTGGAGGCCGTCGGCGAGGCGCGGGCCCGGCTGACCGAACTGCTGTTGATCGACGCACGCGAACAGCCCGAACTGTGGCCGCTTCACGGCTCCCTGCTGTCCGCCGTCGACCGTGTCCTGCAGGAGCTGGACGCCGAACGCCGTGCGCAGGAACGCAAGCGACGGCTGGCAGAGCAGGCGCAGACACCTGCAGCCAAGGCCGTCGAGCGGGTACGCAACGCGACCCGTCAGGTCACCGACATTCCGCACCGCTGGCCCCGCTGACCCGAGACCGAGCGGGCATCGGGCGCCCGGGGGGCGGTGATGGTCCGGGTCGACGGCGGCCGGCGCCGGAGCTGTTGCTCCTGCTGCGGTCATTTCAGGGCGATGAGTCCCGCGACGCCGATGAGGTAGGTGGCGATGACGGCAATCGAGTCGATGCCCATCCGGGCGTGGTTCCTGGCCGGTCGGCACACGAGTCCGGCCATGTAGATGATGGTGAGGATCGCTCCGAGGGCGGTGAGATAGATGTCGCTGCGTCCGGCGGCGGGGAGGACAGCCCGGCCGGCGATCACGGTAGCGGGTAATAACAGGACGGGCAGGAAAGCGTTGCCGCCGAAGATGTCGCCGATGGTGAGCTGGTAGTCACCGAGCTTGGCTGAGGTGATGCCAGTGGATAGCTCGGGAAGCGCTGTCGCGGCTGCGAGGACCGTCGCGCCGAACAGGACCCCGGACAGACCGAGCTTGCCGAAGAACTGTTCTCCGCTGCGTTCGATGGTGACCCCGCTGATGAGGGTCGCGACCGCAGCGACCGCGAAGACCGACGCGGCCTTGCCGGTGCTGGTACCGCGTTGCGCCGCGGCGGCCTCCTTCTTCGTCCGGCGCACACCGCGCGGGTCGGGTTGGGTGTCGGGAGCGTCTCCGCTGTCCGCCCAGGGCAGGCTGGAGCTGGCCCGGTTGATCAGCAGCAGGCCGCCGACCCACGCGACGGTGATCAGCACCACGTCCGGCGTGAGGCGGGCATGCAGCAGGGAGGCCGGAAGTTGCGTGCCGGCGACCACGATAAGCAGCACTGTGACGACCAACGCGCCCTCCAGAACGAGCAGGAGGCTGGCGGCCTGATAGGTCAGCGGGCGGCGCTCTCGAACGCCGAAGGCGTCGATCACGACCAGCACCACCGTCTGCACCGCAATGCCGCCCAGAATGTTGCCCACTGCGATGTCGAGGTGATGCGATAGCGCCGCGCTGACCGTTATCGCCATCTCCGGAAGGTTCGTGGCAATGGCCAACATGATCAAACCGCCGAGCGCCGAACCGAGATGCAACCGTTCGGCAAGCACGTCGGTCGTATCCGACAGGGCCACCCCGGCGAGCCAGATTGCGGCGGCGGATCCCAGAAAGATCACCAGCAACAACCACGACGGCAGTCCGGACACCCCGTCTCACTACCCTCGCCAGCCCATCGGCAACCACGCCAGCGCCCTACAGCGCTGGCTGCCGCGTTGAACCGGTCAGACCGCGACGGTTTCTTCGCTGCGAGATGACCCCTGCCGTGTGAATGCGACCCAGGCTGAGAGCCACGATCGGAATTGCGAGGGATGGGTGTCCAGATAGGTCACGCGTCGCCGCTCGAGGCTGTTCACTCCTCACCGATGGTCGAGCTGCGCCGGTAGCGATCTTCGGCGCCGCCGCGGGGGTCACGTGACTCTGTCGCGGCGATCCCCGACTTCAGTAGCGAAAGCTTCGTCACCGTCGTTCCCGTCCGATCTCGGACAACCGATGTCCTGTAACTCGGCACGCCGACGCCAACCTCCGCGCGTCTACCTGAGCCTCCGGCCCGCCCGCCACAACCACGACCATCTCGCCGAGCTGGCGGTAGAGGGCCCGCGAGGGTGAGCGGCCGCCCACGCTCGTAGTTCACGGAGCGTATCCGCGTCGGACCAAATGTGACCTAAGTCATACCTACGACTCGTACCATTTTACCTTGCGGAGCGTTATCTTCTTAGGAAGCTACTTAACAGTCACTTAATCCTGCAGGGTGCGAAGTCAGAGCCGGGGGCGGCCCTACTACCGCTAAGGAGAACCGTGTTTCGACCTACGAACTGGGTGGCAGCGACGCTGGCCCTCTGCGCCGTCGTCGGTGTCTCGATCGTCGGCGCGAGTGCAGTGCCAGCGTCGGCCAGCCCCTCCGCGACGGTGGCCACCACCGCTCCAGCCAGTGCCAGCGAGCCCTCGATGGGTTTGATGCTCCAACTGTCATCGCTGCAAGGCACCACCTCACCAGCCACTCTCAGGACTTGGCTGGAGCGTATCCGAACTGATCATCACAACAAGTCAAAACCGGGCTACATCGGCACCTTCGCACTTCAGGATATAGCCAGTGCCACGGGTGCGCTGTACACCCAATATCTCGATGTCATTGCGCCTTATCTACCGGGCGGTGCCACGCCCATATTCTCCAACGTATATGTCGGTACCGTCGACTTGCCATGGACCGGTAAAGGTTCCAAGTACATCGAAGGGATTGAGAGTTCGGCTTTCCGGGCGCAGAATATCAAGGTCTCGCTTGCCGCCGCCAAGGCCTTTCGGGCACGGTATCCCAAGATCGTGAATGATTGGTACGTGACCTATGAAGCCAATCTGTCGGGGTTTTGGGACTCTAAAATCGAGATCGGCTATCGCACCTACATCAGTCAGCTCATGACCACACTGTCCGGCGTACGTCCCAGCCGGGCCTATCTGTGGTCGCCGGCCTTCTGGACCAGCTATGCCACCGAGCCCGCATGGGCTCAGCCCGGGCTCAAGGCGAACCTGTCCGACCTGTTCGCCCACCTGCCGACGCACGTGACGCTCGATGTCCAGGATTTTGTTGGGCAATCCGGTGGAGCGGCCAGTAAGGAAAGTGCCGCCGCTTGGGTGGGCTACCTGAAGAAATATTGGTCGGCGACCCTCGCCAGAGTGCAGATTAATGTGGAGCAATTCACCCAATCGACGAACGGCGCGATATCTGCGCAGACCACGTCTGAGATTGCAGCACGGGAAAGCTATTATGCGAGCAAGAGTATTGAGCTAGGGCCGGCGTGGGAAATCAGGTACTGGCACCAGCGACTCTACGGAACATAGCTCCCGGTTGTTTGACGGGCAAATTAACCGCCGTATCGACGGTGAGCCCCCCGCCGGCGGGTTCACTAGTAGATCAACGTTTCGGCGACAACTGGCCAAGTGACCGGAGCGTGCACATCGCGTCGACTACCAGGTCGGCCCAAGACCCGTGCCGTCGCGTACCCCACCGGCCCTCCGATGGTCGGCGTCCGATCCGCTGCCCGGCACGCTAGGCAGCTGCGGTGCCGAGCCCGTCACGCGGCGACGACGCAGGCCCGACGACGCGGCCCGACGACCCCGGCCAGGCGACCCCGCGGACGGCTGCCGGCACGCTAGGCAGCTGCGGTGCCGAGCCCGTCACATGGCGCCGCTGCCGGGCCGCCGACGCCGCGGGCGCGTGCCGACCCGCGTGATTCGGCCGGCCCGTTCAGCTTAGAAAAAGCATGCGCACACACGCAGATTTTACAAATGGAGTGAAGTCTGCGTAAAGTGACGATCACTGAACGCGACCTGCTCGGGGCCTCGCCGCGTTTCCCCTACCGATGCAGGGCGGCGACTCGTGACAGATCTCTCCGGCAACGCTGTGCTTTCAGCGGATGCCCCCCTCAATGATCGGACGCGGCGTCGCAAGACGATCGGGCGTCGATGGTCGTATCTGGCGTTGCTAGTCGGCGCGATTCTGTTGTTCCAACCCGCGTCCTCTGCGCTGGCCGCTACGTCGGTAGGTCTGGGCACTGCGGGATCGTTCTCGGTGCTGGGCGGTTCCACGGTGACCAACACCGGCGCGACGGTCATCAGCGCCGATGCGGGCGTCGGCGGAAACCTTGGGGTGAGCCCGGGCTCAGCAGTGACCGGTTTCCCGCCCGGTATCGTTGACCCCCCCGGCACCATCCACGTGACCGATGCCGTGGCCGGACAGGCCCAGTCGGATCTGACGATCGCCTACAACAATGCCGCCGGCCAAAGCTGCAATGACAATCTCACCGGGTCGGATCTGGGCGGGCTCACGCTCACCACGGGTGTCTACTGCTTCAGCACATCAGCGCAGCTGACCGGCACATTGACCCTCAATGCCGAAGGCAACCCGGACGCCGTCTTCATCTTCCAGATCGGGTCCACGCTGACCACCGGCTCCAACAGCACGGTGGCAATGCTCAATGGTGCGCAGGCCTGCAACGTGTTTTGGCAGATCGGCAGCTCGGCGACCCTGGGAACCGGCACCGCGTTCAGCGGCACCGTCATGGCGCTGACCTCGATAACGGCCGTCACCGGCGCGGACATCGAGGGTCGGCTGCTCGCTCGGAACGGAGCAGTCACGCTTGACGACAACACGATCCACACTCCTGCATGTGCACCGTCCTCGGGCGTGGCCCAAGCGCCCCTCTTCGGGCGGGCGGGCTCCGGCGTCGCGCTTGCTGGATTCCTCGCGGGGGCGGGCGTACTCGTGCTGCGCCGCCGCCGCCGCCCGGCTGACA
>JALYVG010000181.1 GCA_030853345.1 Actinomycetota bacterium | reverse complement strand
CCCGGCACAACCCGTTTCCGGCGGTCCGCAATGCCGGCCCGTTAGTCGCCGGCCGGTTGAGTGCGCTTTCGGATCCGACGCGGCGCAGCCCCCGTGCGCGTACGCGCCGGGCGGCCGGTGTCTACCTCGACCTGCGTCGCAGCGACTGAGTCCGCCATCGGCGGTAGCCGCCCGAGGGTGTTGCTGCGGTAGTCGTGGTGTCCGGGAAAGGACCATGTGGCCGCAGGCGATACAGTCGGCCCACGCTATCCCCAGCGATCCGCCAACTTAGCCGAGAGGTTGACACTCGATGACCGCGTACGGCCCTCCCGCAGTACCCCACTCCGCCGCGTCGCCTGTCCAGCGCGCCGCGATGATGTTCTACATAGCCGGTGGCCTCGGTGTCCTGTCCTTCATTTGGGGGTTCCTCAAGTGGTTGACCGAGGGCGACGGCGGTCAGAAGGTCAAGGTCGCTGCTTACTCGGTGGGCTCGCCGGCCGTGGCCGTCATCGGATTCTCGCTCGCGGCGGGCTTGCTCGCGGCGGCGGCCGCCTATGAGAAGCGTCCGGCCAGGCTCGGCCCGATCGCGCTCGCGGTCACCGCGCTGCTGCTCGCCATCGGCATCCTGATCGGCAAGGGCAGCATTGACCCGAGTGGCGGGTCGAAGTACGGCATCGCCATCGGCTTCATCCTGGAATTGATCACGATCATCCTGCAGATCGGCGTGCTTGTGTTCGGTTGGATGACGGCCAACGGCAAGATCAAGGCCAAGCCCGCCGCACCCACGTGGCAGCCGCAGGCCTACCCCGGCCAGCCCGGCCAACAGGGGCCGCTCGGCCAGCCCGGCCAGCAGGGGCCGCTCGGCCAGCCCGGCCAGTACGGGCCGCCGCAGACTTACGGTCCGGGCCCCGCCCAGCCGCCGCCGGCCGGCCCGCCGCAGGGTTACGGCCCGCCGCCGTCGGGTCCGCCGCAGGGTTACGGCCCGCCGCCCGGACAGTAGGCACAGCACGCAGATTCCGCGCCGGACCCGCATCCGCGGGTCCGGCGTCGGCGTGTCTGGACCTATTCCACGCGCCGGTTTGTCAGCCTGGGTGCCATGCCCGTCGACCAGGAGGACGAGGCGGCCCGGCGCAGCGTCGTCCCGCAGGCTGCCGGGCGCTCGCTCTGGCTCGCCGCCATCTGGACCGGCGTCGGTGCGGCCGTCGCGTGCGCGACCCTGGCGATCGTCGTCGTCGCGGGGTGCTGGCTGCCGGTCTCGGGTCCGTCCGGCCATTCCCGCTCGGCGGTCCATGCCGGGTTGTTGACCTTCCTGGCCGCCCTGCATGGCGGTATCACCATCGACGGCACGCCCACGGCGTTCGTGCCCCTCGGCATGATGATCATCGTCGGGCTGACGGCTTGGCGGGCCGGGTCCGGACTGGCCGACGCCACCAACTCGCTGGGCGAGACCGACCCGATGCGCCTCGGCCTGGCCGGAGTGACCCAGGCCGTGAGCTTCATGATCACCTGCCTCGTCGCCGTCCCGTTCGCGACCCTGGGCACCAGCAGCGCGCCGTTCGCTCGGGTCGCTCTTGCCTCCTTCGTGCTGTTCGCAGTCACCGGTGGCCTCGCCTTCATCCGCTCGTCGCCGCTGGGCGACGTGGTCGCCGAGCGGGTGCCGCCCGGCGCCACCGCGGTGCTGCGGGCGGCCGGCGCCGGCGTCACGGCCTACCTCGGCATCGGTGCGCTGCTGGTCGCCGGCTCACTGGTCGCCCACGCCGGACGGGTCGAGGCGCTGTCGCAGCAGGTCGGTGGGGGGTGGGGCAGCGTGCCCATCCTGCTGCTCGGGTTGCTCTGCGCCCCGAACGCAGTCATCGTCGGCGCCGCGTACCTGGCCGGCCCCGGGTTCGCGATCGGCAGCGGCGGCACCGCGAGCGCGGTCAGCACCGCGCACGGCGTGCTGCCGGCCTTCCCGCTGCTCGGCGCGATGCCCGCGGGGCATGGCGCCACCGGCCCAGTGTGGTCGATGGTCGCGCTCACCCCGTTGGCCGCGGGGCTGCTGCTGGCCCGCCTGGCCGGCCGGGCCGAGCGCTGGCCGACCCGGTTCGGCACCGCCGCGGCAGCCGCCGGATCGGCCGGGGTCGTCATGGTCCTGCTCGCCTGGCAGGGTGGCGGCGGCATCGGCAGTGGCCGACTCAAGACCGTCGGCGCGTCGCCGTGGCGCCTGGGCTTGTTCGTCGGACTCGAGCTGGCTGTCGTGGCCGGTGCCGCGCTCACCGTCGCGCTGCTCACGCAGCTGGTGCGGGCGGCGCGGGACGAGGCGGCCGGGCGGGATGAGCCTCGGCTGCTCACGGTGCTCGTCGATGCAGCAGCCGAGGGCAAGGGCGCAGCCGCCCGGCCGGACCGAACCGGCAAACTCGCCGGGTAGGGTTCGCTGCGTGTCGGCCGGCCCCCTACGGATTGTGGTGCTCGCCTCGGGTCGGGGCAGCACGCTGCAGGCGGTCCTCGACGCCGCAGCCGATCCCGACAGCTTCGGCGGCCAGGTCGTCGCCGCCGGCACCGACGTCAAGGATTGCCCAGCGATGGTGCGGGCGCAGGTGCAGGGCGTCCCTACCTTCGCGGTGGAACTGCGCGATTTCGCAGACCGGGCCGCCTGGAACGAGGCGCTGGCCGAAGCGATCGCCGGCTACCGGCCCGGGCTGGTGGTGCTGGCCGGGTTCATGCGGATCCTGGCCCCCGACGTGGTGCGCCGTTTCCGGATCGTCAACACGCACCCCGCGCTGTTGCCGGCGTTCCCCGGCGGCCACGCGGTCCGCGACGCCCTGGCCGCCGGCGTCGAGCGCACCGGCGTCACGGTGCACTGGGTCGACGAGGGCATCGACACCGGCCCGGTGATCGCGCAGCTCACGGTGCCCGTCGTCCCCGGCGACGACGAGAGGTCGCTGACTGCACGCATCCAAGCCGCGGAGACGCCCCTCTACGTCGACTCGATCCGACAACTCTGCCAGGAGATCACGTGACCAACCGGAAACACGCTGCTCACCCCCATGCCGGCCGGGTCGGCTGTTGCGGTGGGTCGGCATGACCCAGATCCACATCAGCCGCGCGCTGATCAGCGTGTACGACAAGACCGGCATCGACGAGCTGGCGCGCGGGCTGCACGCGGCCGGCGTCGAGATCGTCTCGACCGGCTCGACCGCGGCGCGCATCCGCGACCTGGGCATCCCGGTCACGCCGGTCGACGAGGTGACCGGGTTCCCCGAGATCCTCGGCGGGCGGGTGAAGACGCTGCACCCGCACGTGCACGCGGGTCTGCTGGCCGACCAGAACGACCCGGAGCACGTCGAGACGATCAGTGCTCTGGGCATCGAGCCGTTCCAGCTGCTGGTGGCCAACCTGTACCCGTTCCGCGAGACGGTGGCCGCCGGTGCGAGCGCACCCGAGGTCGTCGAGCAGATCGACATCGGCGGCCCGGCGATGGTGCGGGCGAGCGCGAAGAATCACGGCTCGATCGCCGTGGTGGTCGACCCCGCTCGCTACGGCGACGTGCTCGCGGCCGTCGCGGACGGCGGTTTCGACCTGGCCGCTCGGCAGCGGTTGGCACTGGCTGCCTTCCGGCACACCGCGGCCTACGACATCGCGGTGGCGTCGTGGCTGGGCAGCTTCGTTGCGCCCGACGACGAGGTAGACGGTACGTCGAGCGGCTTCCCAGGCTGGATTGCGGCGAGCTACGAACGCGCGGCGGTGCTGCGCTACGGCGAGAATCCGCACCAACGTGCGGCGCTCTATGTCAGTCCGGACCGACCCGGCGGCGTTGCGCACGCGGAGCAGGTCTCCGGCAAGGAGATGAGCTACAACAACTACGTCGACGCCGACGCCGCGTGGCGGGCGGCCTACGATTTCAGCGATCCGTGTGTCGCGATCATCAAGCACGCGAACCCGTGCGGGATCGCCGTCGGCACCGACATTGCAGAGGCCCACCGCAAGGCGCATGCGTGCGACCCGGTCAGTGCGTACGGGGGCGTGATTGCCACCAACGCCCCCGTCACAGCAGCCATGGCCGATCAGCTTGCAGACATCTTCACCGAGGCCGTCGTCGCACCGGCCTTCGACGACGCGGCGCTCGCGCTGCTCACCAAGAAGAAGAGCCTGCGCCTGCTCGTGGCCGAACCCAGGCCGTCGCAGCCGACGGTGGAGACCCGCTCCATCTCCGGGGGGACGCTGCTGCAGACCGCCGACCGGATTGACGCGCCAGGCGACGACCCGTCCACCTGGACGCTGGCCACCGGCGAGCCCGCCGACAATGCCACCATGGCCGATCTGGTCTTCGCCTGGCGGGCGCTGCGGGCGGTGAAGTCCAACGCGATCCTGCTCGCCTGCGACGGCGCGACCGTCGGTGTCGGCATGGGCCAGGTCAACCGGGTCGACTCCTGCCGGCTCGCCGTGGAGCGCGCCGGCGATCGGGCCTCCGGAGCCGTCGCCGCCTCGGACGCCTTCTTCCCGTTCGCTGATGGGCTGCAGGTGCTGCTCGACGCAGGCGTGCGTGCGGTGGTGC
>JALYVG010000176.1 GCA_030853345.1 Actinomycetota bacterium | reverse complement strand
CCGAGCGGGTCGCGCTGATCAGACAGCGGCTCGCCGGCAGCGCGGCGACGGTCATCGAAGGCGACGCTCGACGGCTGGACGGATTCGGCTTCGGCCCGTTCGATCTATGCCTGACCTCGCCGCCTTATATGAGCGCCCTCGATCAGCCGAGCAATCCGCTGACCGGATACACCACGACGGACGGCCACTACCCCACTTACGTGGCCGAGCTCACGGGCGTATTCGCCGCCGTGGCGGCACTGCTGCGGCCAGGCGGTCATCTGGTGATCAACGCCGCCAATATCCGCAACGGCGACGTGGTGACGCCGCTGGCCTGGGACATCGCGCACGCCGTGTCAGCTCACCTGAGCATGCGCACCGAGACCTACCTGCATTGGGACCAGCCGCCTGAGTGGCTCAGTGGTGACTACTGTCTGGTGTTTCAGAAGACCTGAGGTCGTCGCACTCAGTCGACGATGTCGTCGGGCTTGCCGCCGTGGACGAAGGACGTCGCCGCGGCACCGAGCAGCGCGTCGGCGTGGCGGCGAATCAGCGCCAGGTTGCGGTCGGCCAGGTGGTCGAAGGACTGGGCAACGGACGAGCCGGGGGTGAGCGAGGACATGGCGGTCGCGGGGTTCAGTCTGGCCGACACCCAGCACTCATGGGACGCCGCGCGGGCGACCACCTCGGCGATCGGGGTGACGATCATCGAGTTCCCGAAGTAAATGACCCCGGCCGGGTCGACGCCGGTGCAGTTGGCGCCGATGACGTAGACGTGGTTGTCGTAGGCCCGCGCCCGGTTGGTCAACTCCCAGATGTCGGCTGAACGCAGCAACGCCGAGGGCCGGCAGATGATCTCGGCGCCCTTGATCGCGGTGATGCGCGACAGTTCCGGGTAGTCGCCGTCGAAGCAGATGATCAGCCCGATCCGGCCCAGCGGCGTGTCGACGACGCAGATGTCCTCCCCCGGTGTGACCCAACCGCCGCGGTCGGCCCGCTCGCCGCCGAACGGGTGGGTCTTGCGGTAGCTGCCCAGCAGGTCGCCGGACGGTCCGATCACCACGGCTGCGTTGTACACCACGCCTCGCTGCGGGCCGCGCTCATAGGTGCCGACCACCAGATGGACGCCGAGCTCGGTCGCTATCGCTGTGAACGGGTCAAGTACCGGCCCGGGGATCTCAGACATCAGATCCCAGAGAGTCTCAACGTCAACTCCAGGCGTGAACCCGGTGGTCACTGACTCCGGCAGGACAACGAGTTCGGCCCCTGTCGCGGCCACGCAGTCGCGCACCAGCGCCACGGCCCGGGCGCAGTTGCCCGCGATCGACTCCTCGGTCAGTGGCCCGGATGACGGCGCGACCTGCACCGCCGCGGCAACGAACTCGCGCATCAGTGCCGCCTGCGCCCGAGCAGGCCGCCCACCAGCACCCCGGCCAGTGCGATGGCGGCACCGACGAGCACCCCGTGACGGAAACCCTCGCGGCCGATCGCGGGTCCGAATCCGCCGCTCGGCGCGGTGAACACACCGGCCTCGGTCGCGGCCGCACCGGGGGCCGCCTCGACCGCCTTGCCGGTGAGCACGTCGTCGACGGACCGGAAGAACTCCCCGGCCATCTTCTTCGAGACCCCGACAAGCATGCGCTGCCCCACCCCGGCGATGACCCCGCCGACGACCGCGTCGGCGTCGTAGGCCAGCTTCGTCGACCCGCCCTCCGCGTCGGACAGTACGACCCGCACCTCGGCGCTGACCGTGCCCGGCCCACCGGCGCCGGAGGCCGTCATCAGGAATGAGTTCGGCTGTTGCTGGTCGCTGAGCCGCACCTCACCCGCGTAGCTGCCCTTGATCGAGGCGACCCCGGCGGTGACCACCATCCGGTAGGCGTCCGGCCCGGTCGTCTCGAGCCTCTCGCAGCCGGGGATGGTGCGCACGAGGACGGACGGATCGTTGAGCGCCGCCCAGACCCGCTCGACCGGGGCGTGCAACGTGGCCTCGCCGGAAACCTTCATGTGGGTGTTCCTTCCGCGTGCAGCCGGCGCAGTTCGAACAGCCCGCTCGGCGAGATGGGCATGGCCGTGATCGGGAATCCCTCGGCGTCCTCGATGGCGGCGGCGAACGCGGCGGCGCCGGGGATGACGCCTGCCTCGCCGGCCCCCTTGATGCCCAGCGGGTTCAACGGCGACGGCGTCTCGAGATGGTCGATCTCGATGCGCTCGGGCACCTCGCTCACATAGGGCATCAGGAAATCCATGAACGACGCGTTCTGCAGCTGACCGGATTCGTCGTAGGCCATCCGCTCGTACAGCGCCCCGCCGACACCCTGGGCGACGCCGCCGTGGATTTGCCCTTCGACGATGCGCGGGTTGATCAGCCGGCCACAGTCGTGCACGACGCAGTAACGCAGGATCGTGATCTCGGCGGTGTCCGGGTCGGTCTCGACGACCACCGCGTGCATCCCGCTGGCGAACGTGGACTGCATCGGCGAGAAGTAGTCCCGGCCCTCGATGCCGGGCTCCTCGTCCTCGGGCACCGGCGCTTTGCCCGTGTCGCCGACCGCGAACTGGGTCGCCGCCTTGGCCGCGTCATCGAAGGCGTACCGCAAGGGGTTGGACAGCACCG
>JALYVG010000174.1 GCA_030853345.1 Actinomycetota bacterium | reverse complement strand
GGCCAACCAGGTCGTGGACATCCACCGGCTCTCGCGCGGCTGTTATGGCGCACCGCGGGTGCATGCCGAGCTGCGGCTCGGGCTCGGGATTCGGGTCGGGCGCAAGCGGGTCGCCCGGCTGCTGCGCATCACCGGCCTGGCTGGTATCGGCGGCAACACCCACCGCAAACGCCGCAAGCGTCCGCTGCCGGCCCCGCACGAGGACCTGGTGCAGCGCCGGTTCACCGCCACCGGCCCGAACCGGCTGTGGTGCACCGACGTCACCGAACACCCGACGTCGACCGGGAAGGTGTACTGCTGCGCCGTGCTCGACGTCTACTCCCGCGTCGTCGTCGGCTGGTCGATCGCTGATCACATCCGTTCGGAACTGGTCCTCGACGCCTTGCAGATGGCGATCTGGCGACGCCAACCCCAAGCCGGCACGGTGCTTCACAGCGACCGCGGCAGCGTCTACACATCCTGGGTGTTCGGGCACCGGCTACGCGCGGCCGGCCTGCTCGGCTCAATGGGCCGCGTCGCCAGCTCGGTGGACAACACGATGATCGAATCGTTCTGGTCGACCATGCAACGCGAGCTGCTCGACACCCGCCGCTGGCAGCACCAAGAGCTGCTGGCATCGGCGATCTTCGAATGGATCGAAGCGTTCTACAACCCCGTCCGGCGTCACCCATCCCTCGGCATGCTCGCCCCACACGAGTTCGAAACCCTTCACACCACCACCGTCACCGCGGCATGATCACAACACAAACCGTGTCCGGACAACCGGGTCAGGCTCCGGTACCCGCCGTTCAGCCTCAGCTCGTAGGCCGACGGACTGAGTCGGGTTGTGCGACGGTGGCCTCGCGCAGCCGGCGGACGAAGTCATCCGCAAACTCCCCGATAGGGCCGAGCAGGAAACCGTGGCTGCAGCAGCACTTGCGCGTTGCATGCGCCGGGAACTGCGCCGTCCGCGAGTCACCGCACCGCTCCTGCCGATGGCTCGACACGGTCGGCTACGCCATCAGCGACGACGAATGGTCGCCGAGCTGAGCCACCGCCCGCCCGCGGACATTGGCCTATTGACTCAATCCATCGAACCCGTCAACGTTCTCCACGATCGTCATTACCGGGTTTGTGGCAGCGCATCGGGGGGATGGCATGGATCTTCAGCGGACTGGTCGGATTTTCGGCTGGTTGTTCATCGGCACATTTGTGACGAGCATCCCGGCTCGGCTCCTTTTCGTCCACGGAGCGGGCGCAAGCTGGTCCGACATGCGCTTCGTCGCCGGGGATACCTCCACCACGAGCCTGAAGCTGGGCGCGGTCCTCGAGTTCGGTCTAATCGTCACCCAAATTGGAACTGCAGTCGTCATCTATCCGCTTGTCAGGCGGCAGAGCGAAACGGTTTCGCTCGGATACGTCACCGCTCGCATCATGGAGTCCGTCTTCGCCGCGATCGGCATCATCAGCATGCTCTCGGTCATATCCGTGATTGATGCATTGGGCGGGGCGAGTGGCGCCGGTGCCACCGCCCTCGACACGCAGGGCAACTCCCTCGCGCACACCTACGAGTGGGCGTTCGAGTGGGGACCGGGACTCGTTCCGGGCATCGGGAACGGCCTGATGCTGGGCTACTTGATGTACAGATCGGGGCTTGTCCCGCGTCGCATGGCGCTGCTGGGTCTTATCGGCGGTCCCGTGCTGATTCTCAACTTCGTGATGATCCTGACCGGCGTCTACAAGAACGGAGAGGGAACTTCGGGCCTCTTGACACTCCCGGAGGCCGCGTGGGAGCTGTCGCTCGGCATCTACTGCGCGTGGAAGGGCTTCCGGACGTCGAGCCCGATCGCCGGGCCAGAGATGGCGATAGCGGGGCGAGGCGAGCCGTAACCGCTGGTCGGCGCTCGGCGGCGCGTCGCATGCCCGCCCACAGTTGGCCCCCGGGACATCGCTCGTTTGCGGATCGCACTTGGGAGAGGTGCCGCCGCTGTGGCGATGGCACTTCCACGACCTGCGACACACGGGCAACACGTTCGCAGCCATGTCGGGGGCTTCCCTGCGCGACCTGATGACGCGCATGGGCCACGACAGCATGCGAGCCGCGCTGATACCAACACAAGACACAAGGTGCGGATCGCAAGATCGCGGACCGTCTCGAAGCGCTGATCCAGAGGTTCACCGTGACACCGCCGACGATGCCGGCCAGCCGTCGAGCTAATCGCGCGCGAATCGCACGCGGATGATCCAGAGGCGAGAAACGACGAAAATTCACGCCGGGGGAGTGGTGCCTGACCTGCACGTCTCTGTGGGAGCGGGTGACGGGAATCGAACCCGCATGAACAGCTTGGAAGAAGGATCGCCACAGGGCTGGGGCGTCCTCGTATGCTCGCGGAGCTGCTCCCGGTGGCCCCCTCCAACCGCTCTCGGTCCGCGCCTTGTGGCACGCGAGTCGCACGCGACGATCGTGATGGCCCCTCGTCGCTGGGCCGCTGCCTGCCGGGTCCTTAGCTCGCCTTCGGCGGCTCCACTACCGGCGATCAGCCGGGTGTAGCGTGGCTTGTGGCAGTAGTCATCGCGCCGCTGGCGGCTCCCGGGCACCGGTCAAATTCCGACGCAAGACGTCGCATTTGCGGACTGGATGACTGACCATGGCCATGCGCGTAGACCCAATACCCGCCTCCAATCACTCGACCTCCCCTCTAGGCGTTCGCGCGGACTCCAGCGTGCGTCGGACCGCCCGGATCGTTGGGGTCCTTTTCCTTGCGGGCTTCTTGGCATATGGCGTCGGCAACCTCATAGCGACGGGCATCGTCCGCTCCGCTGACCGCAGCGGCTCTACCGCGTTGTTCGTCACCGGCGCCGCGCTGATGCTGCTCAACTCGGCATTCGTGATCGGCATCGGTGTCCTGATGTTCCCGATCCTGCGGGCCCATAACAAGGCCGTAGCTGCGGGCTACCTGGGCACACGGATCTTCGAGGGCGTCGCTCTGGCCATCGGTGTCGTGTGCCTCATCGTCATCACCGGCTCCTCCCACGCCATCCACGCGAACACCGTCTCTTACAACGTCGCCGAGGCCGGGCTCGGTATCGGAAGCCTCTTCTTCTGCGCTCTGCTCTTCCGCACCGGACTCGTTCCGCGTTTCCTAGCTGTCTGGGGTTTCATCGGCTACGCGTGCTTCGCCGGGGGCAACCTGCTGGAGCTATTCGGCGTCGCGGGCGCCGGGCTCGTCGGCGCTATCCCCGGTGGATTGTTCGAGCTGACGTTCGGCATCTGGCTGATCGCCCGCGGGTTCGCTGCCACCGCGACCGTCCGCTCGCGCGCAAGCACCTGACTGACGTGAGCACCCCGCCCGCAATCAGGTCTTCTGGACGACCTCCGGAGTACTGGTTGAGATCCCTTTGCCATGGTCCTGCTGTCCAGAGTCTGGAATTACAGAGCGAATCGCGTGGCAAATCATGGCCGTGACGGTGCCGGGACCTGTCGATGTTAGGTCGGGTCCGGACGAGTGGGCAGCAACCGGCTTCGGTCTTCGCGTCCTAACGGGCCCTTCCCAGATGAGCGTGCTTGAGGGCTTCGCTGTCTGCGGCGTGTCAGCGGGGTAGAAGGGGTCAGAGCCTTCACGATCAGCGGCGACCAAGCTGCTGAACGAAAGACCCTGACGGTGTTGCACTCTACGTGTGTGCGTTCGGCACCTCCTGGTGTGCGCGGGCTGACGAATCTTCGGTGTTGACGGCCTCCATGTCCTCGAGGTGACCACCCGCGACGATGGCGTGCTGGTGCTCGATGTGGAGTCCGACCAGACGCTGACCGGGTGCCCGGACTTGGCCTCGGGCGAGTGATCTGATGCGACGTAACCTGGCGCCACCGTGTTCGCCCGTTGGCCACAGCGGGTCGGTGAATGGTTGACCGCGCGCTATAGCACGGGGCTACGCCATGCAGCAGATCACGCGGGCCGGCGACGCGGCGTCGTCGAGTGATCATGCGTCCAACCAGACGCATCGAGATCGCGCAATCGAAGCGGGTCCTATCGCCGAGCATGCGCGCCGATGACAGTGCGGAGCACGCTGACACCTCTGCGTTATACGCAGAAGGTGGCGACCCCGTCGTCACATGGCGGTGAAAGCTGCGACAGCCGGAAGTGCGTATTCGCACATACGTCGATTCGGCGCGCCGTCGCGAGCAAGTGTCAAGTAAGTCGGCGGACCCGGAAGGGCGTTGATATGCGCTGTGTTGGCTTGGTCCCGCTGTCCCTTAAGGACGATCGGTCCACGGGACTGCCGCCGCTGGTGGCGTCGCTTGCCTTGAGTTCTGGCCTGAGCACCTTAGTTGCGAGATGGCCTCTACGAAAGAACTGAGTGAATTCTGCGCCTTGGTCGGGATGAACGAACGGGGTGGACTCGAATCCCGCCTGCTGTGGCCCCCGGGCCGATATCCTCGTTGTTGTTCGAGGCCGTCCAGGACTCACTCCGCCGATGGCACTGGATTTGGGCAGTCAACCCCCGTCCTGGAAGGGACACGTGATGCATGCGATCGTCCAGCACGGGTATGGCGCCCCCGATGACGTCCTGAAGCTCGGCGAGGTCGACACGCCGGCCGTCGGTGATCAGGAGGTGCTAGTACGGGTGCGTGCCAGCAGTGCCAACCCGTGGGACTGGCACTTCATCCGCGGCGAACCGGTACTGATGCGGCCCGCCGGAATCGGCGGCATCCGCAAGCCGAAGTTCCTCATCCCCGGCGGGGACCTGGCTGGGACGGTCGAGCAGGTAGGAACACGGGTGACCGGGTTCGCACCCGGCGATCAGGTCTACGGCTTCGGCCACGGCGCGTTCGCCGAATACGTCGCGGTCTCCCAGGGAAGCCTCGCCCGCAAGCCGGCGAACCTGACCTTCGAGCAGGCCGCCGCCGTGCCCCTGGCCGCCATCACCGCCATCCAAGGACTACGGGCCGGGCGACTCCAGGCCGGGCAGCACGTCCTGATCATCGGCGCCTCAGGCGGGATCGGGACCTTCGCCGTCCAGATCGCCAAGCACCTCGGCGCGGAGGTCACCGGCGTCTGCAGCACCGACAACATCGACCTGGTATTTCGCCTCGGTGCCGATCACGTCATCGACTACACCAGCGCGGGCATCTCCAACGGTTCCGCCCGCTACGACCTGGTCTTCCAGCTCGGAGGGACCTACTCCCCGCGAGCCATCCGCAAGGTGCTCACCACCCACGGCACGCTCATCCAATCGTCCGGGGACGGCAACCGCTGGTTCGGACCCCTCGGCAACATCATCAAAGCCGCGGTACTCAGCCTCTTTGTCCGCCAGACCCTGAAGGCCTTCACCGCCACGGAGACGACCGAAACCCTCGACGAGATCACAGAGCTCATCGAGGCCGGCCAGCTCACCCCTATCATCGACCGGACCTACCCACTCTCCGAAGCCGCACAAGCCGTCCAGCTGGTCGAACACGGACGCCCCGCCGGCAAGGTCACCATCACCATCACTAGCGACCAATAACCGCAGACCCCACCACCCAGCAAACCCTGGGTCTCCTACCCGACGTTCTGCGACGACGCGACCGTTCTCGTAGCCGCGATTCTGTTGGCTCAGTCCACAACCTGGTCCTCGGCTTCGGCCTCTGGGGACAGGACGAACACACGGCCCTTGCGTTCGCCGGGAACCACTGTTTGTGGCTCAACAGAGCACTCCAGTACATGCCCCTCTCGACAGCCTCGACCGTACGAGAACCGAGCCAAGACGACCGAACCAGCCCAGCTGACCCTGGTCGACGGGACGAGGTCATTTTGCCGCCAGTCCTGTGGAAACGGCGTCAGGACTGGTCGGCGTCGTGCACGACGATCGCGATGTGCACCCGGTTGGCGACTGCGAGCTTGGTGAACAGGCGTGATACATGGGCTTTGACTGTCGCCTCGCTCATGAAGAGTGACGCTGCCACTTCCGCGTTGGACGCGCCGGACCCGACTGCGACCGCCACCTCACGCTCGCGATCGGTCAGCGTGGCCAGTCGCTGCGCGGCGCAGCGGCGGCGCTCGGATGCCTGCGCATCGCCGAAGTGGGAGAGCAACGTGCGAGTGACCGAGGGCGAGAGCATCGCCTCGCCTGAGGCGACCAGTCGGACCGCGGCCACGATCTCCGGGGGCGGGGTGTCCTTGAGCAGGAACCCGCTTGCACCGGCGCGTAGCGCGCTCATCACCTGCTCGTCGGCCTGGAACGTGGTCAGGACGATCACCTGCGGCGGTGCCTCGAGCCGGCGCAGAGCGGCCGTCGCGGTGATGCCGTCCATCTCGGGCATCCGGATGTCCATCAGCACGACGTCGGGACGATGCTCGCGGACCGCGGCAACGGCCCGGGCGCCGTCGTCGGCCTCTCCCACCACCTCGAGGTCCTCGGCCGAGGACAGGATCATCCGTAGTCCGGCGCGCACCAGGGCGTCGTCGTCGACGAGCAGCACCCGCACCCTCACCACCGCAACTCGGCATCCACCACGAAGTCGCCTGATCCATCCGGGCCATGGGTGAGCGTGCCGCCGGCCAGCGTCACCCGTTCCTGCAGCCCGAGCAGGCCGGCGCCGGAACCGGGCAGTGTCGGCCCGGTTTGGGCGTGGACAGGCAGTCGGTTGCGGACGCTGACGTGCAGACCGCGCTCCGCCGCCCCCGTGACGTGCACCCGCCCCGCGGTGCCGCGGGCGTGCTTGCCGATGTTGGTGAGCGCCTCCTGCACGATGCGGTAGGCATCGCGCCCCAGCCCGCAGGGCGCGGCATCGGGTTGCTCGACCCGCATCTCGAAGTCGATCTTCGCGCCCGCTCGCCGGGTCTCCTCGACGAGGCGTGGGATGTCCGACAGCGTCGGCTGAGGGGCTTCCGGCGGCGCGTCCAGGCCCGGCTCCTCGCGTAACACTCCGATCACGCCGCGCAACTCTTCCAGCGCTTGGTGGGCCGTCGAGCGCAGCAGTTCGGCAGTCTCGCGCACCTTCTCCGGCGGCAGGTCGGGCAAGGCCTCCAGCGCGCCCGCGTGCAGCGCAACCAGCGTGATCCGGTGGGCGAGCACGTCGTGCATCTCCCGTGCGATCCGGGTGCGCTCGGCCAGGCGCGCACGTTCGGCGCGGACGAGCTGATCGGCCTCGGCCCGTTGGGCACGGTCGCGCAGGGTGGAGAGGAGCTGACGCCGGGCGCGGATGAACATGCCCCATGCGGTTGCGGCGGCCGCAAGCGCCGCCGTCGGCAGCATCACCGACCAGGTATTGGTCCGCCCGAGCCAGATCGAGCACACCACTGCGGACGGAACGAACAGAGCGGCGACGAGCAGCGCGGGCCGGACATGGCGGTGCACAGCCAGCGAGGACAGTGCGAACAGGCCGGCCACCGTGCCAAACGTCGAGAATGCGCCCAACAGGACGCAAACCAGCGCCACCCCGAACGGCCAGCGCCGCCGCCACCACAGGGAGAGACAGCAAAGAGCTCCGAACGCGGCGTCGGTGGCCACCTGCCCCGAGGTCATCCGATTGGCGGTGTCGTCCACTGTGACGCTCAGGATGAGAGCGCCGAGAGCGGCGGCGATGACGAACGCAGCGGCGTCGACGGACCAGTCGCGCGCTGTCCTGGGCCCCACGGTGTCGGGATGGGCCGGGTCGCTGGGTGCCAGTATCGCCGTCGGTGCGGTCTGCGCCCACCATGTGCCTAGCCAGGACATGACCCGAGCGTAGAGGCCCAATGCGCGCGCACGACACCGACGAAAGTCGCCGCGACGGCGACGAAAGGCGGTACCCGCC
>JALYVG010000171.1 GCA_030853345.1 Actinomycetota bacterium | reverse complement strand
GGCGTCCAACTCGCTCCACTGTTCGAGCACGGCACCCTCGCGGAGCCGGACGCGGACGATGCGGCTCGTCAGTTCAAATTGACATAATGTTCATTATCGGCGAATAACGGAGGGGCGGAGCGCTGGCGTCCTGTGGCCACGCCGCGGTCGGTCGCGAGCGTCCGGGCCAAGGCGGTCGCCGCCTCACTGCATGATCGTGATCCCTGTCTCGCCGCGGCGGAAAGCTGGTCAGCACGACAGGAGGCGACGCGTGCCCGGCGTTCGTTCCCATCGCCCCAATGACCCCGCTGGGCGCCGCGGTGTCGCTGGCCCGAGGACCTGCCCGCGTCTCACGAAGTTGACATAATGTACGGGAGAACTGGTCGATCATCTGTCAGCAGGCATGACGCCGATCAGCGGCCGACGTAGGCGGCGAGGTGCTCGCCGGTGAGGGTCGAGCGGGCGCCGACGAGGTCGGCGGGTGTGCCCTCGAAGACGATTCGACCGCCGTCGTGGCCAGCGCCGGGGCCAAGGTCGATGATCCAGTCGGCGCGAGCCATGACCGCCTGGTGGTGCGCGATGACGATGACCGACTTGCCGGAGTCGACGAGGCGCTCGAGCAGGCCGAGTAGCTGCTCGACGTCGGCGAGATGCAAGCCGGTGGTCGGCTCGTCCAGGACGTAGACCTCGCCCTTCTCGGCCATGTAGGTGGCCAGCTTGAGCCGTTGCCGCTCGCCTCCGGACAGCGTGGTGAGGGGCTGACCGAGACTGAGGTAGCCGAGCCCCACGTCGGCGAGCCGCTGGAGGATCTTGTGCGCGGCCGGCGTGGGTGCGTCGCCGTCGCCATCGAAGAATTTCTGGGCCTCGGTGACCGGCATCGCGAGCACTTCGGCGATGTTCCGGCCGCCCAGTCTGTATTCCAGCACCGACGATTGAAACCGCTTTCCCGCACACTCCTCGCAGGTTGATTCGACGGTGGCCATGACGCCCAGGTCGGTGTAGATGACCCCGGCGCCGTTGCAGGTTGGGCAGGCGCCCTCGGAGTTGGCGCTGAACAGCGCGGGCTTCACGCCGTTGGCCTTGGCGAAAGCCTTGCGGATCGGGTCGAGCAGTCCCGTGTAGGTGGCCGGGTTGCTGCGCCGCGAACCGCGGATCGCAGCCTGGTCGACCACCACCACTCCGTCACGGCCGGAGACCGAGCCGTGGATCAGTGAGCTCTTGCCGGACCCGGCGACGCCCGTGACTACGCAGAGCACCCCGAGCGGGACATCGACGTCCACGTCGCGAAGGTTGTGCGTGGACGCGCCGCGGATCTCCAGCGCGCCGGCAGACGAGCGCACCGATTCCTTGAGGGTGGCCCGGTCATCGAGATGACGCCCGGTCGAGGTGTCACTCTCGCGTAGAGCCGCCACCGTGCCTTCGAAGCAGACGCTGCCGCCTGCTGTTCCGGCGCCAGGGCCGAGGTCGATGACGTGGTCGGCGATCGCAATGGTCTCGGGCTTGTGTTCCACGACCAGCACCGTGTTGCCCTTATCCCGTAACCGCAGCAGCAGATCGTTCATCCGCTCGATGTCATGGGGGTGCAGGCCGATCGTCGGCTCGTCGAAGACGTAGGTAACGTCAGTGAGTGACGAGCCGAGGTGGCGGATCATCTTGGTGCGCTGTGCCTCTCCCCCGGACAAGGTGCCCGACGGCCGCTCGAGTGAGAGGTAGCCCAGCCCGATTTCTGCGAACGAATCGAGCAGGTGTTGCAGGCCGGTGAGCAGCGGGACCACGGACGGCTCCTGAAGGCCGCGCACCCACTCGGCCAGGTCGCTGATCTGCATCGAGCAGAGGTCGGCGATGTTCTTGCCCTTGATCTTCGACGAACGGGCCGCGGCGCTGAGCCGGGTGCCCTCGCACTCTGGGCACGTGGCAAAGGTGACGGCGCGCTCCACGAAGGCGCGAATGTGCGGTTGCATCGCGTCGACGTCCTTGGAGAGCATCGACTTCTGGATCTTGGGGATCAGGCCCTCGTAGGTGAGGTTGATGCCCTCGACCTTGATCTTGGTCGGCTCTTTGTACAGAAGGTCGTTCAGTTCTCTCTTGGTGAATTTCTTGATCGGCTTGTCCGGGTCGAAGAAGCCGCAACCGCTGAAGATCCGGCCGTACCAGCCGTCCATGCTGAAGCCGGGGACGGTGAGTGCACCCTCGTTGAGCGACTTGCTGTCGTCGTAGAGTGCCGTGCGGTCGATGTCGTTGAGGGCGCCACGGCCATCACAGCGTGGACACATGCCGCCGGTGATGCTGAAGCTGCGTCGCTCCTTCACGGTCGTGCCACCACGCTCGATGGTGACCGCCCCCGCTCCCGAGATCGAGGCGACGTTGAACGAGAACGCCTGGGGCGAGCCGATATGCGGCTTCCCGAGCCGACTGAAGAGGATGCGCAGCATCGCGTTGGCGTCAGTGGCCGTCCCGATGGTGGACCGGGGGTTGGAGCCCATCCGCTCCTGGTCGACGATGATCGCCGTAGTCAGGCCTTCGAGTACATCGACGTCCGGTCGGGTCAGCGTGGGCATGAAACCCTGCACGAACGCGCTGTACGTCTCGTTGATCATCCGCTGTGACTCCGCGGCGATCGTGCCGAACACCAGGGAACTCTTGCCCGAACCCGAGACGCCGGTGAACAC
>JALYVG010000161.1 GCA_030853345.1 Actinomycetota bacterium | reverse complement strand
CGGTCTGGGCGGCCTGATCGGTGGCTTGGCCACTCCCCCGCTCGCTCGACGGTTGGGTCGCACGGCACTGCTCACCGGGGGTGCAGTGTTGAGCGCGATCATGCTCGGCCTGATGGGGTTGACCCGCAACGGCTATCTCGCGACGGCGTTGTTCGGCGCGTGCAGTGCCGGTGTCATGGCGTGGAACATCCTCACCATGTCGCTGCGGCAGGCGCTGATCCCGCGCGAGTTGTTCGGCCGCGTGCAGGGTGCCTACCGCACGCTGGTCTGGGGCGCGATCGCCCTCGGGTCGGTCGGCGGAGGGGCGATGGCCAGCGTCGTCGGACTCCGGCCGGTGTTCCTGATTGCGGGCCTGGGTTGTCTGGCGATGGCCGTACTGCTCTGGCTGCTGTTACGCGCGCACGCCGATGCCCTGACCGATGTGGCCTCAACCGAGGCAGTGTGCCCGGACGAGGCCGGCGGCCAGGGCGGGCCGTTCCCACCAGAACAGATGGCCGAGCCCGTCAAGAATCTCTAACCGTGCCTTGGGGATCAACTCAGCGACGTACCTGCCGTTTGCCGCGGCGACCATCTCATCGAGAGTGCCGTGCACCACGAGCGTCGCCGCCGCGAGATCGGGCAGGCGGGCGGAGGTGTTGTGCACGAACGACGCCTGAGCCTGGCGCAGCACGGTCGGTACCGGCACTCGCACCGACAGGCAGGCCGCCTTGAACCTCTCGAACTGGCCCTCGTCCTGGCGTAGGCCAGGCGACAGGTTCACCTCGTAGGCGGTGCGGATCGCCACATCGACGTTTCCTGTGATCATCGGCTGGATCATCCGCAACGGTCCGCCCGCAGTCATCGTCGTGCCCGGTCCGCCCGCATACGTGCAGCCGAGCACCAGCTTCCGTACCCGATCCGGTCGCAACAGCGCAAGCTCCTGGGCGACCATGCCACCCAACGAGATGCCCATGATGTGCGCGTCGGACCACCCGAGCGCGTCGAGCAATGCAACGCTGTCGGCGGCGAGGTCGGCGATCGTGAACTGACCCGGGATGTCCGTGCTGTAACCCACCCCGCGGTGATCGAATGTCACGACGTCAAAATCCTTCGCCAGCGCGTCCAGGAACTGTTCACCCCACATCCGGTGGTGTCCAGCCATCCCTTGGATCAGCACGAGTGGGGCACCACTCCCCCGCTGCTCGTAGTACAGACGACGGGACCCGACATCGGCATAGGCCATGCGAGGAACGTATCCGCCGGGGTGTGACGCGACTGCTACGCGGGCGGCTGGCAGGATCCAACTGCCAG
Source organism: Actinomycetota bacterium (assembly GCA_030853345.1). Classification (GTDB taxonomy): domain Bacteria; phylum Actinomycetota; class Actinomycetes; order Mycobacteriales; family Jatrophihabitantaceae; genus QHCC01. The sequence continues at coordinate 35,662 of JALYVG010000161.1, read as the reverse complement.
CTGACAGTAAGGGGTTCCGAAGTGCGAAAAATCTCTCTCGACGCGATCGCCCGCGAGCAGCTCGACGCAGCCGGCCGTGCCGAGTCGGCCCGCGCGAGCACCACGGTCGTCGGCGGCCATGAGCACGTGATGCGGCAGACCGTCATCGCTCTCACCGCCGGCGCTGTCCTCGCCGAGCATGACAATCCCGGTGAAGCCACCCTGTACGTGATCATCGGCCGGGTCGACTTGCAGGTCGGCAACGACACCTGGCAAGCCCGCACGGGCGATCTCGTCGAGATCCCGCCGGCGCGACACTCGCTGCGCGCTGTCGAGGACTCCGCGGTTCTGCTCACGGCGGTCCCCCGCGGCAAGATCGCCTAGGTGTTGCGGCCTCGATGTTGCCCCACGGGACTTTGACTTAGAGCGCGCTCTCACACCCTTCGATTTACGAGCGCGCAGGGCTGATTCATCCGATCGCCCGGAACTCGAGGAATCAACGCCGGCAAAGTCGGCGAACCGCTATAAGCAGTTCGGCGACCTCGGCCTGACTGTAGAAACACCCAGTTGGGTCCGGAGAGCGCGGATTCCTCCCACTGTGGGCGCAAGTGAGACGCGATCTTGCCCCAACGGTCCTTGACTGGCCCCTGCCGTGGCTCAACGATGAGCGGGCACCCGCCAGCGTGCCAACTGTGAATGCGCGCGGTGACAGTCCCCACAACAGATTGGCTCAACGATGACCGACCAGGGCCAGGGTTACCCGCCGTACGGCGAGCCGGCCGGCGGCGGGCAGCAGCCACAGCAGCCACCCTACCCCAGCCAGCCGGAGTACCCGACCCAGGCCTTTCCGCAGCAGCCGCCCTACCCCGGCCAGCCGGAGTACGGCCAGCAGCCACCGCCACTGCCACCGCCACCGCCCTACCCCGGCCAGCCGGAGCACCCGACCCCGGCCTTTGCGCAGCAGCCGCCCTACCCTGGCCAGCCGGAGTACGGCCAGCAGCCACCGCCACCGCCCTACCCCGGCCAGCCGGAGTACCCGACCCAGGCCTTTGCGCAGCAGCCGCCCTACCCCGGCCAGCCGGAGTACGGCCAGCAGCCGCAGTACCCCGGCCAGCCCGGCTACGGGCCCCCGCCAGGTCAGCCGGGCTACGGGCAGCAACCCCCACCTGGCTATGGCGGGCCGGGCGGCCCGGCCGGACCGGGTGGGCCGGGTGGCCTCGGCGCGGCGGGAGCAAACCGCAAGGGCATCTACGCCGCCATCGGTGTGGCGGTCGCCGTGGCCGCCGCTGTCGCGGCGTACTTCATCTTCTCCGGCGGGTCGGCTTCGGCTTCCACTCCGAAGGACGCGGTGAAGAAACTGCTCGAAGCCGGCAAGAGCAACGACGTCGGTGCGGCCAAGAAGGTGTTGTGCGACGGCGACATCGCCGTGGGGACAGCCACGAAGCTCGGCTCGTCCGGGCGCATCGTGTCGTACACGATCGGCAAGACCAGCCAGAAGAACGGCATCACCACGATCGAGGTGACCGCGTCCACGACGCAGCAGCCCAAGCCGTCCAGCGCCGATTTCCCCGTCGTCAAGGAGCACGGCAAGTGGAAGGTGTGCTTCACCAAGGGGTTGTCGAACCTGCCGACAGGCATTCCGTCCGGGCTGCCCTCAGGCCTACCCAGCGCTCCGTCCGCCAGCGGCCTCCCGAGCGGGTCAGATGGGCCGAGCAGTCCCAACACCGACCTGCCCAGTTCGTTGCCGGGTGGGCTGAGCATCTGCCAGGGCAGCCGTGACGCACTCTCGGCGGCTGAGGCCTACATCGGTGCGGCCGAGGTCGGGCTGGCCCAGTTCGCCCAATCGTGCGTGTACCAAGACAGCGTGCCGCTGTCGGTGACCACGAGCCTCAACGGCAAGCTCTTTGCCCCCGACTCACCGAACTCCGGTGGGGACACGTTCGTGTTCAAGGCCGTCGACAGCAGCAGCACGGTCAAGGTCAAGGTCACCAAGGAATCCGACGGGCACTACTACATCACCGGTGTGCAGAAGAGCTGACCCCGACCTGCCCGCAGCGGCGGCTGGCTGACAGGTCCTGCGGCACGGCTCACCGCTGGTGGGGCATCTGCGCACACTCGTGTTGGCATGATCAGAGGGTGCCGTTCCTCGATGCGCCCGCCCCGGTCGCGTTCTCGCATCGCGGGTTCGCGCCGGACGGCGGCGAAAACTCGATGGCGGCGTTCGAGCGGGCAGTCGCGCTGGGGTACCGCTACCTCGAAACCGACGTCCGGGTCACCTCCGACGGCGTTGCCCTGGCGTTTCACGACTCGACTCTGGACAGGGTGACCGACCAGCGCGGCCGGATTGCCGACCTGCCATGGGCCCAGGTACGCCATGCCCGCATCGACGGCCGCGAGCGCATTCCGGTGCTGGCCGAGCTGATCGACGCGTGGCCGGACACGTTCGTCAACATCGACATCAAGGCCGAGCGCGGTATCAGCGCGACGATCGACGTCATCCGCCGAACCGGGTCGATCGAGCGCGTCTGCGTAGGCGCCTTCTCCGGATCCCGCGTGGCGGCGGTGCGTCGGGCACTTGGCCCGCGGCTGTGCACCTCGCTCGCACCGCGCGACGCGCTGGCGCTGCGCGCTGCGCCGGCTCTGCGCAGATCGAAAGGGCGAATGCTCGGCCGGTGTGCCCAGGTGCCGGCGCGCATCGGTCGGTTCCCGTTCGTGGACGCGCGCTATCTGAGCGCCGCGCACCGCGTCGGCCTGCCGGTCCACGCATGGACGGTGAACGATCGCAGCGAAATGGTCCGGCTGCTCGACCTCGGCGTCGACGGGCTGATGACCGATGCCGCCGATGTGTTGCGCGCTCTGCTGATCGAGCGCGGGCAGTGGTCGACCCAGTCCACGGACACCTGAGACGGTGCCCGCGACGGCCGAACTCCGCCAGCAGCGCCGTGGCTGGTATCTCTACGGCTGGGCCAGCCATACGTTCCCGACGATCGTCACGACGGTCTTCATGTCGCGTTACCTGACTTCGGTGGCCGAGCACGCGGTGGGCAAGCACGGGCGCGTTCACGTGGCCGGGCTGCCAATCGCGCCGGGCAGTCTGTTCGCCTACACCGTGACCGCGTCGACCGTCCTGCTCATCGCGCTCATGCCGATGGTCGGGGCCATGGCCGACCGCACCGGCCGCAAGCGCGACATCATGCTCGGTTGCGGTTGGTTCGGCGCCACCGCGTGCATCGCGATGTTCGCGGTGACCGGCTCCGACTGGCAACTGGGCGCCGTCCTCTATGCGCTGGCCTACCTCGGCTACAGCTGTTCGATCGTCGTCAGCTACTCGTTGCTTGTCGACCTGTCGACCGTCGAAGACCGCGACCGCGCGTCGTCGGCCGGCTGGGCGATCGCCTACATCGGTGGAGGCATCCTGCTGGCCGCCGACTTCGTGCTCAGCCTGTTCATCGCCAAGGAACTGCTCGCGCGAGTGGCCCTGGCCACGGCTGGGATCTGGTGGATCCTGTTCAGCCTGCCGGTACGGCGTTGGTTGCCGGCCCGCATCGGGGCCGGCGCCGACGCGAGGCACCGTAGCGCGATGATCAGCGAGGGTTTCCGTCAACTGGCCAGCACAGTGCGGCATATGCGCAGCTTCCCGCTCACCCTTGCATTCCTCGGCGCGTTCCTCATTTACAACGACGGCATACAGACCGTGACGACAGTCGCCGCTCAGTACGGCGACAAGGAACTGCAACTGTCCGACGCGGTCCTTCTGTTGGGGATTCTCCTGGTGCAGTTCGTGGCCTACTTCGGCGCGCTATGGCTCGGTCGCTTGGCAGAGCGGTTCGGCGCCAAGCGGGTGGTGCTCGGCTCTCTCGTGGGTTGGCTGGTCGCTGTCTGCATGGGCTACGAACTGGCGGTCGGTGTCGCCTGGCAGTTCTTCGCCCTTGCGGTGCTCATCGCGATCGTTCTCGGCGGCAGCCAGGCTCTGTCCCGGGCGATGTTCTCGCGGATGATCCCCCGCGGTGCGGAGGCCCAGTACTTCGGGTTCTACGAGATCAGCGACGCCGGCACGAGTTGGCTGGGGCCGCTCGTATTCGGCGTGGCCTATCAGAACACCGGCGATTACCGCAGTGCCCTCGCGTCCCTCGTGGTGTTCTTCGTGATCGGGTTCGTCCTGCTGGCCCTGGTGCCCGTGCGGCGCGCGATCGAGGCGGCGGGAAACGTGGCGCCGGCCAAGGTCTAAGGTCGGCGCTCGTGGCCGACCTGGATGCTCGACCCGGGGCGCTTGCCTCGGTGCCCGCTGCGGGTAACCGCCGCGGGCTGTCGATGCCCGCACACCTGAAGTTCTTCTACGGCCCGATGGACTGCGGAAAGTCGACGCTCGCGCTGCAGATCGACCATAACCACGCCCGCCAGGGCCGGCACGGTCTGCTGCTCACCACCCACGACCGCTCCGGCGGGGCGGAGATCACCACGCGGGTGGGGCTGGCCCGCCAGGCGGTCGAGGTCACCGAGGCCACTGACATCCGGCTGCTGGTCCGCCAAGTCTGGGCCGCGGGCCCCGCGCTGGACTACCTCATCGTCGACGAGGCGGGCTTCCTGGCCGAGGCACACGTCGACCAGCTGGCCGAACTCGTCGACGACTGGCATGTCGACGTGTACTGCTTCGGGTTGGCCACCGATTTCCGCTCGCGACTGCTGCCTGGCGCGAAGCGGCTGTTCGAGCTGGCCGATGAGATCAATCCGGTGCACGTCGAAGTGCTCTGCTGGTGCGGGCGGCCGGCGCAGCTCAACGCCCGCGTCGTCGACGGGCGGGTCGCGCGTGAGGGCGACACTGTGGTGGTGGCCGATACCGCCGCGCACAACGGCGATGCGCCGACCGAGGTCCACTATCAGGTGCTGTGCCGCGCGCACCACCGGCGCGGCGATCTTGGCGCAGGCGCTGTCGCCGGGCAGCTGCGCCTGGACGTCTGAGGCGCCCTCAGCGCAGCTCCGTCCAGCCGTCCGGTCCGACTAGCTCGGCGCTGAGCCCGGCCGGTCCGGCGCTGACCCGGCGCGGCGTCCCGAGTGCAGCCAGTTCGGCGCCGACCTGCTCGGTGCGGTGGTGGGTCAAGATCAGCGTCCGCAACTCGAGGGTCGGCAGGTCGCGGGTGGACGGGTGTGCGGTCGCCCCCCAGTCGATGAGGAACGGCACCACCCCATTCCGGGAGGCGACGGTGTCGGGAGTGAGTTGCCACACCAGCCGCGTGCCGTCGTCGGCCAGCCGCGACATCGACCTGCTCTGTCCCGGGTCGTACCCCCGCGCCCGGGCCGCCGCGACGCTGGCGGCCAGGTCCGGCGATCGCAACGCCCAGGTGAGCAACCGCGGGGCCGCGAGCGCGTCCAGCCCCAACCAGCGAGGGTGGGCCGGCTCGGCCGCCCGCGGGTCGGGTCCGATGATCTCCAGGTAGGCGCCGTGGCCGATGCCGATGAGGTAGTTCGCGGTGCCGTGCTCGGGGTGCCGGCCGCCGGCGACGGCGGCGACGCCGGTCAGCTCGGCGACCAGCCCGACAGCCTGGGCCAGATCGGGGCCGCCGAAGACGAGGTGATCCAGTTGCGGCGGCGGGAGGCTCACGCGTTGCGGACCGCGTCCGCCGCCGCGGCGGCCGCGAGCACAGCTGCGCCTACTGCTCCGGCCGCGACGGCCTGCGCGCGCCAGCCGCGGATCTTGCCCTCGCGCAGCGCCGCGACGATGACCGCGGCGTCGGCGGCATCTGACACGGCGCCCGCGACCAGCCAACTCGCCGCGCCCGGTCCGCGCCGAGCGGAGGCAATGGTTCCCGCGCCCAGGACGGTGTCGCGCGCCGCGGTCATCCGGGCCAGCCACGTGATGCGCGTAGCGGTGGCGGTGTCTAGCCCCAGCAGCCGTACCGACGCCACCGGCGTGGCGAGGAAGACCGCACCGATGGCCACCCGGCCGGCCCCGATGGACAGCCCGATCGTTCGGGTGGAGGGCAATCTGTCCGACAGTGGAACCGAAACGGCGTCGGCCACGTGACTATGTAGTGAACGAGCCGCACGGCGGCGTTGTGATCGTGGCACGGGTTGAACTCCTGACGGTCGTCGGGCCGCTCGCGTTGGCAGGTCACTGCCGTCCGGGCGGTGTATCGGTTAGCGCTCGGTCGATCGGGGAATCATCACATAGCGCTAATCGTTATTTTGGCGCAAGGTTTTTTCCATATTCTCGTCCAGGAGGTGCCCACCGTGGCAGATCGGACACTGCGGGGCAGTCGGCTGGGCGCGGTCAGCTATGAGACCGAATACGGCACCGAGCCCGCCCCACGCAACATCGCTGCATACCGCTGTCAACGCGGTCACGAATTCCGGGTCCCGTTCTCCGAAGAGGCCGAACTGCCCACCACGTGGGAATGCCGCCTCGACGGAACGAGCGGCGTATTGATCGACGGGCCTGAGCCCGAGGCTAAGAAGGTCAAGGCAGTCCGCACCCACTGGGACATGCTGATGGAGCGGCGGACGGTCGCCGACCTCGAAGAAGTACTGGCCGAGCGCCTGGACGTACTACGCGCCCGGCGCGGGGCAAAGAGCGCATAGCGCATCGAACACCGACCGGCGGCTGGCTTCCCGTGAAGCCGGCCGCCGGTTCGTTGTCGAGCACCCAGTGCGTGAGAGAATGAGGACCCGTCGGTCGACAGGTCAGCGCAAGGCGTTGCGCAGCTGGTGGCCGCGGTGCTGGGCTCCCCATTGGGTGACGCGCAGCAGGGCCTCGCGCACGATCGAGCCGCTCATCTTGCTCTTGCCGCGCTCGCGCTCAGCGAAGGTGATCGGGACCTCGATGACCCGGTAACCGCCGCGCACCGCCCGCCAGGCCAGATCGATCTGGAAGCAGTAGCCCTCAGAGGCGACGGCCGGGTAGTCGATCGATTCGAGCACCCGCCGCTTGTAGGCCCGGTACCCGCCGGTGGCATCGCGCAGCCCCAGGCCCAAGGCCAGCCGGGTGTAGAGGTTGGCGCCGCGCGACAGCACCTCACGGTGGCGTGGCCAGTTCACCACTGTGCCGCCGGGTACCCAGCGCGAGCCGAGTACCAGGTCGGCGCGCTGCAGGCCGTCGAGCAGGCTTGGCAGCTGCTCCGGGGCGTGGGACCCGTCGGCGTCCATTTCGACGAGAACGTCGTAATTGGCGGCTAGTCCCCAGTCGAACCCGGCGATGTAGGCGGCGCCGAGGCCGCCTTTGGCGCTGCGGTGCAGCACGTGTATCCGGGCGTCGTCCTGGGCCAGGCGGTCGGCGATCTTCCCGGTGCCATCGGGGCTGCCGTCGTCGACGACCAGCGCGTCGGCGGACGGGACAGCCGCCTGAAGGCGGGAGATGATCCGCTCGAGGTTCTCGTGCTCGTTGTACGTCGGGATGATGACGAGTACACGTGGTGCGGCGGGCTCGGGCTGGGTCACGTGCGCACCATCTCTTCGGGTTCGGGCGCCGCGGGCGGGGTGCTGCGGCGGGTGGGACGAAGCGAGCACGCAAGTGCGGCGAGCACCAGCGCGGCGATCACGTACTCCGGGAGCGCCCCGGCCCTGGTCGCGGGGGTGCGAACCGTACGCAACGGCACGTCGGCGCTCAGGATGGCCGGGCTGTACAGCCTGCCGGAGCGCTCGCGGATCCGGCCGTCGGGCCCGATGATCGCCGACACCCCGGTCGTGGCAACCTGCAGCACGGTGCGCCCGCTCTCGACGGCCCGTAGCTGGCTCATCGCCAACTGCTGATAGGTCTCGGCAGTGTGCCCGAACGTGGCGTTGTTGGTCTGCACGACGAGCAGCCTCGCGCCGGCGGCGACCGAGGACCGCACCAGCCCGTCGTAGGCGATCTCGAAACAGATGACGTCACCGACCGGGTACGGGCCGCCCTTGACCAGACCGTCGCCGTGACCGGCGACCATGTCCTGGCTGACCGACTTGGCGTCGGAGCTCACGAATTCGGCCGCGCTGCGCAGCGGGATGTACTCGGCGAAGGGCACCGGGTGCCGCTTGATGTAGGTAGCTCCCGGACCGGTGGTTGGGGACCACAGGATCCCGGCGTTGCGCCGATGGGTGGGGCCCGGGCCGTCCAGGATTGCGCCGACCAGGACTGGCACTCCGATCGACTTCACCACCGCGTCGATGGCGCGAAACGCGGTGCCGTCCTCGTACGGGTCGACATCCGAGGCATCCTCGGGCCAGACCACCAGGCTGGGGCGGGGCACCGTGCCGGCCTTGATCTGGGCGGCCAACCTGGCTGTCTGCGCGACGTGGTTGTCCAGGACCTCGCGCGCGCGGTCCTCGAAGGCCAGTCCACGCTCGGGCACGCTGCCCTGGATCAGCGCCACCGTGGTGGTGGTTCCCTGGCTGTCCGGGGCCGGGTGAAGCGGCCAGGACAGCACCGCACCGAGCACGGGCACCGCAACCACCAGCGCCGTGGCCAGCGTGACAGGGCGCCAGCGGGCCGTGGCGACATGCGCGAGGCCCAGAGCCAGCGCGGCACCGGCCAGGGCGACGCCGAACGTGACCAGGGGCGCGCCGCCCAGGGCGGCGAACCAGCGCAGCGGCGACTGCGCCTGGCTGAAGGCCAGCCGGCCCCACGGGAAGCCGCCGAAGGGCAGCCGGTCCCGGACCGCCTCCTGCAGCACCCATGCCCCGGCGACCCACGCCGGGGCGGCCGGCAGGCGCTGCACGTGCGGCAGCACCGCCCCGAGCCCAGCCAGGAACGCAGCCTGCGAGAGCGCCAGGATCAGCCACGGGGCCGGACCGACGTAGATCCCGGTCCAGTGCAGTAGAGGGCCGAAGAACGCCATCCCGTACAGCAGGCCGAGCCAGGCACCGGTGCGGCTGCGTCGCCCGTGCACCGCGACAGACAGGCCCGCCACGCTGAGCGAGGCCAGCGGCCAGAAGCCGAAGCGCGGGAAGGCGAGCACACCGACAAGACCCGCGACGACGGCGAGCAGGGCTGCCCAGGGGGTGCGCATCGGTGGCGGCTCCGCGGCGCCGCGAAGACCACCGGCGGTGCGTCGCGGCAGCATCCCGCCAGTATCGCGGACCGGACGTAGGAGCCGGCCGTGGATCTCAGCCACTGGGGCGGTCGGCGTCGAAGATCGTCTCCCCGCGCACCACCGTGCGCACGCAGCAGGGCAGTTCACGTCCGGGCGCCAGGTCCGGCAGGCCGGTCGGCGCTCGGGTCGCCTGCCACACCGCGAACGTGGCCGGGCCGCCAGGGACCAGAACGCCGTCGGCCGCGCGGCCGGCAGCGCGCCCACCGCCGCGGGTGTGCGCCGCGAATGCCGCCTCGGCGGTGAGCGCCGCGTCGGACCAGGTCGGGTGCGCGGCGGCCCGGACGGCCGCCCAGGGGCCGAGCGAGGTCACCGGAGCGTCCGAGCCAAACGCCAGTGGAACGCCGGCGCCGGCCAGTTGGGCGAACCGGTTGAGGCCGCGCGCCCGGTCGGCCCCGAGGCGTTCGGCGTACATGCCTCGCGGGCCGCCCCACGTCGAATCGAAGGCCGGCTGGACGGAGGCGACGAGTCCGGAGGCGGCCAGCCGCTCGGGGTCGCGCACCATCTCGGCATGTTCGATGCGATGGCCCGTGCCACCGGGACCGCCCAGCCGGGCGGTGACCAGGTCGACGGCGTCGAGCACCTGATCGACTGCCGCGTCGCCGATCGCGTGGAATCCCGCCTGCAGGCCCGCGGCGGTGCATCGGGCAATGTGCTCGGCCAGGTCGGCGGTGGTGAAGCGCAGCGCACCCTGAGTATCGGGACGGTCGGCGTAGGGCCGGCTCAGCGCGGCGGTGTGCGAGCCAAGCGAACCGTCGCAGAACAGGTCCCCGCCGGCGCCGACTGCACCGAGTTCACGGGCCGTCTCGATCCCGAACAACTCGCCCCAGTAGCCGACGACATCGGGCAGCGGCTCCTCGTCGGCCAGCGCAAGCAGTCCGGCGAGGTCGTCGGCACTGGAGATCGACGGACCCGCCATCTCGTGCACGCACCCGATGCCGAGCGACGCGGCCTGGCGCAGCGCGGCCCGTTGGGCCGCACGGATCTGGGCCGGACGCAGCGTGGTGTGCGCAGCCGTTCGGGCGGCGTCGTGCGCGTCGCGGCTCAGCCAGCCGTCGCTGCGATAGCCGCTCAGTCCAGCCAGTCCCGGCACCGCGGCCGCGAGCACCGAGGAGACAACCGCCGAATGCACGTCCACCCGCGCCAGATAGACCGACCCGCCGTAGGCGGCCCGATCGAGCTCGGCGGCCGTGGGCGGGCGCTTCTCTGGCCAGTGCGTCTCGTCCCAGCCACCGCCCAGGATGGGCCGCCCACCGCTGGCCCGGGCCGCCCGCTCCACAGCGTCCAGGGCGCCCGGCAGGGTGGCGCACCGGCTCAGGTCCAGCCCGGACAACGCGAGCCCGGTGGACGTGGCATGCACGTGCGCGTCGACAAAGGCGGGCGTGACCAACCCGCCGTGGAGATCGACCACGGTGGCTTCGTCGGATCGGCGAAGTCCCCCGCTCGCGACGTTGTCATCACCCATCCACACCACCGCCGCGTCCGCTACCAGCATCGAGCTCACCGACGCGGCCCCGGCTCGGTAGATGTGGCCGTTGCGGTAGAGGGTGCGCACCGCAGCAGTCTGCCAGGCGGCTGCCTCAGCCGGCGTGGTCGGAAATTAGGCGGCCAATGGGCTGAGCGGTAGCGTTTACAGGCTGCCCACAGATGGGATCCGCATGGTCGCGAGTATCGAGGACGTCGCTCGGCTCGCCGGCGTCTCGATCGCGACCGTTTCCCGTGCCCTGCGCGGCCTCCCGGACGTTGCCACAGCCACCCGTGACCGCGTGCTCGCCGCCGCAGGCGAGCTGGACTACATCGCCTCGCCGTTCGCCGCTCGGTTGGCCAGCGGTCGTGCGGCGACGGTCGGGGTCGTGGTGCCGTTCGTGAACCGCTGGTTCTTCGCCGAGGTGATCGACACCGTCGAGACCGCGCTGCGCAAGGCCGGCCTCGACCTGTTGCTCTACAACCTCGGCGACGAGGCGGGGCGTGCGGCGTTCTTCGACATCATGCCGATGCGCAAGCGAGTCGACGCGATCCTGGTGGCCAGCCTGGTGCTCAGCGACGAGGAATTCGACTCCCTGGCCTGCCTGGGCTCGCCAGTTGGGTTGCTCGGTCTCGAGCGGCCCGGTTTCCTCTCGGTGCGCATCGACGACATCAGCGGCGCCTACCGAGCCGTCGAACACCTGCTCTCGCTCGGCCACCGCCGGATCGGCCTGATCGGCGGTGACACCGACGACCCGATGCGCTTCACTCCGCCCTTGCACCGTCGCGACGGCTACCGCGACGCCCTGCGCGACGCCGGCATCGAGGCCGACCCGGCGGCGGAGGTGCTCGGCTACTTCACCACCGACGGTGGTAGTGCCGCAGCGCAGGCGCTGCTCGCGCTCCCGGAGCGACCGACAGCGATCTTCGCCGAGAGCGACGAGATGGCCTACGGCGCGCTGCGGACCATCCGGCGGGCCAACCTCCGGGTGCCCGAGGATGTAGCAGTCATCGGTTTCGACGACCAGAACAACGCCGAGCTGATGGATCTTTCGACGGTTCGCCAGCCCGTCGCCGAACAAGCCAGTGACATCACTGCCCGGCTGCTTGCCGCGATCGACGGCGACATCGAACGGACCAACGTGGTGTTGCCCACCGAACTCATCGTTCGAGGCACTACCCGGACGGACTGCTCGGTCTACTGATGGCGGCACGCTAGCGTCACCGACGTGAGCGAATTGATGCTGGTCGACGCGGCCAATCTGTACTTCCGGGCGTTCTATGCGCTACCTGAGTCGATCACGGCCCCCGGCGGCGGTCCGGTCAATGCCATCCGTGGCTACCTCGACATGACGGCCGCACTGATCGACCGGCGCCGCCCGACCCGTCATGTCGCCTGCCTCGACCTGGACTGGCGGCCGGCCTTCCGGGTCGCCCTGGTGCCGACCTACAAGGCGCACCGCGTCGCCAAGGACGGCTCCGAGGACGTGCCGGCCACCTTGGCGCCGCAGGTGCCCTTGCTGCTCGAGGTGCTGCGTGCGCTCGGCCTGGCTACGGCGGGCGCCGGCGGGTTCGAGGCCGACGACGTCATGGCCACGCTTGCGGTACGCGACAAGGGACCGGTCGCGGTGGTCAGTGGGGATCGCGACATGCTGGCGCTGGCCACGGACCGCATCACCGTCCTCTACACCGGCAAGGGCATCGCGAAGCTCGAGGAGATGGGCCCGGCGGAAGTCCGGGCCAAGTACGGGGTCCCAGCCGAGTTCTACGCCGACTTCGCCGTGCTGCGCGGCGACCCGAGCGACGGCCTGCCCGGCGTCGCCGGGGTGGGAGAGAAGACCGCGTCGGCCCTGGTCAGCCGCTTCGGCACGATCGAGTCGATCGTGGCCGCAGCGGAGTCCAGCGATGCGGGCTTCCCCGCCGGGACCAGATCGAAGGTCCTGGCCGCCCGCGAGTATCTGTTGGTCGCTCCGGCGGCCGTACGCGGTCGCACCGACGTACCCATCCCCGATGACCTCGACGACGCTCTGCCTGCCCAGGCCGCCGACCCGGCGGGGCTCGCCGAACTGGCCGGCCTGCTCGGTATCGAGAACTCGATCAGGCGGGTGCAGGCCGCGATCGCGAAGTCGCTGGCCTCGTAGCCGGTCGCACTAGCCGTTCTTGGAGACCTGGTAGCCGCCGTCCTTGTTGGTCAGCTTGACCGTGAAGCTGGCGTTCTGGTTGGCGGTACAGGTGAACGTGGCCCCTTGCTTGATCTTGTAGTCCTTGCCGTCGTTGCACTTGACACCCGACGCGCTGAAGTTGCCGGTGATGTATTTCTCGACCGCCGTATGGCTCAGCTTCTTCGGGAACAGCGAGGCCGGAACCTTGGCCACGAAGGCGATCACGACAAGGACGGCGATCACCGCGATCACGCCGATGATGCTGTAAAGCAGGCCCTTGCCCTTCTGCCCGGAGGGCGCACCGTAGGGCGGTTGGCCGTAACTCGGCGGCGCGTAGGCAGACGGCGTCTGGCCGTAGCTCGGCTGCTGGCCGTAGGCGGCACCGTACGCCGCGGTCTGGCCGTAGGACTGTTGGCCATAGCTCGGCTGCTGCGCCGCCGGTTCCGGCCGGCCGTAACCGGCGGGCTGTCCGTAGGCCGGCTGCGGCCCGGTCGTCTCGCTCTGTGGGTAACCTGCGGGTTGGCCATAGGCGGGCTGGCCATACGCCGGCTGCGGCCCGGTCGGCTCGCTCTGTGCGTAGCCCGCGGGCTGGCCGTAGGACGGCTGCCCATAGCCGGCGGGTTGGCCATAGGCCGGTTGTGCGTAGCCCGCGGGCTGGCCGTAGGACGGCTGCCCATAAGACGGCTGCCCATAGCCGGCGGGCTGCTCGTAGCCGCCCGGTTGTCCGTAGGACGGCTGTGCCGGCTGCCCATAGGCCTGCGCCCCGTACGCGGCGGAGGCGGCGGACCCACCGGGCTGGGCGCCCGGGGTCTCGGCGGCGACAGTCGGGAAGGCAACCGTGTGTTGTGCGTCGTCGTCGGAGTCCTGGCCGCGCGCCTGCTCGGACTCCGATGCCGGGATGTACTGGGTGGCGGTACTGGTCGACTGATCGTGCTCGTCGACCGCGGCTTCCTCGCTCGCCCGCTCGGTGGCCGGCTCGTCGGCGGCTCGGTCCCCCGCGGGTGGCTCGTCGCCCGGCGGGGTCGCCTGCTCCGGGGGCGGGCCGTAGGACTGTGCCGGCGGCTGACCATAGGGCTGCTGTGCCTCGTAGCGCGGGGGCGGCTCGCTCTGCTGCGCCTGCTGGTAGCCCGGCGGCGGACCGTACTGTGGCGGTTGCTCCGCGGGTGGCGGCCAGGCGGGTGGCTGCTGCGGGTTATACGGAGGCCATTGCTGGCCCTGGTTGCCCTGGTTGCCCTGGTCGCTCATCGAGCACCTCATCACGTTGTCGCGGTCGTCGCTCGGGCCACACGCTACTGCGAAAGGTCCCATGGACGCAGCACGGCGAGCACCCACCGGGTACGCGTCCCGGAATCTGGCGGCTTGACGGGTCTGGTCACCCTAGGCTTGCATGCTCTGGGCGACCACACCGCGCCGGATCGCCTGCGCGGCCGCCCGGGCCGGACCCGCGATCGCCGCGCTACCGCCGCCGGCTGCCGGCGCGCCGGCCAGCTGCTCGAGCAGGTCGAGTACTTGTTTGCACCATCTGATGAAATCGCCCGCGGACAGCTCGCCACCGGTCTCCGCGGCGGCAGTCAATACCTTGTCCAATCGCTGGCCATCCGCCCACCGGTACATCGCCCAGACGAATCCCAACTCGGGCTCACGGCTCTGCGGCAGCCCCAGCGCGGCCTCGTCGTCGGCGAGCTCGGCCCAGATGCGCACAGTCGTGGCCAATGCGTCGCGCACGGCTGTCGAAGGCATGTGGTCGAACGGGCGTTCGTCACGCCGGGCCTCGTAGACGAGCGTGCAGATCACTGCGGCGAGCTCGGCGGGGGCCAAGCCGTCCCACGCGCCCGCGCGAAGGCACTCCGCGACGATCAAGTCTGCCTCGGACCAGATGCGGGCCAGCTGTCGGCCCGGCCCGGTCGTCTCGTCGGCCGCGCCGCCGGCGGCGGCGGCGAGGTATCCGCGGTCTTCGAGCAGTCGGCAGATCAGGTCGAAGGTGCGCCCGAGGGACGTCGTGCGGCCTTCGATGCGCCGCCGTAGCCCCTCGATCTCGCGGTGCAGCCGCGCGTGCCGCTCACCCCAGCGGGCATGCTGATCGCGGTCCGGGCAGTGGTGGCAGGGGTGGTCGCGCAGCGCGCGACGCAGCCGGAGCACCTCGTCGTCCTCGCCCGTCGTCTTCGGGCCGCCGCGCCGCCCCCGGGGCGGATCGGGCAGGTTCAGGGCACGCAGGCTCGAGGCCAGGTCGCGGCGCTCCTGCGGGGAGCGGTGGTTCACGTTCTTGGGCACCCGCACCCGGCCCAGGACGTCGACGGCAACCGGGAAGTCGAGGATGGAAAGCCGCCCGGCCCAGCGCGCCTCGGTCACCACCATCGGATGCGGGTCATCGCGCGGGTCCACGCCGGGATCGAGAACGATGGCCAGCCCGGCGCGCCGCCCGCTCGGCACCCGGATGACGTCGCCGGTGCGCAATGCCTCCAGCGATGCCGCCACGCTGCCCCGGCGCGCCCTGGCCCCCTCACGGGCGAGCAGTGCCTCGCGGTCGGTGAGTGCCCGGCGCAGCTGCGCGTAGTCGACGAAATCACCCGCGTCGCACTGCATCTGCCGCTCGTACTCCACCAGCGTCGCCTCGTGCCGCTTGATCTGCTTCACCAGACCGGCCACCCCACGGTCAGTCTGGAATTGGGCGAACGAGGACTCGAGCAGATTCCGGGCGGCCGCCCGACCCATCTGGGCGACCAAGTTCACGGCCATGTTGTACGACGGGCGAAACGAGGACCGAAGCGGATAGGTCCGGGTCGAGGCCAGGCCGGCGACCCGGCTCGGGTCGACCTCCGGACCCCACAGCACCACGGCATGCCCCTCGATGTCGATACCGCGCCGGCCGGCCCGCCCGGTGAGCTGGGTGTACTCGCCAGGTGTGACGTCGGCATGGGTCTCGCCGTTGAACTTCGTCAGCCGTTCGAGCAGGACCGTGCGGGCTGGCATGTTGATGCCCAGGGCCAGCGTTTCGGTGGCGAATACCGCACGCACCAGGCCGCGGACGAACAGATCCTCGACCGTCTCCTTGAACGCCGGGATCATGCCGGCGTGGTGCGCCGCGACCCCGCGCCGTAGTCCGTCGCGCCATTCCCAGTAGCCGAGCACCTCGAGGTCCTCGGCCGGGATGGCGGCGGTCCGCTCGTCGATGACGGCATCGATCTCGACGCGTTCGTCCTCGCTGGTCAGCCACAGCCCGGCGTGCACGCATTGACGTAGCGCGGCGTCACAACCGACCCGGCTGAAGATGAAGGTGATGCACGGCAACAGCCCTTCGCTGTCGAGGCGGGCGATGACGTCGGGCCGGTGTGGCGGACGCCAGCCGCGCAACGGCCGGCCGCCGCGCCCCCGACCGCCAGCACCCGGGTCCAGGAAGCGCATTCGCCCGTCGATGTGCCGCTTGAGGTCGGGATCGACCGTCGTGCCGTCCACGCTGAACAGATCGAACAGCCGGGTGCCGACGAGCACGTGCTGCAAGAGCGGCACCGGACGCCGCTCATGGACGATCACCGTGGTTTCGCCGCGCACCGAGACCAGCCAATCGCCGAACTCTTCGGCGTTGGACACCGTGGCCGAGAGTGAGACCAGGCGCACGGCTGCCGGCAGGTGGATGATCACTTCCTCCCACACGGCACCGCGGAATCGGTCGCCGAGGTAATGCACCTCGTCCATGACCACGTAACCGAGGTCGGTGAGCGACGTGCTCCCGACATAGAGCATGTTGCGCAGCACCTCGGTGGTCATGATGATCACCGGGGCGTCAGGGTTGATCGAGTTGTCGCCGGTCAACAGCCCGACCCGTTCGGCGCCGTGCCGCGCGACGAGGTCGTTGTACTTCTGGTTCGACAGTGCTTTGATCGGCGTCGTGTAGAAACACTTCTGCCCCGAAGCCAGCGCGAGATGTACCGCGAACTCGCCGACGACCGTCTTGCCTGAGCCGGTCGGGGCGCACAGCAGCACCGCGTAGCCGTCTTCGAGTGCCGCGCACGCCTCGACCTGGAACGGGTCGAGGGTGAAGGGGTATCCAGCGGCGAAGTCCTGCAGGGCGGGGCGTCTCCTCCGCTGCCGGGCGAGGGCGTATTTCTCGCTCGGCGAGGTCATACCTCCAGCGTAGGCGTGCTGAACGCGCGCCCGATCGTGCCGGGCGGTACGAGGACGGGCAGCGCGCCCGCCACACACGTCGTGCGCACCGGCAACGGCCCGATGCGCTCCCCGTCGGCGTAGGCGAGCGTGGCCGGGGCGTCCAGGCCGACCGTTCGGGCCGTATAGGTGGTGACGGCCGGGTGCCCGATGTGGCCCGCGCGCGGCATCGTCGGCGCCAGCCTGGCCAGCGTCAATCGCGAGACCGGGCCGACGACGGTCACCGCGAAGACACCGTCGTCCATGCGCCCGTCCGGGGTCATCCGCTTGCCGCCGCCGTACTGCGGCGCGTTGCCCACCGCGACCAGAGTGCCTGCCACATCAAGGACGACGTCGTCGAGTTCCACCCGGAACTGCCGCGGAGCCAGCCGGAGGAGTTCGGCCGCGATCGCCACGTCGTACCGGCGCCGCCCGCGCGGCCACCGCATCCGTTCGGCCCGCTCGCTGACCGCGGAATCGAACCCGGCGCAGAGCACCGTCGCCCACCAGCGGCCCGTGTCGGTGCGGCCCAGGTCAACCCGGCGCACAGAGCGCGCGTCGAGCGCGGCAAGTACCGCGTCGGCGGCGCGCAGCGGGTCGCTCGGCAACCCGAGCACGTCGGCCACGTCGTTGCCCGACCCGGCCGGGACGATCCCCAGGGGCGTGCTGCCCAGCGCCAGGGACTGCAGCGCGAGATGCACTATCCCGTCGCCGCCCAGGACGACGAGCGCGTCGCATCCCTCGGCGACGGCGGCGGCCGCCAGTTCGGCGGATTGTGCCGCCGAGGAACCGGCGTGCACCTGCACCGAAGCCCCGGCGCGCAGGCGCTCGGCCACCGCTGCACTGAGTCCCCCGGCCTGTCCGCCGCCCGAAGCCGGGTTGACGATCAGGGCGACGCGGTGCGTGCTCAGGTTGTGTCCGTCCACGAGTCGTCAGCGGCCCCGATCGGTTCGGGGATCGCGTCGATCCGGGACGGCTGCTCGTCGTCGAGCTGCTCCTCGGGCTCGGGTGTGCGGCGATCCCGGCGCCGTTCCCGCACGACCGCGAACAACACGGCACCTTCGAACAGCATGACCATGGGAATGGCCATGGCGCACATCGTGAACGGGTCGGTGCTCGGCGTGGCGACCGCAGCGAATGCGAAGATCAGGAAGATGGCGATCCGTTGCGACTTCTTGAGCACCTTGGCCGAGAGGACGCCCGCGAGATTGGCCATGATCACAAGCAGCGGCAGCTCAAAGGCGGCGCCGAAGATGACCAGCATCAGCGTGACGAAGGAGAGGTAGGCGTTGACGGTCAGCAGCGCCTGGGTGCCTTCGCCGGATGCCTTGAGCAGGACCAGGATGCCCTTCGACAGCACGGCGTAGGCCAGCGCCATGCCGGCCGCGAACAGCACCGTGGAGGCGACGATGAAGGTGATCGTGTACTTGCGCTCGTTCTTGCGCAGTCCGGGGGTGATGAAGCCCCAGATCTGATAGAGCCAGAACGGAGCGGAGAAGACGGTACCGGCGATAAAGGACACCTTCAGCCGGGTGGTGAACCCGTCCAGGACTCCGGTGTAGATCAGATCGCAGCTCTTGCCCGTGCCGCTGTGGTAGCGGTACCGGACCGGCACCCGGCAATACGGGTGTTCGAGGAACCTCAGCACGGGGTCGTACAGGAACCACCCGGCGACGGCGCCCGCGACGATGAACAACAGCGCGATAATCAGTCGCCGGCGCAGTTCGCGCAGGTGATCGAGCACCGACATGCGGCCCTCGGGGTTGGTGGCGCGCCGCCGTAGCCGCCGCAGCATCGAGGTCATGGGCTCAGCGGTCGCCGGCCCGCGCGAGCCGCTGCTTCGCCGCGGCGAGGTGCTCCTGCAACTGCGCCAGAGCGACCGCGTCGGCCTGCAACTCGCCCGCATCGCGCAACAACCGTCGGGCCTTCCAGACGATCTCGAAGGCGCAGAAACCCAGCACGACCGCGGCGATCACGAGCGCACCGATCCAGGCGATGAGCGCGATCCAGGACACGGCCGGACTCTACTTCGCCGCGTATGCGCGCAGCGCCGTGGCCGCGTCGGATCGGATCGACTCGGCCAGCCAGCCCGGCGAGAGCACCTCGACCTGGCCGGAAGAGCCGAGCACCAGCGCGCGGACCCAGGCCGGATCGGCCACCCGCAAGCTGACCTGCAGCAGCCCGTCGGTCTCGTGTGCCTCTTCGGTCGGGTAGTAGTCGGCCACCCAGAAGTACGGCGCGGCCAGCCGCAGCACGGCGAGCAGGTGCTCAGAGGCCGGCTGGTAGACGCCTTCGGCCAGGTCGCGCAACTGCAGGTCAGCCGGTGGGCGGGAGGGTTCCTCGAGTTGCTCGAGGAACTCAATCCGGTCCACCCGGAATACTCGCAGCCCTTCGGCGCTGCGACACCACGCCTCCAGGTAGCTGTGGCCGTCCATCTCGAACACCCGTAACGGGTCGACGACTCGCTCGGTGGTCTCGTCTCGAGTGGCGGTGTAGTAGCGCAGTTTCAGGGCCCGGCCCTCGTTGAGCGCGCGGTGCAGGGCGGGCAGCAGGCGGACCTCGGCGTCGAGTTCGACAGCGATCGTCGTGTCGTCGACCTCCCCACCGGCGGCGGCCTCGACCTTGGCCAGCGCCCGCTGCACGGCGTCGCCGTCGGCCAGCCCGGGCGTCTCGGCGAGTGTGCGCAGCGCGACGACGAGGGCGAGGGCCTCCTCGGCGGTCAGCCGAAGTGGGCGCGACATGCCGGCGTCGAAGATCACCGAGACGGTGTCGCCCTCGAAGGACAGGTCGATCAGGTCGCCGGGGCCGTGGCCGGGCAGACCGCACATCCACAACAGCCGCAGGTCTCGGCGCAGCTGATCCTCGGTGATGCCGAAGTCCGCCGCGGCCGTCGCAGCCGCGATGCCCTGATGGGCCTGCAGGTAGGGCACCAGCGCGAGCAGGCGCGGCAGCCGCTCGTCGTTGCCGCTCATGACGACGCTCCTGCAGCCAAGGTCAGCCGTTGGATGACGGCATCGGCGAGGTCCTTCGGCTCCAGCACCCGGGCGCTGGTGCCTGCCGCGGTGACCAACCGGGCGAGCAGGTGCATGTCGGTGAAGGAGATCGTCAGCTCGCCGTCGACCTCGGCGTCGGCGATGCGGCGCAGTTGCCCGGCGCCGGAGCCGTCGACCCACACCCGCGCCACCCTGGTGTCCTCGGGCATCCGGCCGGCGACGAGCTCGCGCAGATCGACCTTCTCCGGACGCTCGAAACCGCCCGGCTTACCGACGAAGTCGACCTTGCCGCTGATCCGCGACAGCCGGAAGCTGCGTGCCTCGCCGCGGTCGCGGTCGAAGCCCGCGACGTACCACCGCCGACGCCAGGACAACACACCCCATGGTTCGAGAGTTCGCCGCTGCGCGGTTCCCATCCCGGACTTCGTGTACTCGAATTGGACCGCGCGCGAGAGCCGGGCGGCTTCGAGCAGCGCGGGCAGGCTGGGGTCGCTCGCGTCGAGGTAGGGCACCGCGCCGGGCGTGTCACTGGCGTGGACATCGGTCCCCGCGGCCCGCAGCTTGATCAAGGCGGCGCGGGCGGGTTCACCGAGGGTCGCGGACTGCCACAGCCGGGCGGCCAGCCCGACCGCGGCCGCCTCGGCCGGGTCGAACTCGATCGGCGGCAACTCGTAGTCGCGCCGGGTGATGCGATAGCCCTCCTCGTTGTCGAGGTAGCTGTTGTGGCCGGTCTCGAGCGGGATGCCCAGATCGCGCAGCTCGGCTTTGTCCCGCTCGAACATTCGCTTGAACGCCTCGTCGGTGCTCCTGCTGCCGTCGGCGGCCTCGTAGCCCGGGACAGCGTCGCGGATCCGCTCGGCGGTGAGGAACTGCCGGGTGGAGAGCAGGCAGATGACCAGGTTGACGAGTCGCTCCGCGCGCCGGGCTGCCATGTCCTCGAAAGTAATCCCAGTGCGGGCCCGCCGCGCGGCGGCACGCACTGGTTGCGTGGAGTTCATCGCACTCACATCGAGGCGATGAGCTTCTCGACCCGCTCGTCAACGCTGCGGAACGGGTCCTTGCAGAGCACGGTTCGCTGGGCCTGGTCATTAAGCTTGAGATGCACCCAGTCGACGGTGAAATCGCGCCGTTTCTCCTGCGCCCGGCGGATGAAATCACCGCGCAGCTTCGCGCGGGTCGTCTGTGGCGGGACGGACTTGGCCTCGAACACAGCCAGGTCGGAGACGATGCGCTCGACGGCGTGCTTACGTTGCAGCAGGTAGTACAGCCCGCGCGTCCGGGAGATGTCGTGGTAGGCCAGGTCGAGCTGGGCCACCCGTGGTGAGGACAGCGGCAGGTCGTGTTTGCCTCGGTAGCGCTCGATGAGCTGGTACTTGGTCGCCCAATCGATCTCGCGGTCGATCCTGGAAAGGTCCTGCTGCTCGATCGCGTCCAGCGTGCGCCCCCACAGTTCCAGAACTCTCTTGGTCGACTCGTCGTCCCCCTCGCGGGCCATGAAGTCGACGGCGCGGCTGTAGTACTCGCGCTGAATCTCCAGCGCCGTCGCGGTGCGTCCGGCGGCCAGGCGCACGGAGCGGGTGCCGGTCAGGTCGTGGCTGATCTCGCGAATCGCCCGGATCGGGTTCTCGAGAGTGAGGTCGCGGAAGGTGACCCCGCCCTCGATCATCCGCAGCACCAGGTCGGCAGCGCCGACCTTGAGCATCGTTGTGGACTCGTTCATGTTCGAGTCGCCGACGATGACGTGCAGCCTGCGGTAGCGCTCGGCATCGGCGTGTGGCTCGTCACGGGTGTTGATGATCGGCCGGCTGCGCGTGGTCGCCGACGAGACGCCCTCCCAGATGTGCTCAGCGCGCTGGCTGATGCAGTACACGGCCCCGCGCGGGGTCTGCAGCACCTTGCCTGCGCCGCAGATCAACTGGCGAGTGACGAGGAAAGGGATCAACACGTCGGCCAACCGGCTGAACTCGCCGTGTCGGCCGACGAGGAAGTTCTCGTGACAGCCGTAGGAGTTGCCGGCCGAGTCGGTGTTGTTCTTGAACAGGTAGATGTCACCGGCGATGCCCTCGTCGTGCAGACGCTTCTCGGCGTCCACGACCAGCCCCTCGAGGATCCGCTCTCCAGCCTTGTCGTGCGCGACCAGGCTGGCCAGCGAATCACACTCCGGCGTCGCATACTCCGGATGGCTGCCGACGTCGAGGTAGAGCCGGGCGCCGTTGCGCAGGAATACGTTCGACGAACGTCCCCACGACACCACGCGGCGGAACAGATAGCGCGCGACCTCGTCCGGCGAGAGCCGCCGCTGGCCGTGGAACGTGCACGTGACGCCGTACTCGTTCTCGATCCCGAAAATGCGCTTCTGCACATGTTCACACTAGATGCCCGGAGGCACCCGTGCCGTCTTGCGGTCATGGTTTACATATGCCATGGTCATGTAAAGTAAGTCGACTGAATCAGCCGTGCTGTCAATGAGCGTGAGACCGGGATGGTGTGCGATGCGGGAAGGTTCTCTGTCCGGCCACGCGATGACCGGGACTCTCGAACGCCCCGACTGGCGTGACAGCAAGCGCTACCTCTGGCTGCTCGGCACGGTCGTACCGATGTTCCTGTTAGCCGGGTGGGGGATGGTCAACCTGACCGGCCTGGGTCTGTTCTGGTGGATGGGGCCGCTGTGGCTCTACGTGCTCATCCCGATCCTGGACGTCGCCTTCGGCACCGACCCGAGCAACCCGCCCGACAACGTCGTCGCGTGGCTGGAACGCGACCGCTACTACCGCTGGGTCACCTACCTGTTCCTGCCGCTGCAGCTGGTAGCGATCTTCGTCGGCTGCTGGCTCATCACCTATCACGGTGGGCTCGGCGTGCTCGACAAACTCGGCATCGCGTTCACCCTCGGCTCGATGAACGGTGTCGCCATCAACACCGCCCACGAACTCGGGCACAAGAAGGAGCACCTGGAACGCTGGTTCGCCCGCATCGCGCTCGCCCCGACGGGCTACGGCCACTTCTTCATCGAGCATAACCGCGGCCATCACGTCCGGGTGGCAACTCCGGAGGACCCGGCATCCAGCCGGCTCGGCGAGACGTTCTGGGCGTTCCTGCCCCGCACCGTGATCGGCAGCGTGGGCAACTCGTGGCGCCTGGAGCGCACCCGCCTGCGCCGGATGGGCAAGCGCCCGTTCTCCTTGCGCAACGACGTGCTCAACGCGTGGGCGATGACCGTCGTGCTGTGGGGTGTACTCCTGGCTCTGTTCGGCGCCGGCATCGCGCCCTACCTGCTGATCCAGGCGGTCTTCGGTTTCGCGTTGCTCGAAGCGGTGAACTACATCGAGCACTACGGCCTCCTGCGCCAGCCGTTGCCCACCGGGCGCTGGGAGCGGGTCGACCCGCGGCACAGCTGGAACAACAACAACATCACCACGAACCTGTTCCTGTATCACCTGCAGCGCCACAGCGACCACCACGCCAACCCCACCCGGCGCTACCAGTCGCTGCGGCACTTCGAGGAATCGCCGCAGCTGCCGGCCGGGTACGCAACGATGATCGTGCTGGCCCACTTCCCCCCGCTGTGGCGCCGCGTAATGGACCAGCGCGTTCTGGCCCACTACCGCGGCGACGTGCTGCTGGCCAATATCCACCCGCCCACGCGCGACCGCGTCCTCGCCCGTTACAGCCAGCGCGGGCCTGCCAGCGGTGTGCAAGGCTCCCCCGCGTGAGCAGATACCGGTGCGAGGTCTGCGACTACGTCTACGACGAGGCGCACGGCGCCCCGCGCGAGGGGTTCCCGGCGGGTACCGCGTGGGCGCGGGTTCCCGATGACTGGTGCTGTCCGGACTGCGGCGTTCGGGACAAGACCGATTTCGTCCCCGTCGACGGCACCACGGCGTCGGCGTGACGACGCACGGCGCGCCGGTGCGCTACCCCGAGGCCACCCGCACCCTGCTGCGCGACACGGTCGTGGCCGCGGTCGACGACCTCGTGCGCTCGCAGGGCTGGTCGGCCACGACGATGTCCGACGTCGCCGCGGCGGCCGGGGTGAGCCGCCAGACCGTGTACAACGAGTTCGGATCGCGGCGCAGCCTGGTCGAGGCCTACGTGCTGCGCGAGATCGACGCACTCATCGTCGGCGTCGAGGAGGCGGTACGGGCCTCGCGGGAGGATGCCCGCGGTGCGATGCACGTCGCCTTCGGCCTGTTCCTGAAGCTTGCCTCCGACGAGCCGCTCGTCCAGATGATCGTGGCCGGTGCCGAGGGCGGGGAGCTGAACCGGCTGCTCACCGGCCTGGGCAGGCAGGTGGCCACCGACCGGATCGGCCGCCTGATCGTCGAGGTGTGGCCGCAGGTCTCGGTGGCCGACGCCGAACTGGTGGCCGAGTCGATGGCCCGCCTGGCGATCAGCCATGCCCTGCTGCCCACGTCCGACCCGGAGGACACCGCGCAGGCCGTGACCCGGTTAGTCGGGCCCTTCATCGACGAGATCCTCGGCGCGTGAGCGTCATTCGGCGTCTTTGGGCCGCCAGACGCCGAATCGGTTTCCCTGCGGATCGCTGAGGTGGGCGAACTCGATGCGTCCGTTGTCGATGAACGGCAGGACAACCGCCGCGCCGAGTTCCTGTGCCCGGTCGATCGCGGCCGTTACGTCCTCGACCTGTACGTAGAAGATCGCGTAGCGCGCCCCACCCAAGTTCGAGGTGTCCCAGAGGCCGCCCGCGCTCTGGTTGACCATGCTGTACCGAGCGGGCATCGAGGGTGCCCCGACCTCCCAGTCGAACAGGGCGCCGTAGAACTCCCTCGCGGCCTCCGGTTCCGGTGATCCGATTTCGAAGTAGTTGACCTCGTTCGCCATGCCAGTCTCCCCTGTCGACGTATCCGAATGCCTCGGATGCACCGCGACGATAGGCACCCGGTCCGACAACGCGCACGGTGCGCCCCCGTCGCCCGGGCCGATGACCAGAAATGTGCAGCTGGGCAGCTCAGAGGGTCAGCTGCAGAATCGGGCGGACGCCGACCGTGATCTGGACCTTCGAGATCTGGTCGCGCGCTACGGACGTGCCGCCGGTGAAGTGAGCGATCTGACCCGGGACGAGTCGCCAGGTGCCCGCGGGGTGCGAGACGTTCTGCCTGTCGACGATCACCAGCGTGTAGTCCACCTGCCGCGTCGGTTTCGTGTAGTACTCGCAGACCAGGTCGATCTTGGTACCCCACGCGGCGCTGCTCAATGCGGCGGTCGCATGCACGGGGCTGGCCACCAGGGCGCTCATCGCCTGCGGCTTGGGCGCGGACGAGGACGGCGACGACGACGGCCAGATGACCACGGCCAGCGCGACCAGGCACGCCGCGGCGAGCCCAGCCAGGCCGGTGGTCACCCAGCGGCGGCGGCGCTGCTCGAACCGAACGCGGTTGAGCAGGTGCGGCAGCAGGTTGTCCGGTGGCGCCTCGTTCTCGTCGCCGTAGGTGCTGGCGGGAATCCCGGCGAGCAGCGCCGGCACGGCCGACACCTCACGCACCCGCGCGGCGCAGTCGGCACACGTCTCGAGGTGCCGCTCGAAGGCCGCGCGCTCGTCGGAGGAGAGCGCGCCGAGGACATAAGCCGCATCGTCATAGGCGAACGGGTCAACTGCTGTCACAGCACACCTCCCATCTCGTCAAGGGCAAGGCGCAGGGCGCGCAATGCGTAGTGGGTGCGGGATTTGATCGTTCCGGGTGGGACCCCGAGGGTCTTCGAGGCCTGGGCGACTGAGGCGCCGCGCAGATAACACTCGAGCAATACCTCGCGATGCTCGAGCGACAGGGTGCGCATGGCCGCGGTCACCACATGATGATCCACCGCCTGCTCGGTGCCGTCGGACACCGGCTGCTCGGGCACCTCGTCGGTGAGGTATTCGGGCCGGCTGCGGGTGGCCCGCCACTCGTCGATCACGATCCGCTTGGCCACCGTGAACAGCCAGCCGCGGGCCGAGCCTCGGGATTGATCGAGAACCTGGGGGTTGCGCCACGCGCGCAGCATCGTCTCCTGCACGACGTCCTGTGCCCTGCCGCGGTCGCCATTGGTCAGGTTCACCACGTAGGACCAGAGCGCCCGCGCATGCTCATCGTGCAGCGCGCGCAAGAGGTCGGCCTCGCTGGTGGCCACGTGACCTCCCGCCGTTGGTCCCCGCCGGTGCGCCCGAACCGGGTCCAGCGTCATTGTGCTACTCATCGGCCACCGATGCTCGCTGCCCTCACAACCGGGAATACGCGCGACGGCGCTCCTGGGTTCAGCCGGGGAATTCGCCGTCCTCGTCGTGCGGCGGCGTGTCGGCCGGCGCCGGCTCGGACGGCTCGCCGTGCTCGACCGGCAACAGGGCGGTGAGGGCCAGGCCGCTGAGGCGCTTGAACTTGCGGGTGCCCCGGGTGCGGTCCAGGACGGCCACCTCGAGCTGATTGGCAGGCAACGACCGAGTTGCCCCGTCGACGCCGCCCACCGAGGCCAACGCCTCGACGGCAACGGTGAGTGCCTCGCTCAAGGGCAGCCCGGCCTGGAACGAGCGACGCATTTCCGTGGTCAGTGAATCAGCCTGGCCGCCCATCACGAGGAACGCCGCGGCCGTCTCGTCGACGATCGTGCCGTCGTAGGAAAGCCGGTAGAGCTGGTCGTCGGCCGGGCTCTCGCCGACCTCGGCCAAACAGAGTTCGACCTCGTAGGGCTTCTGCTGCTCGGTGAAGATCGACCCCAGCGTCTGGGCATAGGCGTTGGCCAACGCCCGGGCGGTCACGTCGCGACGATCGTAGGAATACCCGCGCAGGTCGGCCAGTCTGATGCCGGCAACGCGCAGGTTCTCGAACTCGTTGTACTTGCCCACCCCCGCGAAGGCGATGCGGTCATAGATTTCGCTGATCTTGTGCAGCGCCGAACTGGCGTTCTCGGTGACGAGCAGGACGCCGTCGGTGTAGGTCGTCACGATGACGCTGCGGCCACGGGCAATGCCCTTGCGCGCGTACTCGGAGCGGTCCCGCATGATCTGCTCAGCGGAGGCGTAGAACGGCATCGACATGGTGCGCTCTCCTGGCTCAGGCGCCTGGGCGGTTGGCGCGGTCGGCCAGAATGGCGCGCACGACCGGGTCGAGTTCGGAGTCAGGGACGCGGGTGGTGCCCGCTGCGGTGGCCAGCATCACGACGGGGTAGATGCCGCGGGTGAGATCGGGGCCGCCGGTCGCGGAGTCGTCGTCGGCGGCGTCGTAGAGCGACTCGACGACCACTCGGATCACGCCGTCGGCGTCGAGGTCCGGGCTCCACAGCTTCTTCAGTGCCCCGCGCGCGAACAGCGCACCCGAGCCGACCGAGTGGTAGTGCTGCTCGGGGTAACGGCCGCCGGTGACGTCGAAGCTGTAGATCTTTCCGGCGGTCGCGATGTCGGGGGCGTCGAGGTCGAAGCCGGCGAACAGGGGAACGACGGCAAGCCCCTGCAGCGCCTGGCCGAGGTTGCCGCGGATCATGGTCGAGAGCCGGTTCGCCTTGCCCTCGAGAGTGAGCTGGGTGCCCTCGATCTTTTCGTAGTGCTCGAGTTCGACCTGGTAGAGCCGCACGATCTCGATGGCCAGACCGGCCGTGCCCGCGATCCCGACCAGGGAGTAGTCGTCGGAGGCGAACACCTTCTCGATGTCGCGCTGTGCGATGAGGTTGCCGGCCGTGGCTCGACGGTCACCGGCCATGACGACCCCGCCGGCGAACGCCGCGGCCACGATAGTCGTGCCGTGTGGCGCCAACGCGGGAACGCCTGCCGCCGCGGGCAGCAGGTTCGGTGCGGCTGCGGTGAGGAATTCGGTGAATGAGGACGACCCGGGTGAGGTGGCGTAGCGCAGGATGCCGTGGTCGGCGCCGTGATCGCCCGCCCGCCCGATGCTCAACGTCGCTCCCTCTGCGCTGGTGAATCCCTGTGCTGCGACCCTACCCAGACGGTGGGACAGCCTTCGACGTCAGGCTGTGGCAGGACTACTGACCACCCTTCTGCACGAAGGCTCGCACGAAGTCCTCGGCGTTGGTCTCGAGCACCTCGTCGATCTCGTCAAGGATCGCGTCGACGTCTTCGGTCAGCTTCTCGTGCCGCTCGGCGACGTCAGTGCTCGACTCGGCGCCGGTTTCGACCTCATCTGTTTTCTCATTCTGGCGTTGCGGCCTGCTTTGGCCGCTGTCATGGGTCGGCATCGTCCACTCCCTCTCCTGCTATCTGCCTTCACCCTAGCTGCGCGCGTCGCCAGATTCTCCTCGCGAGAGCGGTGTCGGACCGTCGACCTAGGGTGGCGCCCATGTCAGTCCCCGCAGCCATCAGCCTGGTCACGCTCGGCGTCCGCGACGTGGCCGCGTCCACCCGCTTCTACGAGGCCCTCGGTTTCCCGCTCTCGCCCGGTTCGGTTGACGGCGAGGTGAGCTTCTTCCACACAGCCGGCGCGCTGCTCGGCCTGTTCGGCCGGGACGATCTGGCTACCGACGCACAGACTGTGGCGGGCGATGCCGAGGGGTTTCGTGGCGTCTCTGTGTCGATCAACGTCGAATCCCCTCAAGCCGTCGATACCGCACTGAACGCGGCTGCCGCAGCGGGAGCGAGGATCCCCAAGCCGGGGCGCAGCACCGAGTGGGGCGGTTACAGCGGCTACTTCGCAGACCCTGACGGCCACCTGTGGGAGGTCGCGCACAACCCGTTCTGGCCCCTCGGCCCGGACGGTCTGCCACAGCTCCCGTGACCGACCCTGCCCCGCCTGCGGCCGCCCGCATTGGGTAGACAGGTCAGGTGAACCAGATTCTGGTCGGTCCTCTGTTGCGTCACGTCGGCTCCTCGGCCGCGACGGTCTGGGTCGAGACCACCCAGCCATGCGAGGTCGAGGTGCTCGGTAGCCGCGAGCGATCGTGGACCGTCGCGGGCCACCACTACGCGCTGGTGCTGATCGAGGGTCTCGCCCCGGGCAGCAGCACGCCCTATGAAGTGCGGCTGGATGGCGAGCTGGCCTGGCCACCGGCGGGTTCTGCCCGGCCGCCGAGCCGGATCCGCACGCTCAGCGAGGACCGTCCCGTCCGGATCGCCTTCGGTTCGTGTCGCTACGCGACGTCGGCGGCCGTTTCCGGCGACGACCACTTCGACGCAGACTCACTGGCCTGCTATGCCCGCGCGATCGCCGCCGTCGGCGAGAAGAACTGGCCCGACGCACTGCTGCTGGTCGGTGATCAGGTCTACGCCGACGAGACGTCGGCGGCCACCCAGCGGCGCATCCGGGAACGTCGTGACATCAGCACTGGCGCGGGCGACCAGGTGGCCGACTTCGAGGAGTACACCTGGCTCTATGACGAGTCGTGGGCCGACCCGGACGTGCGCTGGCTGATGTCGACTGTCGGCACCTCGATGATCTTCGACGACCACGACGTGCGCGACGACTGGAACACCTCGCATTTGTGGCGTGAGGACATGAAACTCCAGTCGTGGTGGCAGGAGCGCATCGTCGGTGCGCTGTCGTCGTACTGGGTGTACCAGCATCTGGGCAACCTCTCCCCGGACGAGCTGGCTCACAACGACCTCTATCAGCGGGTCCGGGCCGGGGCGGGTGACGCCGAGCCGCTGCTGCGCGAGTTCGCGGCGCACGCCGACCGAGAAGCCGACGGCGCGAAAGGCACCCGGTGGTCCTACCGGAGAGACTTCGGCCGGGTGCGGCTCGTCATGATCGACTCGCGGTGCGGACGCATCCTGGCCGAGGGCCACCGCAGCATGGTGAGCGAGAGCGAGTTCAGCTGGATCGAGGAGCAGGTCGACGGCGAGTATGACCACCTGCTGATCGGCACGTCGCTGCCGTGGCTGCTGCCCCGCGCCCTGCACGACATCGAGTCCTGGAACGAAGTGCTCTGCGCGGGTGTCCGAGGGACGCGGGTGGCGAAGTGGGCTGAGAAGATGCGCCGTGCCGCTGATCTGGAGCACTGGGCGTCATTCCGGGAGTCATTCGACCGGCTCGCCGCGTTGCTCGCGTCCGTCGGGCGCGGTGAGCATGGCGGACAGGCGGGCGCCCCGGCTACCGTCTGCGTGCTCTCCGGCGACGTGCACCACGCTTACGTTGCGCAGGCGCAGTACGAGGAACAGGTCGATTCCCCCGTCTATCAATTGACCTGTTCGCCGCTGCACAACTATGTGCCGGCCGCCATGAAGGTCGCGTTCCGTATCTCGTGGAGCCGGGCGGCTGAACGGAGCACCCGCCTGCTGCTGGGGACGATGGCCAAGCTGCCGCCCATGCCGATCGGCTGGAAGCGAATGGCGGGCCCGTATTTCGGCAACGAGATCAGCACGTTGACGTTCGACGGCCGGCGGGCCGAGGCGGTGCTCGAACGATCAGCACCATCGGACGTGCCGGCTGAGCTCACCGAGGTCGGCCGGATCACGCTGTCGTCCGGCTGACCACGCCCCGGCCGAGCCGGACTGTTCGGGTGAGCCTGCTCAGCCGTTCGAGTGCGCGCCCCGACAGCCTGGCAGTGCAGGTCGGTCAGGCGTCAGCTGTGCCGTGGGCGACATCGCCGATGATCGCAGCCAGCTCCGTCGGGCGGGACCACATCGGCCAGTGGCTCGTCGGCAGATCGACATAGGTCACGTTGCGCAGTTCGTTGAGCCCGCCGAGCCACGCGTGGCCCTCTTTGGCGTAGCCCTTGACCTGCTCGGAGCTGTAGCCCGTGCAGATGACCGTGCTGGGGACGTCGAGGCGGGCATCGTTGGTCAACACCGGCTCGTCGCGCAGCAGCCCGCCGGGTACGGGAACCGCACGCTCTCGGAATGTCGTGAGCTGCCCGTCGGTGAGGCCGTCGAGGTTCTCCCCTTCCGCGAGTTCCTCCGCTGAGGGCAGCGGAAACTCGGCGTCGCTGAAATCGGGATTCATCGCACCGGTCGCCGGGGCGGAATCTACGTAGATCATCGCCGCGATCCGTTCGGGAATGCGGTCGGTGACCAGGTAACCCGGCCCGCCGGATGCGCTGTGCACCGCGAGCACGACGGGCCGCCCCGCGGCTGTCACCGCGGAGCAGATCGCGTCGACGTGGTCGGCCAGCGTTATGGAGGATCGGTCGGTGTCAACCGACTCGAGGCCGGGCAGCGTCAGCGCCGTGACGTCATGCCCG
The DNA here is from genome assembly GCA_030853345.1 of Actinomycetota bacterium. Lineage (GTDB taxonomy): Bacteria > Actinomycetota > Actinomycetes > Mycobacteriales > Jatrophihabitantaceae > QHCC01. The sequence goes on along the minus strand of JALYVG010000161.1, from coordinate 4,747 downwards.
TCTGCGCGCAGCGTGGCGGCGACCTCGTCCCACGCCCACGCGCCGAGCCAGTACCCAGGAACCAGGACAATAGGTGGTGGAGTCATCCCGCCAACTTAGGACGTGGCACCGACACCGCACAGTCCCAGGGCATCTCGACGAGGGAAAGCGCCGGGGTCAGCCGCCGTTGAGGAGCCGATCGCGCAGCAGGGCCACCCGTTCGGCCCGCTGGGTGGGATTCAGCCGGACGGTGCCGGCCTCCACGTCGACTGGGGCCAGCGGGTCGTCGCCCTCGTACTGCGGCACCACATGACAGTGCACGTGCGGGCACTGGTGGCCCAGCACCAGGTAGTCCAGCTTCACCGGCGTGAACAAATCTGCCACGGCCGCGCTCACCCAGGCCACGTCGGCCCAGAACGCTTTGAGCGCCGGCGGCGGCAGCTCGTAGAGCTCGCTCGCGTGCCGCTTGAGGATCACCACGGTGTACCCGGGCCGGGTCTGGTTGCGGGGCAGCCGGGCGAAGCTGGCCCGAAGCTCCAGCACGAGGTCGCTGTCCTCGTTGCTAGGCATGTGCGCGGACGCGCACATCGGGCAACCCTCGCCAGAACGCATCCGCGCCCACGTCGCCGCCGGCCACCACCCCACCCGTGGACCGTACAGCGAACAGGATTTGCGCCGATCCGGATCGGCCTGGCCGATGCCGCTACATCCGCTCGCCGGCGCGAACGGGAATGGCGGTCGTGTTGCCGTCGGGGGCCAGCGGGCACTCCCACGCGCTGTTGTAGCGGCAGGACGGGTGATAGGCGAAGTTGAGGTCGACGACGATCCGCCCGTCGCCGCCGCCGAGATCGGCGCCCTTGGCCGTGTCGAGCAGGTAGCGCCCGCCGCCGTAGGTGTCGCTGCCTGCGGTGCCGTCACGCATCGGGAGGAACAGCCCGCCGGCGTACTGGGCCAGCCACCACACGTCCAGACTCACATCGAGCGCATCCAGCCGGACCCGGCCGACGCGCCGCAACCGAATAACGCCGTCATTGCTCGACTCGACGCTCCGTTCCTCCGCCGGGGCCGGTTCGAGCGGCGCAGTGAAGCGAAGGTCGGCGGCATAGGGCCAGTACCGCAGCCCGGAGCCGCGCAACGGGCTGTCCGGCGGCAACGGGCTCTGCGGATGCTCGCGCAGGAGCTGGTCCCGGCCGTCGCACCAGATCCGGTGCCCCTCGGCCGGGTCACGCTCGGCCCGAACGTGCGCATAGAGCTCAGCCAGCTGACGCCGCCAGTCGCAAAGCTCGAGTGTCTGCTGCATGCAGGCCAACGCTAGCGGGGTGTCGACCGTGAACCTTCTGTGCACCGGGCCGGGGTCCACGATGAGACGGTTGTCGCCGCGTACCCCACCAGGCCCGCCGGTGCGCGGCCGACGGATAGCGGGCGGCTACCAGCCCAAGGCGTGCAGTCGGTCGTCGTCGATGCCGAAGTGATGGCCGACCTCGTGCACCACGGTGCGACGGACCTCGTCGACCACCTCGTCCTCGGTGTCACAGATCGCACAGATCGCCCTGCGGTAGATGGTGATCCGGTCAGGCAACAGGCCTGAGTAGTCCGAGAAGCGTTCGGTGAGCGGGACGCCCTGGTAGAGCCCGAGCAGCCCGGGCGGACCGTCGTCCAACTCGACGGTGACCGCAACATTGCGCATCAGCTTGCCGAGTTCCGGTGGCAACCCGTCCAGGGCGACGCCGACCATCTCCTCGAACCGCTCACCCGCCACCACGACCATGGGCCCATTGTCCCCCGACGCTGACGCACGAACCCGGCCGCCGCCTTCGCCACGATCTAAGGCAGCTGGGCCATCAGCAGCTGGCGGCCGCGCCCTGGGCGTTGTGCAGACGGGCGACTACCGGTGGCCGCCCGGGTTCACCACCAGCGCGCTGCCCCCGCCGGAACGCACCGGCTCGGCCGCTGCCTGGAACCGGCCGCCCGGCAGCAGGTCGATGCCGGTGGCGTTGCCGATCCAGGAGTTCAACGGCAGCACCGGCCCGGTCTGTTCGGTGAACATCTCGCCGTAGCGTGACGTGAGCTGGGCGGCGACCGGGCTGTTGATGAAGGCCGGCTCGGCGAAGGTGGTGGCGGTGTTGCGTTGGCTGGCCCTGGGTGCGGCCAGCGCTTGCGGCAGCGACATCCTGAAGTCGATGTAGTTGAGCAGGATCTGCAGCACCGTGGTGATGATCGTAGCCCCACCCGGCGAGCCGACGGTGAGCTCGGGCCGGCCGTTCCTGAGCACGATCGTCGGGTTCATGCTCGATCGTGGCCGCTTGCCCGCCGCCGGGAGGTTCGGGTCGTACGTGGTCGGCGTCGCCGGCGCGAAGTCGAAGTCGGTCATCTCGTTGTTGAGCAGGAAGCCGCGACCAGGGACGGTGATCCCGCTGCCGGCCAGCTGCTCGATCGTGTTGGTGTAGCTGACGACGTTGCCCCACTTGTCGGCGACGACGACGTGGTTGGTCTCGGTGCCTTCATGCGCCGGGTTGGTGGCTGACGCCGCGGCGGTGCAGGGCGCGTAGGGCGGGTACGGATTGCCCGGTGCCTGCGGCGAGGTGAGCGCGGTATCGCCGATGAGGCAGCGCCGGGTGGCTGCGAACCTCGGGTCGAGCAGTCCGTGCTGTGGCACCGGTTCGAAGTCGGGGTCGCCGATGTAGGCGTTGCGATCGGCATAGGCCAGCCGGCTGGCCTCGAGGTAGTGGAACAGGGCTGTCGTCCGGTCCTCGTGGCGCAGATCGAATCCGGCCAGGATGTTCAGCGCCTCCCCCGTAGTGAGTCCGCCACTGGAGGGCGCGGCCATTCCGTAGACGTCCAGGCCGCGGTAGTTGACGTGCGTCGGCGCGCGGTTCTTGGCCTGGTAGTTGGCCACGTCGCGCGGCGTCATGATCCCCGGACGTACCGTCAGCGGCGTGCCTGGCCAGATCGGCGGGGCCGTCACCGTGTGGGCGATCTCGGTGCCGAGCGGGCCACCGTAGAGGTAGGACGCGCCGTACTTGGCCAGCTGCGCGTACGTCCGGGCCAGGTCCGGGTTACGCAGCGTCGTACCGACGGGCAGCGGCTGGCCGTCGGAGGTGAGGAACAGCTTGCGGCTACTGGTAAAGGCCTGCAGGTCGGGTAGCGCCGCCTGTTCCTGCTGGACGAACGTCGGGTCGATCGTGAAGCCGCGCTGGGCCACCCGGATGGCAGGCTGCAGGTCCGCCCTGAAGCTGCGCGTGCCGTATTGACGAGCCGCGCGGTCCCAGGTGGCGACCATCCCGGGTACGCCCACCGACAGTCCGGAGTGGCGGGCCTCCTCGAACGCCAGTGGCTTGCCGGTGGCGGGGTCGATGAACAGCTGTGCCGTGCACCCGGCCGGGCACATCTCGCGGCCGTCGATGGTGACCACCCGGTGGGACCTGGCCAGGTAGATGACCATGAACCCGCCGCCACCCGGGCCGGCGACGAATGGTTCGGTGACGCCGAGCGTGGCCGCGACGGCGACAGCGGCGTCGATCGCGTTGCCGCCCGAGCGCAACACCTCGATCCCGGCCTTAGTGGCGTCGAAGTCGGCCGAGGCGACCGCGCCACCGGTGCCCGTGGCGGTGGGTACTTTGGCGTAGTGCCCGGGGTGGGCCGAGGCAGGCGGGGCGCCGAGCGACGCGCTCAGCATGAGGGCGGTCAGGACGATGAGCGGCCGGCGAAATCGCATGGGAGCACCCCAAAAAGTCGATGAACCACCTCGATCTACCCTTAAGCCGTCGCTAAATCACCGTCAACGGCTGCTACCTTGCGGCGATGCCCGCCGACATCGTTTTCAGGACCGTCAACGCGGTCCATCGCAACGTGGTCAGGCTCAGTGGTGGCCGGGTGGGCGGCCACGTCTCGAACATGCCGGTCCTGGAGCTGATCACGACCGGGCGCCAGAGCGGGCGACGGCGTTCGGTCATGCTGACCTCCCCTTACCAGGACGGGGACACCATCGTCGTCGTCGCCTCCCTGGCGGCGACGACCAGTCGCCAGCGTGGTTGCTGAACCTTCGGGACGACCCCGACGTCGAGGTCGCCGTGCGGGGCAAATCGAGGCAGCGCATGCAGGCCCATATCGCCACGGCCGAGGAGCGCGCCCGGCTGTGGCCACTTGTCACAGCCGAGCACCCGCGCTACGCCGGATACCAGACCAGGACCGAGCGCCAGATCCCACTGGTGCTGCTCCGACCGAGCACAGTCGACTGACCTGCGGTAGTGCGGTCGGCACGACGCTGTTGCCGGTCCGACCGGCTGGCCGGGCCGGGCGGTGCCGATGGTTGGCAATGTGGTTGACAGCGGTGATACTGAGCCCATGCTTGCCGCGGTGGTCGCCTGCGCGCTGGCTCTGCTGGCCGCGATCGGCTTCCTGATCGAACGTCACGGCCGCGGTCACGCCTCGGCGACTACGTCCGTCCTGCTCGAGCAGCAACGCAACGCCTGCGCGGCGTCCTACCTGCGCGAGTCGATCACTGCATCGCTCGTCACCGACGATCACCACCCCGGGCACAGCGGCCGGCGGCGCTGACCGGACTGCTGGCGGGTCTCAACTCGGCTGGTGGGTAGTCCGCTCGACTCTGGCCAGTGTGGTGCGCTCGGCGACGCCTTTCAGGGCCCGGCGGCGGGCGCGCAGCACCCGTACGTCAGGCAGGTCGCCTGCCGCGGCTTCCATCCGGGTCCGCAACTGCCTCCGCAGCTCGACCGGATAAGAGCGCAGGTTGATCACCTAGAAGTTAGCG
>JALYVG010000157.1 GCA_030853345.1 Actinomycetota bacterium | reverse complement strand
CCTACTGGCGAGATACCGGGCGGATGGGTCTTCTCAGAAGCCCATGCCGCCCATGTCGTCGCCGCCGCCACCGGGCATGCCCGCGGGGGCCTTCTCGGGCTTGTCGGCGATGACGGCCTCGGTCGTGAGGAAGAGCGCGGCGATGCTCGCGGCGTTCTGCAGCGCGGACCGGGTCACCTTGACCGGGTCGTTGATGCCGGCAGCCAGCATATCGACGTACTCGCCGGTCGCGGCGTTGAGGCCGTGACCCTTCTCGAGACCGCGGACCTTCTCAGCCACGACCCCACCCTCGAGTCCGGCGTTGATGGCGATCTGCTTCAGCGGAGCCTCGACCGCGACCCGCACGATGTTGGCACCGGTCGCTTCGTCACCCTCGAGCTCGAGCGTGGCGAAGACGTTCTTCGCGGCCTGGATGAGGGCGACCCCACCACCGGCGACGATGCCCTCCTCGACGGCGGCCTTCGCGTTGCGAACGGCGTCCTCGATGCGGTGCTTGCGCTCCTTGAGCTCGACCTCGGTGGCCGCGCCCGCCTTGATGACGGCGACGCCGCCGGCGAGCTTGGCGAGGCGCTCCTGGAGCTTCTCGCGGTCGTAGTCCGAGTCCGACTTCTCGATCTCGGCCTTGATCTGGTTGACGCGGCCCTGGATCTGCTCCGCGTCGCCGCCACCGTCGACGATGGTGGTCTCGTCCTTGGTGATGACGACCTTGCGCGCGGTGCCCAGCAGGTCGAGTTCGGCGGTCTCCAGCTTGAGACCGACCTCCTCGGAGATCACGGTCGCGCCGGTGAGCACGGCGATGTCGCCGAGCATCGCCTTGCGACGGCCACCGAAACCGGGGGCCTTGACGGCAACCGACTTGAAGGTGCCACGGATCTTGTTGACGACCAGGGTCGCGAGGGCCTCGCCCTCGACGTCCTCGGCGATGATCGCCAGGGACTTGCCGGACTGCATGACCTTCTCAAGCAGGGGAAGCAGATCCTTGACCGTGGAGATCTTGGAGCTCATGAGCAGGATGTAGGGGTCGTCGAGGGACGTCTCCATCCGCTCGGTGTCGGTGGCGAAGTAGGGCGAGATGTAGCCCTTGTCGAAGCGCATACCCTCGGTGAGCTCGAGCTCGAGACCGAAGGTCTGGCTCTCCTCAACGGTGATGACGCCTTCCTTGCCGACCTTGTCCATCGCCTCGGCGATGAGCTCGCCGACGGAGGTGTCAGCGGCGGAGATCGACGCGGTCGCAGCGATTTGCTCCTTGGTTTCGACGTCCTTGGCCTGGTTGCCCAGTACCTCGGACACCGATGCCACAGCAGCCTCGATGCCGCGCTTGAGGGCCATCGGGTTTGCGCCGGCCGCGACGTTGCGCAAGCCTTCGCGGACAAGCGCCTGAGCCAGGACAGTGGCCGTCGTGGTGCCGTCGCCGGCCACGTCGTCGGTCTTCTTGGCCACTTCCTTGACCAGTTCGGCGCCGATCTTCTCGTAGGGGTCCTCCAGCTCGATCTCCTTGGCGATGCTCACACCGTCATTGGTGATCGTGGGGGCGCCCCACTTCTTCTCCAGGACGACGTTGCGGCCCTTGGGGCCCAACGTCACCCGTACTGCGTCGGCAAGGATGTTCATGCCGCGCTCGAGGCCACGACGGGCCTCTTCGTCGAACGCGATCAACTTAGCCATTCGGTGTCGTCCTCACTCGTAGATGTAACAAGCGTGATGACCGGCCAGCGGTGCCCGCGACGGATAGCACTCATGGGAGTGCCTCACTGCCTCCGGCTGGCACTCACTGTACCCGAGTGCCAACTCAGGTTTAGCACTCACCCCCGGTGAGTGCAAGCTCGTCAACCCGGCGCCGATTGCCGCTGTGGGCCGGCCGAGTCAGCCGGTCACGACCCGCACGGCCTCGGCCTGCGGGCCCTTCGCGCCCTGGGCAATGTGGAACTCGACGCGCTGATCTTCTTCGAGGGAGCGGTAGCCGTCGCCGTCGATCGCTGAGTAGTGCACGAATACGTCATCGCCGCCGTCGACGGCGATGAAGCCGTAACCCTTCTCGTTGTTGAACCACTTCACCGTGCCCTGTGCCACGTGCGCCCCCTGCTCGACCTGCCCGGACGCACACCGCGTAGTCACCGGGGTCTTCGACCGCGCCGCACGCTACCGGGCCGGCCGGCCGGCCTCCAGAATCGCCGGCCATGGTGTCACCGCCGCTGCCAAGTGGGCACCGGCAGCCGGGCGCTCAGTCGTCAGGCGTCGGGACGACCGGGCGTTCGGGCGCTAGAGCAGGCCGGCGGCCCGCATCCCCTTCAGCGTCGGTGGGATGACCGCGGTCGGGACGGCACCCGCACTGACGGCATCGATCGTCTTGAGCCCTTCACCGGTGTTGAACACGACGGTCTCGATCGAGACGTCGATCTCACCGGCCTGCACCAGCTTGCGCAACACCGCCACGGTCACGCCGCCAGCCGTCTCGGCGAACACCCCGGTCGTGCGGGCGAGCAGCCGGACGCCCTCGCGGATCTCGTCGTCTGTGACCGCAGCCATTGAACCGCCGGTGGATCGGACGGCGTCCAGCGCGTACGGCCCGTCGGCCGGGCTGCCGATGTTCAACGACTTGGCGATGCCGGTCGGCTTCACCGGCTGCACATCGGCCGCCCCGCTCGCGAACGCGGTGGCGATCGGTGCGCAGCCCGCGGACTGCGCGCCGTACACCCGCCACCCGGACTCGGGTACCAGCCCGGCCGCGATGAGTTCCTTGAATCCCTTGTGGATCTTGGTGAGCATCGACCCGGAGGCCATCGGCGCCACATACTGGCCAGGAATTCGCCAGCCCAGCTGCTCGGCGACCTCGAAGCCCAGCGTCTTGGATCCCTCGGCGTAGTACGGGCGGACGTTGAGGTTCACGAAGCCGGTTGTCTCGAACTCGTCGGTCTCACCGAGCTCGGAGCACAGCCGGTTCACGTCGTCGTAGGAGCCCTCGACGCCGACGAGCGTGCCGCCATATATCGCAGTCTGGATGATCTTGGCTGGCTCGAGGTCGGCCGGGACGAACACGATCGACGGCATTCCGACGCGGGCGGCATGCGCGGCCACCGAGTTGGCCAGGTTGCCGGTCGATGCGCAGGCGATCCGTTCGAAGCCGAGCTCGCGCGCGGCCGTGATCGCGATCGAGACGACGCGGTCCTTGAACGAGTGCGTGGGGTTGGCCGAGTCGTCCTTGATCCAGACGGGCGCGGTGAAACCCAGTTCGTCAGCCAACCGGTCGGCTCGGATGAGCGGCGTCATGCCGGTGCCGGAATCGACGCGGCTGCCCGGATCCTGGCCGACCGGTAGCAGCCCGGCGTAGCGCCACAGCGAATGCGGGCCGGCCTCGATCTCTTCGCGCGTCACCCGCGCCAGGGCGGCCGGGTCGTAGCCGATCTCGAGCGGACCGAAACATTCAAAGCAGGCGTGCTGCGCGCCGAGCGGGAACTCGGCGCCGCAATTGCGGCAGACGAGCGCCGATGCGGGGGACGGGACGATGGGGCGATCGAGCACAACAGTCATGAGAACGAGGCCTTTCCCTCATCTTTCCCAGGCTGGCTGCCTGGGCCGGATTTGGCACCTGCGTCGGCGGCCTCACGTCAGGAGACGTAACGCATCGCACGCGGTTGCCGGGGCTTCGTCGGGCCGGTCCCTCTGCCCCTCTGGATGAGCGTTGCTATTCGGTTGTGCTGTCATCCTTGCACAACCGGCGTGCGGTGAGTTCACGAATAGTCCGACGTGAGCACGACCACGACCGGTCCGGGGGGCAATTCGGCGAACTTGGGAGCGACGCGCTTGATGGTCGGGAACTGAGCCTGCAGTGCCCTCGCTGTCGCCTCGGCGCCCGCTACGGACGGGTCGAAGTAGGCGCAGGTCGAGGCGATGTCGTTGGTCAGTGTGTCGGTGCTGGTAACCGTCCACCCGCCCGCCTGGAAGCGGGCTTTGGCCTGATCGGCCAGGCCCACGATCGTGGTGTTGTTCAGCACGACGAGCGGCAACCTGGTCGCGGGCGGCTCAGACGTGGGCGCGCTCGGGGTCCTTGCCGGCACCGACGTGAACGTGGACTTGGGTGCCGACTTGGCTGCCGATTTGGCTGCCGATTTCGTCGCCGTGGTGCCTTCGGCCGCGACCTTGCCGTGCCCGTTCGGGCTGCGCAGGGCGATCACGGCGATGACCAGGACGCCCACTCCGACGATCGCCAGGGCGATCCCGGCGACCCGTTCCCGCCGTAGCCGGTTGTCGAGTTGGCGGGTCACGGGGCAATTGTGCTAGTCAGACCTCGATGCCGAGACGCCGGGCCGATCGTTGCCGCTGCCGACTGGCCCGCAGCCGTCGCAGCCGCTTGACGAGCATGGGGTCGGCGGCCAGCGCCGACGGGGTGTCGATCAATGCGTTGAGCACCTGGTAGTAGCGCGTCGTGGACATGTCGAACAGCTCACGGATGGCCTGTTCCTTGGCGCCTGCGTATTTCCACCACTGACGCTCGAAGGCGAGGATCTCCCGGTCCCGGCGACTCAGGCCGTCGCTGACGTCGTCCTCGGCACTGCCGGCGCCACTTTGTCCAGCCGCAGCGTGGGCGAAATCCATGCGTCGTGCTCCCTCGGCTCACTCGGCTCGTCGTTGGTGCAGCAGGCTCCACAGCGCGAATCCCACCGGTGTGATTCGCTGCCGATATTGAATCACGCGCGCCCTGTCAAGGTGTCTCGGCGCGCTGTGGAAGGCGTCACGCATCGTGCACAGGGTGGCCGCAGATGTGGCGTGCGCAGTCCGCGCTGGCGACGGTGTTGGCCATGTCCGTCATCTTCGTCGACCCAGCCGAACTGTATGCCATCGCCGAGCGCATCGGCCGGCACGCCGACGCCGTGCGTTCCAACGCGAGCGGACTGGCGGCCGCAATCGCGGCCGAGCGCTGGCGCGGCGCGGCCGCCGACGTCTTCACCGCCGAAGCGGGCAGTGTGCTCAAGGACATGTGGGGTTGCGGGCGCCGCCTCGACGACGCCGCTGATGCCCTGCGCCGCCATGCTCGCCGTTTCCAGGGTGTGCTCAATCTGGTCAGGCGTGCCTTGGCTGACGCCGAGGGCCTGGGGGCCGCAGTCGTCCGAGACGTCGGTGGCTACCTGGTCGACGACGACGGCCTGCTTCACGCCGCCTTGGCCGACGCGCTCGCGGGGGTGTCGGGCTGATGGCGCCCGACGTGCCGCCCCCGGTCTCGGTGCGCGGTGGCAGCGACGGCGTCGAGGCGCACTACGACGAGATGGTCGCGATGGCGCGGCGCTTCGGACAGGTCGCGACCGACAGCGGTGGGGCGGCACTCACGCTGCACGGCTATCTCGTAGATCCGGGCCTGCTGTCGTCCGGACTGTTCGACCCGGCCGGGCTGGCCAACGTCGAGGCCGATCTGCTCGACGCGCTGGACGGTTACCACGGGCTGAGCTGGGTCGCCGCACAGTGCGCGGCGATTGACGCGCAGTTGCGCGCCGCGGCGATCGCCTACCAGGAGGCCGACCGGGCGGCAACGGCGCTGCAGGATCACTTCGGCGGCCTGCCCGGGCTCACCCCGGCCGCCCTCCACGCGCTCGCCCTGTTGGCCGGCGGCGCGGCTGTCCCGCACTCGCTCGAGACGATTCTCACCGACGACCCTTCCCTGGTGGACGCGTTCATGAATGCCGGGCCAGGGCTCTGGGTCCAGCTGAGCGCCCCGCTGCTCATCGACGGTCACGCCGATGTCATCGAAGGCGCAGTCGACGCCACCGCCGCACCGCCCCGCAGCATGGCCGACGTGATGATCGCGCTGGGCCGACGTAACCACGACAAGCCAGGCGCGATCGACGTGCGGATCATCACCACAATCGACGGCACCAGGCGCGCCATCGTCGACATCCCCGGTACCAAGACCTGGGATCCCGCTGACATCGCCGACGTCACCGGACCGGTCACGAACATGCGCGCCCTGGCCGGTGCCCACACAACCTACGAGAAGGGCGTCCTGCTGGCGATGCACCGCGCGGGCGTGCGGCCCACCGACGAGGTCATGCTCGTCGGGCACAGCGAGGGCGGCATGGTCGCGGTCCAGGCGGCCGCGAGTTGCGCGAAGAGCGGGCAGTTCCGGGTCACCCACGTCGTCACCGCGGGCGCACCGGTGGGCCTGACGGTGGCCAGGCTGCCGAGCAGCGTGCAGGTCCTCGCCGTCGAGAACCACAACGACATCGTCGCCCACCTCGACGGCAGGACGAATCCCGACAAGGCCAACGTCACCACCGCCACCATCACCCGCGGCGATGGCACGATCGGCGCCGACCACAGCATCGACGACTCGTACGTGCCGGGAGCCGGCGACCTGGACGCCAGCCACGACCCGTCTGTCAGGTCATTCCTGTCCGGCGCCAAGGGCTTCATGGAGGGGGCGAGGGTCGAAACGCACACCTATGTCATCACGCGACGGCCGTGAGCAGTACTGGCAGCCCCGCAGACCTTGCCGAGCGGCCCGTGGGCGACCACCATCACGACATGCTCGGACTCATGCAGGACACGCCACTGACGACGAACTGGATCTTCGACCGGGGCACGCAGTACTACGGGACCAAGACGGTCACGACGAGGACCGCGGTGGGGCTGCAGCGCACGACGTTCACCGAACTCGCTGCCGAAACCCGGCGCGTCGCGTCGGCGATCGACAACCTCGGCATCTCGCCGGGCGGTCGCGTCGGCACGTTCGCGTGGAACACCGCACGCCACCTCGGCCTGTATTTCGCGATCCCGGGCACCGGCCGGGTGATGCACACGCTCAACATCCGCTACTTCCCCGAGCAGTTGATCTACACGGTGGGGCATGCCGAGGACGAGGCCGTGTTCGTCGACCGTTCGCTGCTGCCGCTGTTCAACAAGTACCTGCCGCAACTCGAGACCGTCGAACACGTCATCGTGATGGACGACGGCTCCGACGCCGAGATACCCGACGACCCGCGGGTCCTGCACTACTCCGAACTGGTCGCCGCCGCCGACGAAATCGACTTCAGCGACCGGGTCAGCGAGGAACGCCAGGCGGCCACCCTGTGTTACACCACCGGCACCACCGGCCACCCGAAGGGCGTGCTGTCCTCGCACCGCTCGACCTGGCTGCACTCGTTCGCGACGCTGACCGCAGGGGTGTTCGGGCTGTGCGAGGCCGACCGCGTGCTGCCGGTCGTGCCGATGTTCCACGCGAACGCCTGGGGCCTGGGTTACGCGGCGTTCCTGGCCGGTTCGTCGATGGTCATGCCCGGCCCCGACCTCAGCCCGAAAGGGATTCTGACGTTGCTGGAGTCGGAGAAGGTGACGCTCACGGCCGGCGTCCCGACGATCTGGATGGGCATGGTGCCGGTGCTCGACGAGTACGACCTGAGCTCGCTGCGCGGCATCATCTGCGGCGGCTCCGCCGTGCCGAAGGCGCTGTCCGAGGCGTGGCGTGACAAGGTCGGACTGCCGATCACCCAGGCGTGGGGGATGACCGAGATGTCACCGCTGGGCTCGGTGTGCACGATCCGCTCGGAGTTCGCCGACCTACCTGAGCAGAAGAAGGCCGACATCCGCGCCACTGCCGGCATCGCACCGCCTGGCGTCGAGTTGCGCATCGTCGACGCCGAGACCCGGGCCGAACTGCCGTGGGACGATGAAGCCTCCGGCGAACTGGAGTGCCGCGGCCCCTGGATCGCCAGCAAGTACTACCGCACCGACGAGCCCGGCCCGCAGTACGCGCCCGATGGCTGGCTGCGGACCGGGGACGTCGCGTGCATCTCGCCCTTGGGATACGTCCGCCTGGTGGATCGCACCAAGGACCTGGTCAAGTCCGGCGGCGAGTGGATCAGCTCTGTGAAGCTGGAGAACGAGATCATGGGTCATCCGAAGGTGGCCGAGGCTGCGGTGATCGCGGTGCCGCATCCGAAGTGGTCTGAACGGCCGCTGGCCTGCGTCGTGGTCAAGCCCGGCCAGACGTTGACCAGCGACGAGGTGCTGGACTTCCTGAGCGAACGGCTGACGTCCTGGCAGCTCCCCGATGACGTCGTCTTCATCGACGAGGTGCCCAAGACGAGCGTCGGCAAGTTCTCCAAGAAGACGTTGCGGGACCGCTTCGCCGACTACGTGCTGCCCACCGCCTGACCCCTGCCCAGGCGGCGCGTCCGCGAACTTCAGTGCTCCGATCAGCACGAACAACGACATGGACGTCTCGGCGGCCCCCGGCCGGCTGGGCAGGCACCGTCGTGAAGCCGGTGGCGGCGCATGTGCTGCGCGGCGGCGCCTTCGCCGGCAGGAGATCGCGCTCATCACGTTCACGAACAACAGTGCGGCGACGTGCGCCATGGTCGGCTATCCAGGCGTCAGCCGTGCGGCTGCACGGCGCGCTGCTGGGCAAACCCGCCGAGCGCTCGACACGTCGTGGCCACGGCGTTCTCGCTCCAGCCGGGCGCCGCAGCCGAGGCGAGGATCAGCGATTTCTCGTCCCGCCAGGCTCCGGCGTCGGACACGGTGCGGGTGTACGCACCCGACCAGACAGCGTTCGTCGACGAGCCACTGGAGGTGCGCGGCTGCCGGTTGTTCATCGATCCGGTGCGACCGAATTCGTAACCTCGCACGAGGCACGGCAGGATAGGTACACGTGAGCTACCTTCCCGCCGACGACCGTTATGACGCGATGACCTACCGCCGCTGCGGGCGCAGCGGGATTCAGCTGCCAGCGATCTGCCTGGGCCTGTGGCACAACTTCGGCGGCGAGTCGCCGTTGGAGACCCAGCGGGCGATCGCCCGGCGGGCGTTCGATCTGGGCATCACCCATTTCGACCTCGCCAACAACTACGGCCCGCCCTACGGGTCGGCCGAGGAGAATTTCGGCCGGCTGCTGGCCAGTGACTTCAGGCCCTACCGGGACGAGCTGATCGTCTCGACCAAGGCGGGCTGGGACATGTGGCCCGGCCCCTACGGCGAGTTCGGCTCGCGCAAGTACCTGCTGGCCAGCCTGGACCAGTCCCTGGCCCGGCTCGGCCTGGACTACGTCGACATCTTCTACTCGCACCGCTTCGACCCTGACACACCGCTCGAGGAGACGATGGGCGCGCTGGACACCGCGGTGCGCTCGGGCCGCGCGCTGTACGCCGGAATCTCGTCCTACTCCCCCCAACGCACCCTCGAGGCGGCCGACATCCTGCGCCGGATGGGCACGCCGCTTCTCATCCATCAGCCGTCGTACTCGATGCTCAACCGCTGGATCGAGCAGGGCCTGCTCGACACGCTGGAGGAAATCGGGGCCGGCTGCATCGCTTTCTCACCCCTCGCGCAGGGGATGCTCACCTCGAAATACCTCGACGGGGTCCCCGCCGAGTCGCGGATGACGAAGGAATCGTCACTGTCGCCGGAACTACTCACCGAGCAGAATCTGACCCACATCCGAGCCCTGAACGCCATCGCCGAGAAACGCGGGCAGAGCCTGGCCCAGCTCGCGCTCGCCTGGGCGCTGCGTGACGAGCGAGTGACCTCGGTCCTGGTCGGGGCATCGAGCGTGCGGCAACTGGAGGACAACGTCGCCGCGCTCGAGCGGTGCGACTTCACCGACGACGAACTGGCAGAGATCGACGGCCACGCCGTTGACGGCGGGATCAACATATGGCGCGACAGCAGCAACTCCTGACCGCCCCGGCTGCGACCTCGCAGCGCAGCCAGGTGTGGCTGCTGGTCGCCGCGCTTGTGCTGACCGGACTCTCGATGCGCACGGCCGTCACCAGTACCGGAGCAGTCCTGGACGACCTGCAGCGCGACCTGCACGCGGGCAGCGGCATCGCGGGCCTCATCACCACGCTGCCGGTGATCTGCTTCGCGGCTCTCGGCTGGGTGACGCCGCGGCTCTCGCACCGGTTCGGCGCGCACCGACTGCTGGTGCTCGCCCTGCTGCTCATGACCCTCGGGCTGGTGCTGCGCGCGGTAGTGAACTCGATCTGGGTGTTCCTGCTGCTCAGCCTGCTGGCCCTGGCCGGCGGTGCGATCAGCAACGTGCTGATGCCGAGCCTGGTCAAGCGGCACTTCCCCGACCACATCGGCCGGATGACGGCGGTGTACACGACCGCGCTGGCCATCGGCCTGACGGCCAGCGCCGGGCTAACCGTGCCGATCGGTCGACTCGGTGACGGCTGGCGCCTCGGCCTGGGAGCCTGGGCACTGCTCAGCGCGCTGGCGGTGCTGCCGTGGCTGCCGACCCTGCGCCGGGACCGTCCCGATCCGGACACCGAGCCCGGCCTGTCCGCGAGCCGGCTGGTACACAGCCGCACCGCCTGGCTGCTCATGATCTTCTTCGCGTTCCAGTCCTTCCAGGCCTACATCGCATTCGGCTGGTTCGCCAAGTTCCTGCATGGGCACGGCGTCAGCTCGGACACCGCCGGGTGGATGGTCGCACTTGTGGCGGCGATGTCGATCCCGGTGTCGATGCTCGTGCCGTCTATCGCACCGAGTCGGCACCGGCTGGTCATCACCGTGATCAGCTCGTGCTACCTCGTCGCCTACGTTGGCCTGGCGGTGGCCCCGGTCGGTGGTGCGTGGGTATGGATGGCGCTCGTCGGGGTCGGCAGCGGGATGTTTCCGCTGGCGCTGACCATGATCGGCCTGCGGGCGCGTACGGCAGAGACGACGGCAGCGCTGTCCGCCTTCGTCCAGGCGATCGGCTACATCGTCGCGGGCACCGGTCCGCTGTTGTTCGGCGTGCTCTACGGCTTGACCAATAACTGGACGACGCCGCTGGCGCTTCTGTTCATCGCGTTGGCGATCGCGTTCGCGTCGGGCTGGTTGGCCTGCCGACCGACCTTCGTGGACGACGAACTGGCAGAGTTCGCGACGTGAGCGATCCTGACCCGCAGTCGCTTCGGCGCGAAGACTTCCGCGTACTGCGCTCGTTGCCCACCCGATGGTCGGATGACGACACGTACGGGCATGTCAACAACGTGGTGCACTACTCGCTGTTCGACACGGCCGTGAACGGGTGGCTGATCGAGGCGTCCGGCGTCGACATCCGGGCGCTGCCTGCCATCGGGCTCGTGGTGGAGACGTCCTGCCGCTACTTCGCCGAACTACGTTTTCCCGAGGTCGTGATCGCCGGGCTGGCGCTTGAGCGCCTCGGCACATCGAGCATCGTGTACCGGCTCGCGCTGTTCGGGGCGGGCCAGGAGCCGGCCGCGACCGGACGCTTCGTGCATGTCTACGTGGATCGCTCGACACGCAGGTCCGTGCCCGTTCCGCCGGAGATCCGGGCGGCATTGCACGGCCTGCAGTAGCGCCACGGGGCGGGCCGCAGGAGTGGCCCACCCGTGACGACGTGCTGGCTCAGCTCGCGTTGTACTTGCCACTCGGGCATATCAACGCCGCGCTGCGCGCTGGCTGTGCTCAGCCCATGGTGATCGCGTCGAGACGCTCGCGCAGGAAGGCCGCCGACACCACCGGCGGATAGTCGTTCGCCTTGCCGATCGGTGGCTGCAGGGCCTCGACGACGGCGTCGTGATCGGCCTCATAGAAGTAGACGAGCGACACCAGGTCCTCCTCGGGCGCCTCGGCCTGCGGCGGCAGTACCCGATGGCGGTTGGACTTCCAGCGGTCTCCGCTCCAGCGCGCCAACAGGTCGCCGGTGTTGATCGTGAAGGCATCGGGGTCGTAGGGCGCGTCCTCCCAGCCGTCCTGCTCGGTCCAGACCTGTAGGCCGCCGCGGCCCGGCTCACGATCCAGGATCGTCACCGTCCCGAAGTCGGTGTGCGGCCCGATGCGGAACTGGCCCGGTTCGGGTTCGCCCGCGATCGAAACCGGCGGGTACCAGTTGATGTTCATCGTGTGCGTCGCGTGGCCGGTCTTCCTGGTGAAGAAGTCGGCCGGCAGGCCCAGGGCGGCCGCGCACAGCACGAGCAACTCGTCGGCCAGCGCCCGCATGTGCCCGAGATACGCCGTCACCGCCGGGCGCAGGGCAGGCACCTCGCCGGGGAAGACGTTCGGCTGGAACCAGTACCCGTCGACCTCAGGATCACCGGTCCCGTGGTCGGCGCCCACCGCGAAGGACTCTTTGAGATCTGGGGGCGTCTCGGTGCCCTCGGCGTAGCCGTTGGCCTCGACACCGGGCGGCAGCCAGCCGCGACCGCCGACGGTGACCGCATACTTCCGCTTGGCCGGCTCGGGCTGGGCGAAGAATTCGCGCGCCGCGGTGCGCACGGAGTTGCGCAACTCCTTGGGCACCCGGTGACCGGTGACCAGGAAGAAGCCGACATCCTGCAGGGCGGCGTCCACGTGCGCGGCGACGGCGGCGCGCCCGTCCACGCTGCCCTCGAACCATGGGCTCAGATCGATGATCGGGACGTTTGACGGCATCAGTCCACTCCTATGTCCTCGTTCCACAGCTCGGGATTGGCCGCGATGAAGTCCGTCATCAACTGGTAGCAGGTGGGGTCGTCCAGGATCACCACCTCGACACCGTTCTCGGCCAGCCAGTCGTGACCGCCGTAGAACGTGCGGGCCTCGCCGATCACGACCCGTGAGATGGCGAACTGGCGGATCAGGCCGCTGCAGTACCAGCATGGCGAGAGCGTTGTCACCATCGTCGTGCCGCGGTAGGACGCCTGTCGGCCGGCGTTGCGAAACGCGGACGTCTCGCCGTGCATCGACGGGTCGTCGTCCTGCACCCGGCGGTTGCGACCGCGGCCGAGCAGTTGGCCGTCGCGACCGAACAGCGCCCCACCGATCGGGATGCCGCCCTCAGCCAGGCCAGCCCGCGCCTCGTCGATCGCGACAGCCAGCCAGGCCTGCGGATCGAACTCGGTCATAGCCGTTCTGCGCGGGTCCGGGACAGCGTGTGTAGCAGGTAGTACAGCAACCCGGATAGCACGAAGCCGACCTCGAAGGTGATGTCGCCCAAGGCAGGGTGGTGCGAGGAGATCAATCCTTGGAGGTAGGACTGGCTGGCAAAGAGCCAGACAGAGATCGCCATCCCGACGATCATCGCGATGGCACCGACGTGCTCCTCGGATCCCTGGCGCTCGGCGTCGGCGAGTACGGCGTCCACCGACGTCCCGCGGCGCAGCCAGCGGTCTGCGAAGACAACGCCCAGCCACGGCCCGATCCAGTAGGCGATCACCAGCAAGAAGTTCTCGTACTTCTGGGCCGAGTCGTGCAAGCCGGACCACGCGACCAGCAGGCCGACCGCCCCGAACAGCAACGCGACGATCGCCCGTCGCAGCGCGAGCGGCAGCTTGAACCCCATAGCCAGGAAGGACATTGCTCCGGAGTAGATGTTGAGGACGTTCGCCGAGATGGCGCCGAGGGCGATCGCGAGCAGAGTCAGGTTCGCGATCCACGACGGCATGATGCCGGTGAAGACGTCCGTCGGGCTGCCCTTCGACTTGGACGCCGCGGTGACCGACGCGGCGCCGACGATCTCGAGGAAGGCACAGGACAGGAAGATGCCCAGGCCGGCAAACAGCGCGACCGACCGGGAGGACACGTCCGCCTTGAGGTAGCGGGTGTAGTCCGATGCGTATGGATTCCAGCCGGCCGCGTAGCCGAAGGCCGCGCCGACCTCCAGCAGGAAAGCGCCGCTGGTGGGCAGGCCACCGCCGGCGTGCGCACCGGGGTGGGCCTCCTTGAAGATGTAGAAGCTGGCGATGAGGAAGACGACAGCCAAGAACGGGAACGCGAAGCGCTCGAAGATCTGCACCAGGTTGTGTCCGAAGAAGGCGACGGCAATTTGAATCAACACGATGATGACCAGTGACAGTCCCTTGGACATGCCGGTGAGCGTGTTCAACGCTAGTGCGCCGCTGACGCTGTTGACCGCGAACCAACCGATACCAGCCGTGATCGACATGAGGCCAGCGGGCAGCAGGTTACCGATGAATCCGAAAGCACTGCGGCCGAGGACCATCTGTGGGTATCCATGCTTCGGCCCCCACGTCGACAGGATGCCTTGCGTCAACGCGCCGCCGGCTGTGCCGATGATGATCGCCAGCGTGGCCATCCAGAAGCTGAGTCCGAAGAACAGCACGCCGATGACGCCGACGAACACCGTCGCGAACTCGAGGTTCGGTGAGGCCCAAGTCCAGAGCAGTTGGATCGGCTTTCCGTGTCGCTCGGCCAACGGGATGAATTCGATCCCGCCCGGTTCGACGGCAGCGACCTTGTCGCCGTAACCGCGGGATTCGTCGGCCAGATGCGGGTTCTCCATGACTGACATAGGCGACACTCTCGGGCCCCGGCGTGAAACCCGCAAGACGTCACCGTTAACACGGCGTGTCGCGGCTCGGTGCTGGCGGGTGATTTGCCCGGTTAAGATCGTTTGCCCGAATTGCCCGGCGCGCCGGGCCTTCCTCGTTGGTCAGGTCCGCTGCCTGACCCGGCGTCACGCGTCGTAGTCGACCGTGACCGCCTCGCTAACCGGCAGCGACTGACAGGTCAAGACGAAGCCTGCGTCCAGCTCCTCCTGCTCGAGGGCAAAGTTGCGCCGCATGTGCACGTCGCCCTGCGTCACCTTGGCCCGGCAGGTTCCGCAGACCCCGCCCTTGCACGCAAACGGCAAATCCGTCCGCACTTGCTGCGCGGCATCAAGAATCGGTACGTCGCGCGGCAACGTGAGCGGCGTGGCCCGGCCGTCCATCACCACGGTCACCTGCGAGGTAGGCCCGGTGGGCTTCGCGTCGGTGTGCACGACAAGAGGTGGCGCGACGTCCTCGACGTAGAACAACTCCCGACGAATGTGCTCGGCCGGGACCCCGCGCTCGAGCAGGACCGCGCGGGCCGTCTCGACCATCTCGAACGGTCCGCACAGCCACCAGTGATCGACCGCGTCGACGGGGATGAGTGCGTCGACCAGCGCAGCCAGCCGAGCCGAGTCCAAACGCCCGCTGAGCACGTCGGACTCGCGCGGTTCACGCGAGAGCACGTGCACCAACTCGAAACGCGCCGGATAGCGGTCCTTCAAGTCCGCCAACTCGTCGGCGAACATGACCGTGTCGCTGCGCCGGTTGCCGTAGATCAACGTCACCGCGCTGCCAGGATCGGCGAGGACGGAGGACGCGATGGACAGCAGCGGCGTGATCCCCGACCCCGCCGCCACCAGGACGTGCCGGGCAGCGGTGTCCAGCGTCGGGGTGAATGTGCCGGTCGGTGGCAGCACCTCGACGAAGTCGCCGGGACGCACCTCGCGCACCAACCACTCCGAGACATGCCCCCCGGCCACCTCGCGCACCCCGATCCGCGGACGGGCCCCGGCCGGCGCGCAAATCGAGTAGGAACGGCGCTCGTCGCGTCCGTCGACCGTGCGCCGAACGGTCAGTGACTGGCCGGGACGAAACGCGAATTCCTCCGCAAGGTCTGGCGGCACGTCGAAGGTGACGGCCACCGCGTCCTGGCAAAGCCGGTCGACGTCGGCGACGCGCAAGCGGGCGAACGCAGTGGCCATTTCAGTGCGCCTTCACGTGTTCGAACGGCTCGCGGCAGACCGCGCAGCGGTGCAGTGACTTGCACGACGTCGCCCCGAACTGAGACACGAGCTCGGTGTCAGCCGATCCGCACAACGGGCACTCGACGGACGCCGGGCGCACGCCCAATGACAACGGCACCGGGCCACGGGCGCGGCGCGGCGCCGCACCGGGTGGCGCGATGCCGTGGTCGGCCAGCACCCGCCTGCCTCGCTCGGTGATGTCGTCCGTCGTCCACGGCGGACTCAGGACGGTACGCACGTCGACGTCGCGATACCCCGCCGCCCCGAGCCGGGCGGCAAGGTCGGCGCGCATCTCGGCCATCGCCGGACACCCGGAGTACGTCGGGGTGATCTCGATGATCACCCGTCCGCCCTCGAGGCGGACGTCACGCAGCACGCCGAGATCGTGCAAGGTCAACATCGGCAGCTCGGGATCGGTGACCGCCGCCGCGATCTCGTGGGCGTCCTGCATGGTGGCCGTCGGGGTCGCATTCACCATGTCGCGTCCGGGTGTGCGCGGGCCACGCCTTGCAGATCGGCAAGCAGGTCGGTGAGTGCCTCGGTGTGCTCGCCGGCGCGGCCGCGCGCGCGATCATCAGTGGGCGGCGGCACAATCAGCGTGGCCGGCGCGAGCACCTGGGCGAGCACTGCGTCGAACTCGGTGCGGTCACTCGGGTCTTCGGCAAGCTCGGCCACGAACGGCCACGCCCAGCCCAGGGCCTCCTGCATGCGCCGGTGGCTCAGCTCAGTGCCATCGCCCAGACGCACAACCCACCCCGCCGCGTACTCGCGGTGATAGGTCAGCTCGGTGCCACCCTTGGCGGCGATGGCTGCGAGCACCGGATCCTTCGAGTCGCTCAGTCGGGTCAGCTGCGCGAGCCGGCCGGTGGCGAAGACGAACAGCCGAGCGATGCACCGGGCGAAGTCGGCGTCGTCATCCAACTCGACGAGCCGAACGTTGCGATACGCAGCGGGTGCCCGGAAGTAGGCCAACGCGTCCTCGTCCGGGATGTGGGTTGGCGCGCCGGGCGGCCGCAGCGACGGATCCGCCTGCGCGGCCCGGGTGAGCAGCAGCCGCGCCTGCCCGAGCAGGTCGAGCGCGATGTTGGCCAGCGCCACGTCGTCCTCGAGTTCCGGGGCGTTGCTGCACCAGCCGGACAACCGTTGCGACAGCACCAAGGCGTCGTCGCCGAGCGCGAGACACTCCGACGCGAGCGCGCTCGCATCGACGCCGGGCGGCACCGTGGTGTCGACGCCGGCAAGCGGGTCGTCGAACCCGGTGCCGAACGCCCAGCGCTCCTCGCCGCCGTGGGCGTCGGCGAGGGACTCGTAAGCCGTGGTCTCGTGTTCCATCAGATGTGCGGGATGTCGTCGGGGATGACGTAGAACGTCGGATGCCGGTAGACCTTGTCGCCACTGGGGGCGAAGAACGGGTCGCGCTCGTCCGGGCTCGACGCGGTGATCTGGTCCGCGCGTACCACCCAGATGCTCACGCCCTCGTTGCGCCGCGTGTACAGGTCACGGGCGTGGTGCAGGGCCATGTCCGGGTCGGCCGCATGCAAAGACCCGACGTGCACGTGGTTCAGCCCCCGCTTGCCCCGCACGAACACCTCGAACAGCGGCCAGCCCGCATCCTGGCCTGGCTTCGTCGCACTCATCCCCGCTCCTGCCCCACTTTGACCCCGCCAGCGTCGCTCAGCGGACCAATTTGCGGCGCTGGCGGGGTCAAAGTCGGGTGTCCGGCGAGTTTCACCGCGTGGGCCGTGGCTGCTTCGCGGACCCAGGCGCCGTTCTCCTGCGCGGCACGCCGATGCGCGATTCGTTCGGTGTTGCAGGGCCCGTCGCCGCCGACCACCCGCTTGAACTCGTCCCAGTCCGGCTGAGCGAAGTCGTAGGCCCCACGCGCGGGATCCCACCGCAGCGTCCGGTCGGGCAGCGTCACGCCCAGCGCCTGCGCCTGCGGCACGGTCATGTCGACGAAACGCTGACGCAGTTCGTCGTTGGTGTGGCGCTTGATGCGCCAGCGCATCGACTGCTCGGTGTTGGGCGAATCGGCGTCGGGTGGCCCGAACATCATCAGCGACGGCCACCACCACCGGTCGGTCGCGTCCTGCACCATCTCGCGCTGGGCCTGCGAGCCGCGCATCATCGTCAGCAGCAACTCGTACCCCTGCCGCTGGTGGAACGACTCTTCCTTGCAGATGCGCACCATGGCCCGTGCATACGGTCCATAGGACGAGCGACACAGCGGCACCTGGTTGCAGATCGCGGCGCCGTCGACGAGCCAGCCGATGACGCCCACGTCGGCGAAGGTCAGCGTGGGGTAGTTGAAGATCGAGGAGTACTTCTGCGCGCCGGTGATCAGTCGGCTCGTCAGGTCGCTCCGCTCGACGCCGAGGGTCTCCGCGGCCGAGTACAGATACAGCCCGTGACCCGCCTCGTCCTGCACCTTTGCCAGCAGAATCGCCTTACGCCGCAAGGACGGCGCGCTCGAGATCCAGGCACCCTCCGGTTGCATGCCGATGATCTCTGAATGCGCGTGCTGCGCAATCTGGCGCACCATTGTCTTGCGGTAAGCCTCGGGCATCCAGTCGCGTGGCTCGATGCGCCGGTCGTGTGCCACCACCTCGTCGAACTGGTCCTGCACGGTGGCGCTCATTTCTGCACCAACGTCAGCACGTCGTACTTCGCCACGGAAGAACCGTCCTGCTTGGTCACGTCGGCGTCCCAGCGCACCTCGCCGTATTCGCCTTCTCGTGGGCTGATCTGCTTGCAGGTCAAGGTCACCGTCAATTCGTCGTCGGGGTAGACGGGGGTGAGGAAGCGCAGGTTCTCCAGCCCGTAGTTGGCCAGGACCGGACCCGGCGCGGGATCGACGAACAGCCCGGCGGCAAACGACACGATCAAATACCCGTGTGCCACCCGCCCGTCGAAGAACGGGTTCGCGGCTGCTGCCTGGTCGTCCATGTGTGCGTAGAACGTGTCGCCGGTGAACTCGGCGAAGTGCTCGATGTCGGCCAGGGTGACCGGGCGCGGGCCAGCGACAACGCTGTCGCCGACCCGCAGTTCGGAGAGGTGCTTGCGGAACGGGTGCCCGCCGTCCGAGCGGCGCTGCGCCCCCGGGACCCAGCGCCCGGTGACCTTGGACAGCACGGTCGGGCTGGCCTGTACGGCGGTGCGCTGCATGTGATGGAACACCCCGCGCATGCCGCCCATCTCCTCGCCGCCGCCGGCCCGGCCGGGGCCGCCATGCACGAGGGCGGGCAACGGTGAACCGTGCCCGGTCGACTCGGCGGCGTCGTCGCGGTCGAGGACAAGCAACCGACCGTGCCATGGCGCCGCACCGAGTACGACATCGCGCGCGAAGTCCAGATCCGCCGTGACGATCGAACCGACGAGGCTGCCCTGGCCACGGGCCGCCAACTCGATGACCTGCTCGGTGGACGTGTAGGGCAGCACGGTGGACACCGGCCCGAACGCCTCGACACTGTGCACCTCGGCCCGCTCGGGGTCATCGCAACGCAACAGGATCGGCGAGAGGAAGGCGCCGCGGTCTGCGTCGGCGTCGATGACGTCGACGTGCTCGGGATCACCGAACACGATCCGGCCGGCGTCGCGCAACGCCTTGAGCGAGCGACGAACCTCTTCGCGCTGCTCGAGGCTGGCCAGCGCACCCATACGCACGTCGGGGTTGGCGGGGTTGCCGACTTTAACCTTGGCCAGCCGGGCACTCACGGCATCGACCACGTCGCCGACGAGCGCGGCGGGGACGAATGCCCGGCGGATGGCGGTGCACTTCTGGCCGGCCTTGACCGTCATCTCCGCCGTGAGGGCCTTGACGTACAAGTCGAACTCCGGCGTGCCGGGCACCGCGTCCGGGCCGAGGATCGAGCAGTTCAACGAGTCTGCCTCCGCATTGAACCGCACGCCCCGCGACACCACATTCGGGTGGGTGCGCAACTTGGCCGCCGTCGAGGCCGAGCCGGTGAACGACACGAGATCCTGCTCGGTCAGGTGATCGAGTAGGTCGCCTGCGCTGCCCGCGACGAACTGCAGCGTGCCCTCAGGCAGCAGCCCAGACTCGATGATCAGCTCGATCATGCGCGCGGTGACATAGGCGGTCTGACTGGCCGGCTTGACCAGCGACGGCACGCCCGCGAGCAACGCCGGTGCGAACTTCTCCAGCGGCCCCCACATCGGGAAGTTGAAGGCATTGATCTGCACTGCGACCCCGCGCTTGGGCGTCAGGATGTGCTGGCCGACGAAGCTGCCGCCTTTGCTGAGCGGCTCGACCGGTCCCTCGACGTAGACCGACTCGTCGGGCAGTTCGCGTTTGGCCTTGCTGGCGTAGGCGAGCACCGCGCCGAAACCACCGTCGATGTCGAACTTGGAGTCGCCGAGCGTCGCGCCGGTGCGGGCCGACAGTGCGTACAGCTCCTCGCGGTTCTCACGCAGCAGGGATCCGACGGCCTTGAGCAACGCGGCGCGCTGGTGGAACGTGAGTTCGCGCAGCGCCGGGCCACCGACGCGCCGTCCGTGATCTAGTGCCGCGGCGAAGTCCAGGCCGGTCGAGGACGCCCGGGCGACCTCGTCGCCGGTCACCGCGTCGTTGAGCGCGACGCCCTGGTCGGAGGCGGTGAACCACGATCCCCGGACATAGCTGCGCAGCAGCGGCATCGCGATCGTTCCCCTCGGGTTACTTGACAGCACCAGGTGCCCTACCACCATTATTAACCGACCGTTCGGTCAGTTGGCAAGGGGGGCCATGGATCCGGTGGCACGGATGCTCAGCCAGGACGCCGCGTCGCGGGCCCTGGGCATCGACGTGTTGGATGCCGCAGCCGGCCGGGCCACCGCCCGGATGCAGGTGCGGGCCGACATGGTTAACGGCCATGACATCGCGCACGGGGCGTTCGTATTCGCCGTGGCCGATACCGCGTTCGCCTGTGCGTGCAACAGCCACGGCCCGGTCACCGTCGCAGCCGCCGCCGACATCACTTTCATCGCGCCCGCTCGCCTCGGCGACCTGCTCGAAGCGCGCGCCGAGGAGCGCACCCGGTTCGGCCGCAGCGGGATCTATGACGTCACCGTCCGTCGCGGCGACGACGTGATCGCCGAGTTCCGCGGGACGAGCCGGACCGTGCGATGACCCGCCTCGGTCGACCGCCGGCGGCCGACGTCCTCGACGCCGGCGAGCAACTGAGCCGCGACGAGATGCTCGCACTCCAACTCGCACGACTGCAGGCCACCCTGGCGCTGGCCTACGACAAGGTGCCGCACTACCGCGCCGCGTTCGACCGGGCAGGCGTGCGGCCCGAGGAGTGCCGATCGCTCGGGGACCTGGCCCGGTTCCCGTTCACCACCAAGCTCGATCTGCGCGACAACTACCCGTTCGGCATGTTCGCGGTACCGCGCACCGACGTCCGCCGCATCCATGCCTCGAGCGGCACGACCGGTCGCCCCACCGTCGTCGGTTACACCCAGCGCGACCTGGACACCTGGGCCGACCTGATGGCCCGTTCGATCCGCGCGGCCGGCGGCCGTCCCGGCGACACTGTCCACGTCGCCTACGGCTACGGCCTATTCACCGGCGGCCTCGGGGCACACTACGGCGCCGAGCGCCTTGGCTGCACCGTCATCCCGATGTCGGGCGGGATGACGTCGCGGCAAGTGCAACTCATCCAGGATTTCGAGCCGACGATCATCATGGTGACGCCGTCCTACATGCTTGCGCTGCTGGACGAATTCGAACGGCAGGGCTTCGATCCACAGGAATCGTCCTTGACGATAGGCATCCTCGGGGCAGAGCCATGGACCGAGGCGATGCGCGCCGAGATCGAGGAGCGCCTCGACATCCACGCCGTCGACATTTACGGGCTCTCCGAGGTGATGGGGCCGGGCGTCGCGCAGGAGTGCGTCGAGACCAAGGACGGCCTGCACATCTGGGAGGACCATTTCTACCCCGAGGTGATCGACCCGACCACCGGCGACGTGCTGCCCGACGGCGAGCCGGGCGAGCTGGTCTTTACCTCGCTCACCAAGGAGGCGCTGCCGATCATCCGCTACCGCACCCGTGATCTCACCCGGCTGCTGCCCGGTACCGCGCGGCCAGGTTTCCGGCGGATGGAGAAGATCACCGGGCGCAGCGACGACATGATCATCCTGCGGGGTGTCAACGTCTTTCCCACTCAGCTGGAGGAGATCGTGCTGCGCACCGAAGGCCTCGCGCCGCACTTCCAGGTGGTGCTCTCCCGCGACGGACGGATGGACGCCCTGACCGTGCGCGTCGAAGCCCGGCCCGACTGCCCGCCGAACCGCCGCGCGTCCGCCGCTCGGGACGTCGCCGCCGCCGTCAAAGACGGCATAGGCGTCACCGTCCACGTCGAGGTCATCGATCCGGACACGCTCGAGCGCTCGCTGGGCAAACTCCAGCGCGTCATAGACCGGCGCACGTGACCACCGCACCTGTCCGACGCGGCCGACCGGGGTATGACCTCGAGCGGTTACTGCTCGTCGCCGCCCGCACGTTCACCCTGCGCGGATATGACGGCACCTCGATGGAAGACCTGGCCCGGGAGCTGGGCATCACCAAGTCCGCCATCTACCACCACGTCAGCGGCAAGGACGAGTTGCTGCGACTGGCCACCGACCGCGCTCTCGATGGCCTGACCGCGGCCGTGGCCGAGTCCGCCACCATCGACGGGCGTGCAATCGATCGCCTCGAATACGTGGTGCGGCGCAGCGTCGAGGTCCTGGTCGACGAGCTGCCCTTTGTGACGCTGCTGGTGCGGGTGCGCGGCAACACATCGGTCGAGCGGCAGGCGATCAGCCGCCGTCGCGAGATCGACCACGCGATCAGCGCCCTGGTCGCCCAGGCCGAGGCCGAGGGCGACGTGCGGCCCGACGTCGATCCCGCCCTCACCGCCCGCCTGCTGTTCGGCATGGTGAACTCGCTGGTCGAGTGGTACCGGCCCTCGCGCACCGGCGCGGAGAGGGCCGAATTGGCCGACGCCGTGTGCAAGATCGCGTTCACCGGCCTGCGTCAGGCCTGACCGGTACGACTGCACCTTCTCGTCGTCCTGGGCGGATGGACTGACGCTTGAGTCCATCGGGCCTCACCGCCGTCACCGCACCGCCTGGCTACCCTGGCGCAGTGGATGGCGCCGCTCGGGTGGAGGACGTTCACGAGGTCGCGGCCGGCATGCCGCACGTAACGGTGAGTTGCGGGCCCGCCGGAAACCCCGTGTATCAGGTCGGCGGCAAGTCATTCGTCTTCTTTCGCACCCCGCGACCGGATGCCGTAGATCCGCAGACAGGTGAGCGGTACGCCGACGTGATCGTCTTCTGGGTCGCGTCGGAGGCCGACAAGCAGGCGCTCGTGCAGGACGGGGCCACGCCGTTCTTCACCACCGCGCACTTTGCCGGACACCTATCCGTCCTGCTCCGCGCTGAACATGTCAGTGAGCTCAGTCGGACCGAACTGGCCGAGCTGGTGCAGGACGCCTGGCTCGCCAGGGCCTCCGCTCGCCGAGCGGCGGATTGGCTGCGCGCTCACGACATGGGTTGACGCCGTTGCGGCGTGTCGGCTGAAGCGACTAGCCCCGTCTTTGACCCCGCCATCGTCGCTGTGCAGCCGAATTTGCGA
>JALYVG010000138.1 GCA_030853345.1 Actinomycetota bacterium | reverse complement strand
GCTATGGCCGGATGGCCGCGGTCGATGATCTTTCCTAGCATCCGCAGGTTCTCCTCGCCGCGGAACGCCACGGGAATGGCGCATGCGGAATCCACCACCTGCAGCCGTATGACCACGTCAGCACGATCAACGCCACTAAGGCGACGACTCGGTCGTTGGTACATCTCGGACAAGGGTCAGCCGCGCGCTCATCGTGGTGAATGAGCCGCCGGAGACGTGTCGCTCGACCCAGTGGAAGATCGGCTGGTCGACACCGCTGTCGAGATGCTTGGCCAGCTGTCCCAGCGGCTGGTGCCGATGCCGCGTTGTCCACCCAGCGGCACTGCCCCAGTCCGGCGGCGGGGCAGTGCGTAGGCAGGCTCGCCCGGCTCCGTGATAGCACCGGCCACGGTACGGTGGAGCTATCCCCTCCCGATGCTGGTTTGGGGACTTTTGTGCTGCGGAAAGGACGTCATGAGCCTCACCGGACTGCTCGATGCCGCAGTCGCCGACGAGGCGATCGCCGCGGCGATCGAAGCCGCCGGGGCGCCCGAGCTCACCGTCAGCGGTCCGGCCGAGGTGCAGCCGTTCGTCATTGCAGCCCTGGCCGCGCGTGCAGGACGCGTCGTGCTGGCGGTGACGAGTACCGGGCGCGAGGCCGAGGACCTGCTCGCGGCGCTGCGCTGCCTGCTGCCCCCGGACACGGTGGCGCTGTACCCGGGGTGGGAGACGCTGCCGCACGAGCGCCTGTCCCCGCGGGCCGACACGGTGGGGCAGCGGCTGGCCGTCCTGCGCAGGCTCGCGCACCCCTCGGCAGACGGACAAGATCCGGCCAGTGGACCGCTGTCGGTCGTGATCGCACCGGTCCGCTCGTTGCTGCAGCCCCAGGTGCCGGGCCTCGGCGAGCTCGAGCCCGTTCAGTTGCGCGCCGGCGACACTGGCTGCGAGCTGACCGACATCGCCACCTCCCTCGTCGGCGCCGGGTACGCCCGCAGCGACCTGGTCGAGAAGCGCGGCGACTTCGCAGTGCGCGGGGGCATCCTCGACGTCTTTCCCCCGACCGAAGAGCACCCGCTGCGGGTGGAGTTCTGGGGTGACGAGATCGAGGAGGTCCGTTACTTCAAGGTAGTCGACCAACGGTCGCTGGAGATCGCCACCCACGGCCTGTGGGCCCCGCCCTGCCGGGAACTGCTGCTCACCGACGAGGTGCAGTCGCGCGCGGCGACATTGTTGGAGCAACACCCTGAACTCGGCGAACTGCTCGAGCCGATCAGCCGGGGCGAGGCAGTCGAGGGCATGGAGGCGTTAGCGCCCGTCCTCGTCGACGAGCTCAAACTTGTGCTGCACGAACTTCCCGCTGGCGCGCACGTGGTGCTCTGCGACCCCGAGCGTATCCGCAGCCGGGCGGCCGACCTGGTGCGTACGTCGGACGAGTTCCTCGAGGCGTCCTGGGCAGCGGCCGCCGGTGGCGGCAAGGCCCCCGTCGACCTGGGCGCCGCGTCGCTGCATCACCTCGACGATGTTCATAGCGAGGCCGGCGAGCTGGGCGTGCCGTGGTGGGGGATCACCCAACTGCGCGCGGACGCCGAACTGGCGGGCCCGACTTCGGTGACCAGCGTGTTCGAGTCGGCGCCGACCTACCGGGGCGACACCGATGCCGCCATCGAGGACTTGCGCAACTGGGCCCGGGCAGGCTGGCGGATCGCGCTCGTGTTCGACGGGCACGGGTCGGCCCAGCGCGCGGTCGAGCGGTTGGGCGCGGCTGAGGTGGCAGCCCGCCTGGTCGCGGCAGCCACCGTCGAACCCGGCATCGTCGACGTCACCACGGGGCGCCTCGACGGCGGGCTCATCGCGCCGTCACTCAAGCTGGCGTTCCTCACCGAGGCCGACCTCACCGGCCAGCGCGGGTCGCTGACGAAGGACACCAGCCGGCTGCCCTCGCGCCGGCGCAACGCCATCGACCCCATCCAGCTCAAGTCCGGCGACTACGTGGTGCACGAGCAGCACGGCGTCGGCAGATACATAGAGATGGTGCGCCGGACGATCAACGGCGGAGAGCGGGAGTACCTGATCATCGAGTACGCGCCGGCCAAGCGCGGCCAGCCCGGCGACCGGCTCTACGTGCCGACCGATTCGCTCGATCAGGTCACCAAGTACGTCGGGGGTGAGTCGCCGTCGATCAACCGGCTCGGCGGCTCGGACTGGGCCAAGACCAAGGGCCGCGCCCGCAAGGCGGTCAAGGAGATCGCGGCCGAACTGATCCGCCTCTACAGCGCGCGGATGGCCACGAAGGGGCACGCCTTCGCGCCCGACAGCCCGTGGCAGCGCGAGCTCGAGGACGCGTTCACCTACGTCGAGACACCCGACCAGCTCGCGGCGATCGATGAGGTCAAGGCGGACATGGAGAAACCGCTGCCGATGGACCGCGTCATCTGCGGCGATGTCGGCTACGGCAAGACCGAGGTGGCGCTGCGGGCCGCGTTCAAGGCGGTGCAGGACGGCAAGCAGGTCGCGGTGCTCGTCCCGACGACGCTGCTCGCGCATCAGCACATCCAGACGTTCGGCGAGCGGATGGCGCAGTTCCCGGTGAACATCCGCGAGCTGTCCCGGTTCACGTCCAATTCCGACGCCGAGGCGACTCTGGGCGGCATCGTCGACGGCACCGTCGACATCGTCATCGGCACGCACCGGTTGCTGCAGCAGACCGTCCGGTTCAAGGACCTCGGGCTGGTGATCGTCGACGAGGAGCAGCGCTTCGGCGTCGAGCACAAGGAATACCTCAAGACGCTGCGTACCGCCGTCGATGTGCTGACCATGTCGGCCACGCCGATCCCGCGCACGATGGAGATGTCGCTGACGGGCATCCGCGAGATGACCACCATCCTGACCCCGCCCGAGGAGCGGCACCCGATCCTGACCTTCGTCGGCGCCTACGACCAACGCCAGATCGCGGCGGCCATCCACCGCGAGATGCAGCGCGACGGACAGGTCTTCTACATCCACAACCGGGTCGAGTCGATCAACCGCGCTGCGGCCAAACTGGCCGAACTGGTGCCCGACGCCCGTATCGCCGTCGCGCACGGGCAGATGGGCGAGGGTGCGCTCGAGCAGATCATGCTCGGCTTCTGGGAGAAGGAGTACGACGTCCTGGTCGCGACCACAATCGTCGAGTCCGGGCTGGACATTCCCAACGCCAACACACTGATCGTCGACCGGGCCGACATGTTCGGGCTCTCGCAACTGCACCAACTGCGCGGCCGGGTGGGCCGGGCCCGCGAGCGTGGCTATGCCTACTTCACCTACCCGCCGGAGAGGCCGCTGACCGAAACGGCCTACGACCGGCTGGCCACCATCGCACAGCACACCGAGATGGGTGCAGGGATGGCCGTGGCGATGAAGGACCTCGAGATCCGGGGCTCGGGCAACCTGCTCGGCGGGGAGCAGTCCGGGCACATCGCGGGCGTGGGATTCGACCTGTACGTGCGGCTGGTGGGCGAGGCCGTCTCGGACTTCCGCGGCGACAGCACCGAGGCGGAGTACGCCGATGTCAAGGTCGATCTGCCCGTCGACGCCAACTTGCCCGTCGAGTACCTGCCGGGGGAGCGGCTGCGACTGGAGGCATACCGCGCACTCGCCGCGGCCACCACCGACGAGGGCGTCGATGCCGTGCGGGCCGAACTGGTCGACCGCTACGGCACCGTTCCACCGCCGGTCGAGAACCTGCTCGCCGTGGCCCGGTTCAAGGTCCTGTGCCGCGGCTACGGCGTCACCGAAGTGTCGTTGCAGGGGACGTCGGTGCGCTTCACGCCGCTGGAACTGCCCGAGTCGGCCCAGCTCCGACTGGAGCGCCTGTATGACAACGCCCGGTACAAGCTGGCCGTCTCGACGGTGTCCGTGCCGCGACCCAAGGGCGTCGTCAAGCCCGACGGGTCGTTCGCGGTGACCAAGTTCGGCGGCGACTCGCTTCGCGACATCGCATTGCTGAACTGGTGTGGTGACGTGCTGGCCACGGTGACCGGCCGATGAGCGGCGCCGCCTCCTTTCGCTGGTCGGGCAGCACCGTCGACTGCGCTTAGTTCATGGCAGCCCGCGTTGTCGTCGTTGATCTAGGGACGCTTCGATGTCGGCAGCGACGCGACGATCAGATCGTAGGAGTCGTCGATGAGCTCGCGGACCTCGTCGTCGTCCGGGCCACCGGTGCGGCTCAGGTCGATGCGCGACCACAGTTCCTTGTTCAGGTACGGCCCGGTGCCGATGTGCTCGGGGTAGCGCGAGCGCCATTCCTGGATACCGCCGCGGGTGTTCTTGGCGGCAAAGCCGGGCGGTCCGGTGGCGCTGCCCATGAAGCAGAAGATCTTGCCGCCGACCTTGACCACCGTGTCCTGCTCGCCCCACGGGTGGTCGAGGTAGGCGCCTGCCTTGGTCAGGCAGTGCGCGACCAGATCGTCACGGGTCATGGCGGCCAGGCTAGCGTCGGGCTGGCGGCGCGACGCCGCCGTGCGCATGACATTCTGGATGCCGCAGAGCCAGCCGCCCCAGGGAGCCGATAGCCGTGAGAGTTCGCAAGCTGACTGCCGTCGTCGGCCTGACCGCCGCCACGGCGCTGGCCATGGGGGCACTGAGCGGGTGTGACAGCAAGGTGGGGCAGGCCGCGATCGTCGGCGACCAGCGCATCAGCGAGTCCGACCTCGGCAAGTACCTGTCCCCGCAGGGCGCCAACGCGTCCGTGCTCGCCGCAGCCAGCAAGGCGGGTCAGACCGTGACGCCCAAAACCGAGGTCGTCCAGATCCTGGTCCAGCAAGAACTGTTCCAGCGAGCGCTGGCCAAGAACGGCGGCGTGCCCACCAAGGGCGAACTGGCCACGCTGCACGACCAGGCGGCTGCGACGTTCCTGGGTGCCACCCAGAAGGGCGCCGACCTGGACTCCTTTCTCAAAGGCGCTCAGGGTAACTACGGCTACGGCGCGGCATACGCTGCGCAGTTGCTGCGCACGGTCGAGTTGGAGGCCGCGCTCGCCGTCAAGATCAAGGCCCAGTCGTTGGCCGACCTCACGGCCGCAGTGGACAAGTTGAAGCTCAAGGTCGAGGTCAACCCGCGCTACGGCAAATGGGACGCCAAGACCCTGACGCTCGGCGGCCCGTCGTCCAACATCCCGGATTTCCTCAAGCTCGACGGCGTATCGGCCGCCCCCAGCGCGGCCCCGTCGAACTGACCCGGGGTGACCTCGCAACTGCAGCGCGCCGTGCGGTTGATGGACCAGCTGCGTTCGCCCGGGGGCTGCCCGTGGGACGCCGCCCAGAGCCACGCGTCGCTCGCGAAGTACCTGGTCGAGGAGTGCTACGAGGTGCTCGAGGCGATCGAGACCGGCGACCTCGGCCTGCTGCGCGAAGAGCTCGGTGACCTGTTGCTGCAGGTGCTGTTCCACGCCCGCATCACCGAGGAGCTACCACCGGAGGAGGCGTTCTCGATCGAAGACGTCGCCGGCGATCTCGTCGACAAGCTGGTGCGCCGGCACCCGCATGTCTTCGCCGGCGTCGACGCCGGCGACGCCGCTGCCCTGAACGAGACCTGGGAACGGCAGAAGGTCACCGAGAAGGGCCGCACCTCGGCCACCGACGGTGTGCCGCTGGGCCAGCCCGCACTGGCCCTGTCGGCCAAGCTCGTCGCCCGGGCGCAACGCGCCGAACTGACGCTGGCCCCCGCACCGACTGGGCAGTTCGGCGAACGGATCTTCGCACTGGTGCGCGAGTCGGTTGCCGCCGGCGTCGACCCGGAATCCGCGTTGCGCGAGACCGCCCGCGCCTACCGGGCCGCGATGATCGCCGCCGAGGGAGGATCGAGTGATGACTGAGGCACCGCAACGTCCGCACGTACCAAAGACCGGTGACGAGCGTGCCACCCTCACCGGCTTCCTCGACCAGTACCGGGCCACGCTGGCGGACAGGTGCCACGGACTGACGCCGGAGCAGCTGGCCACGCGAGCCGTCCCGCCATCGCCACTGTCGCTGCTCGGCCTGGTGCGACACATGGGCGAGGTTGAGCGGGGCTGGTTCCGCCGCTTCGCGCTGGAAGAGACTGTCCCGCACTACTGCAGCGACGCCGACCCGGATGGCGACTTCGACAACGCACACGGCGACGAGGCGACGGTCGGCGAGGCATTCGCGTTCTGGGAGGCCGAGATAGAGCACGCCCGGGAAGTCGCCGCCGGTGCCGCGCTCGACCAGACATTTGTCCACCCGCGAACCGCAACGACGTTCTCGATGCGCTGGATCCTGGTGCACATGATCGAGGAGTACGCCCGGCACTGCGGGCACGCCGACTTCCTGCGCGAGAACATCGACGGCGTCACCGGCTAGTGGCCCGTGAGCTGGGCGCCACGCCGGCGGCTGCGGCGGGGCAGTCCAGGGTGGGCGGCCCCGGCGGATAGGGTTTCCTCGACCGGGCAGCTGGACCGACAGCTCGACAGGACGAACCGTGGGAAAGGACCCCTGTGGCAAGCATCGAGGTTGTCGGCGCTCGCGAGATCCTCGACTCACGCGGCAATCCCACTGTCGAGGTCGAAGTCGCACTCGACGACGGCACGCTCTCGCGGGCGGCCGTGCCCAGCGGGGCCTCGACCGGCGCGTACGAGGCGGTCGAGCTGCGCGACGGCGGTGAGCGGTACGGCGGCAAGGGCGTGCTCAATGCTGTGAACGCGGTGCTCGACACCATCGGACCCGAGCTGGTCGGCTTCGAGGCCAGCGAGCAACGGCTCGTCGACCAGGCGCTCATCGACCTGGACGCCACGCCGGACAAGAGCCGCCTGGGGGCCAACGCCATCCTGGGTGTGTCACTCGCCGTGGCCAAGGCAGCCGCCAGTTCGAGCAAGCTGCCGCTGTTCCGCTATCTCGGCGGACCCAATGCCTACCTTCTGCCGGTGCCGATGATGAACATCGTCAACGGTGGCGCGCACGCGGACTCCAACGTCGACGTGCAGGAGTTCATGATCGCCCCCATCGGGGCGGCCACGTTCGCCGACGCCCTGCGGTACGGCGCCGAGGTCTACCACTCGCTCAAGTCCGTCCTGAAGGGACGTGGCCTGGCCACCGGACTGGGCGACGAGGGCGGGTTCGCGCCCAGCCTCGACTCCACGCGCGCAGCACTGGACCTGATCATCGAGGCGATCGGTCAGACCGGGCTCACCGCAGGCGACGACATCGCCCTGGCGCTCGACGTCGCCGCGAGCGAGTTCTACGCCGACGCCAGCTACGCCTTCGAGGGCACCGCCACCACCGCGGCGGCAATGATCGACTTCTACGCCGCGCTCGTCGAGGACTACCCGATCGTCTCGCTCGAGGACCCGCTCGCCGAGGACGACTGGGAGGCGTGGCAGGCCCTGACCGGCGAGCTCGACGACAAAGTGCAGATCGTCGGCGACGACTTGTTCGTCACGAACCCGGAGCGGCTGGCGCGCGGCATCGAGCTGGGCGCCGCCAACGCGTTACTGGTGAAGGTGAACCAGATCGGCACGCTGACCGAGACCTTCGACGCCGTCGAGCTGGCACATCGGCACGGGTACCGCTGCATGATGAGCCACCGCTCCGGTGAGACCGAGGACACCACGATCGCCGATCTGGCCGTGGCGACCAACTGCGGCCAGATCAAGACCGGGGCCCCGGCGCGCAGCGAGCGGGTTGCCAAGTACAACCAGCTACTGCGCATCGAGGAAGGGCTCGTCGACGCCGCGCGCTACGCCGGCGCCGCCGCGTTCCCGCGCTACGTCCCCGCCGCGTACGTCGGGCCGCACGCGACGACGGGCGCCATCCCGGTCCAGCGGCCGGACCAGGACTGATCACGGTGGCCCGCCCTGAGCCTGGACCCGGCCCGCGCCGCGCCATTACCGGCCGCGCCCTTGTACTGGGCACCCTCGTGGTTCTGCTGGTGGTGCTGCTCGCCTCGCCGCTGCATCGCTATTTCGCCAGCCGCAGCGACGTCTCGCACGCCTCGCAACAGCTCACGACAGACCAGCGACAGCTGGCTGAAATGACGAAACAGTTGCAGCGATGGGGTGATCCCGGATTCATCCAGCAGCAGGCCAGAGTGCGCCTGCAATATGCCATGCCCGGTGACACGGTCTACATCGTGACCGGCGCCGGACAGCAGTCCGACATCACCAGGACCACCGCGAAGCAGGACAGCCCCAAGTCCACCGGCGCCTGGAACAATCGGCTCTGGGAGACGGTGCAGAAGGCCGGCAGTTGACCCTGATCTCGGCAGCGGACCGGGCCGTGGTGGCTGCCCAGTTGGGCCGGGCGCCGCGGGCCGTACGGGCCGTGGCCCACCGGTGCCCGTGTGGCAATCCCGACGTCGTCGAGACCTCACCGCGGCTGCCCGACGGCAGCCCGTTCCCCACGCTGTACTACCTCACCTGCCCGCGCGCGGCGTCCGCGATCGGCACGCTCGAAGCGTCGGGTCTGATGAGCGAGATGACCGATCGTCTGGCCGCTGACCCGGACCTCGCAGCCGGCTACACCGCCGCGCATCAGGCCTACCTCGCCAGCCGCGAGGGCATCGGCCATGTCGCCGAGATCGACGGGATCAGCGCGGGCGGGATGCCCAAGCGCGTCAAGTGCCTGCACGTGCTCGTCGGACATGCGCTCGCTGCCGGTCCCGGGGCCAATCCCCTCGGCGACGAAGCGCTGGACCGGCTGCCGGACTGGTGGGCCGCCGGGCCGTGTGTCCCACCAGCACAAGCCCCGTGAGGCTTGCCGGCATCGACTGCGGCACCAACTCGATCCGGCTCCTGATCGCCGACGCCGCCGACGGGGGCCTGACCGATGTGGTGCGCGAGATGCGCGTCGTGCGATTGGGCGAGGGGGTTGACCGCACGAGTCAGTTGCTGCCCGCGGCGCTCGAGCGCACTCGCGTCGCGCTGGCCGGCTACGCCGCCGCCATTGCCGCACACGGTGCCGAGCGGGTGCGGATGATCGCGACCAGCGCCACCCGCGACGCCCACAACCGCGCCGAGTTCGTCGAGATGGTGCGCGCCGTGTTAGGCGTAGCCCCCGAGGTGATCTCTGGTGCCGAGGAAGCCGCGCTGTCCTTCGCCGGCGCCGCCAGCGGGCTGCCCGGCGTCAGTGGACAACTGCTCGTGGCCGATATCGGCGGCGGTTCCACGGAGTTGGTCCTGGGGGAGGCGTGCGCACCTGCGGCGCTGCGCTCGCACAGTATGGACGTCGGCTGCGTGCGGATGACAGAACGTCATCTGGCCGACGATCCGCCTACGCCGCAACAGATTCAGGCCGTGGTCGACGATGTGCGCACCGCGCTCATCACCGCGGCGAGCGCGATAGACCTCACCGGGTCAGCTACTTTCGTCGGCGTCGCCGGCACCGTGACCACCATCGCCGCGATCGCGCTGGACCTGGACCGCTATGACGCCGATGCCGTGCACGGCAGCGTGCTGAGCGCCGCGCAGGTGCGTGACGTGACTGCCCGGTTGCTGGCGATGACTCACGACGAACGAGCCGCACTGCCTGTGATGCATCCGGGGCGGGTGGATGTGATCAGCGCGGGTGCCTTGGTGTTGCGCACATTGCTCGAGGCGACCGGTGCCCGTGCGGTCATCGCCAGCGAGCACGACATCCTCGACGGGATCGCGCTGAGCCTGCTGCGCTAAGCGGGCCGCGACTCCTCTGGCGCCTGCGAGGTGCCCAGTTGCTGCTTCACCTGCTTCTTCTCCGCCCTGCTCAGTTTGCGCGGCGGGGGATCGCCGCCGAGCATCGTGCGCCACAACTCCTCGGCGCCCTTGCGGGCGACCAGGTTTGTGACCACGATCCCGGCCGCGGACAGCGAGGCCCACCCGACCGCGTCGCCCCACTTGACGCCATCCTCCCCGGGGTTACGGGGGGCATCGGCCGGCCGGGCCATGCTCCAGACGCGCACGACCACCGCCTTGGTGGCCATGCCTACGGGGATCGTGACCGCGACGGTCATGATTTTCATGGCGAGCCGGCCGACCGCGTTGCCCATCAGATCTCCGTCCGACGACGTGTGCGATCACCCTACCGAGCGACCACTGCAGATGACACGCCATGATCGTGCCAAGCTGGCCCGATGGTGCTCGCTCCCGGCTCGGGGTGGCATGGCGATCCCGCCACCGCGCGGACCCCCGTGGCGCACACGTCCGCTGAGGCGAGCGCGCTTGCCGCGTCGGCGCGCTCGCTGCCCGTGCTCGACGCCCGGGTCACCGTGTGCCGGGCCTGCCCGCGGCTGGTGGCGTGGCGCGAACTGGTCGCGGCGGAGAAGCGCCGCGCATTCGCCGACGAGGAGTACTGGGGACGCCCTGTCGCCAGCTTCGGCGCGCAGCAGCCGCGCATCGTCGTCCTGGGGCTGGCGCCGGCTGCGCACGGCGCCAACCGCACGGGCCGGATGTTCACCGGCGATCGCAGCGGCGACTGGCTTTACGCCGCGCTGTACCGCGCCGGGTTGGCTGACCAGCCCACGTCGGTCACGGCCGGCGACGGACTGACGTTGCGCGGCGTCCGCATCGCCGCCCCGGTGCGCTGCGCCCCACCGGCCAACAAACCGAGCCCGGAGGAGCGCGATACCTGCCGACCATGGCTGGTGCGCGAGCTGATGCTGGTCTGGCCGACGGTCCGTGCGGTGGTGGTCCTGGGTGGGTTCGGCTGGGCGGCGCTGTGGCCGGCGCTGCGCGGCGCAGGTGTGCCGCTACCGGCTCGAGT
>JALYVG010000096.1 GCA_030853345.1 Actinomycetota bacterium | reverse complement strand
GGGATGAGGAGAGGCCGACCGACCCGGCTGGGTACGCCAACCGGCTGGCGTACCCGGTCTATGGAGGCCGTTACCCCGCTGCCACGAGGTCACGGATGTCAGGCGCGGCGTCATCGTGCTGACCGAGATCGTCCCGACGCTGTCGGCTGGACAACGTGGCCCTCCGGCGCCAGAGCGCCGCGGCCCAGCCGAGCCCGAGTGCCGCCGCCAGTGCCAGTGCCAGGTTCGCGAGCAGGCGGCCTACCGGGGCGGTGGAGATCGTGGCCGAACGCGTGCGGTCCGAGCCGCCGGCCACGTTCCATCGGTAGAGGTGGGTCGCGTCCACCAAGCCGGCCCGCTGCACCGCGATCCGGACCCGGGTGCGTCCGGGCGAGTCGAGAGCGACCGCCACCGACCATTGTCCGTCGGCCAGCCGGTCGGCCGCGACCGGAGCGCCGTCGCGACCGTCCAATCCGACAATGGTCACCAGAACCCGGCGGATCGGAGCTGGAGCGGGTCGCCGGGTGTCGAAGACGTCGACCAGCACGACATTGCGACCGGGCCGATTCGGTCGGATCGCCAGCGACTCCTGCAGGTCGGCGACCTGGCTGTCGACGACCGGCACGGCAACCACCGCGGGAGTGGCCACGAGCTGTGGCTCGCGTGCAGGTTGTCCGCTGATCAGCACGGCCGCCAAGCCAAGGATGACCACAGCCAGCACGGCCTCGGCGAACACGGTTCGTCGTGGGGCCGCCCGCGGCACGGCTGCGTGCAGGCGCCGGGTGTTGACCAAGCCGAGCACGCCGACAACAGCGAAGACCGCCACTTTGATCATCAGGACGCGTCCGTAGAAGGTCAGTAGCACGGCATCGACCGAGCCCACGACGCCACTGGCGAGATACACGCCGGTCACGACCATCACGCAGACGCACCCGGCCGCGGGCACGCCGAAGCCACGCAGCACAGCCCGCGCCGACACGGCGGCGTCGGCGCCTCGTCGTAGCTGCGGGAGGAGGACGAGCAATGCGACGATCAGCAGGCCAGACCACGTCGCGGCCGCACCCAGGTGGGCCGAGTCGGCCAGCACGCGGGTGGGCGAGAGGCTCTGGCCCGCCCCCGCGTGGCCGAGCAGAGCCGAGCCGACGCAGGCGCACACTGCGCCCAGGCCGAACACGATGGCCGACGCCGTGCGACGCGGCACCGAGGGCCGGAGGAGCCACGCGGCACCCAGCAGCGCGGCGAAGCCGACCTCGCGCAACGCCCAGCGTGCCCCGTAGGAGCTGGTCAGCAGCCCCTCGACCGGCGACCTGCTCGAGATCAGTTGGTCAACGAGCAGTCCGGCCGCCACCAGCATTCCCGAGGCAGCACCGGCGACAGAGATCCGACGGGCCCTGCGCGCTGCGACGCTCGCGTCGGCCCCGCCGCCCCGCCGGTAGAGGCGTAGCGCGAGAGCGCCGCCGAAGGAACTGGCGAGGCAGAGCAACAACAGCCAGCGCAGCCCAGCCTCCTCCGGGCGAGGGGTCGCCTCGTGGAATGGCGCCGCGGTCACCTGCTCGTTGACGCCGAACACGAATAGCCCGCTGGTGCGGTGCAGGTCGTCACTGGACAACGTCTCCCAGGACACCCGGTAGGCGCTTCGGGCCAGGGTCGGGAGATCGCCGACGACCTGGGCCGGTTCCTCGTTCGAACGACCCTCGCCGGTGTGCACCAGTCGCAGGGCCGTCGGCCGGTAGTGGTGACCGTCGCTGTCGACGACGTCGATCCTGGTCGCGGCGATCACGACGGACTCGCTGAACTGCAATCGAAGAGTAGCCGGGGCCGCTCCCAGGACGGCACCGTCAGCCGGATTGCTGTCGGTCAGGAATGCGTGCGCGCTGGCCGGTGCCGACGGCGACATCAGGACCAGGCCGGCCGCTACCGCCAGCACGGCAACCGCGCGCCGCGTGATTCGCGCCCGGCTGCATCTGCTACCGGCCATCACAGCACTGGCGCGTGTTCGAGTCGTAGGCCACCGTCGACGATCGTGGTGCGCTCGCCGTGCTGCAACGCACCCCGGGTGTTCTGATACACCAGGTAGTACGTCTGGCCGGCCCGCAGGGCGTGGCCCTGCTTCATCAGCGCTACTCGCTTGGTCGCGCCGTTGCGCGATTCGCTGAGCAACACGGGCGGGTGCGTCACGTCGGCCTGGAACCGGGCCGCCTTCTCGCTGTCGAGTACCACATAGGTGACCGTGATCAAGCCGCCGTCGCCAACGACCGACACCCGCGAGAACCGGATGCCCAGTTGGGCCTCCATCGCAGAATTGCTCGGGAACGCAGTACTGCGGGGACCGGAACTGGCATACACGTGGACCGCCCACACCACTCCGGCGATCAGAACGGCGATCCCGACCAGGATGATCGCGAGCGACTTGCGGCTGGAACCGCCGGCCGATTCGACCGCTCTGTTGATCACACTTGACATGCTCATGTGCACTCCCCCGAAGTACCCCGGGGCCACGCCCGCGTGAGCGTGGCCCCGAGCGATTGTTGCGGTTACGGCGCGGTCGTACGTCCGGACGAGAACGCGTCGAAGAACGAGGCGCCGGCCGTGCTGGTGGTGTACCCGGCGATCACACCGAGCCGAGCCGTGTCGACCCGTAGCGTGCTCGTGTTGCCGGTCGAGGTGGACTTCGCGGTGCCGTCGACCGACAGCTTCAGCGACCCGGCCGTGGCAGACACCCAGTCCATCAGCAGGGTGTGCGATCCCGCTGTCAGGGTCACCCAGGCGCCGGTGACGGCGCCAGCTCCGGAGCGCGAGAGCACGGTCCTGACCTGTCGGCCGCTCGCGGTGACCCGGTAATCCAACGTGAACACCGCACCGTTGCCTGCCGTCCTGGCGTCGAACAGAGTTACCGCCGCCGCCGTTCCCGAGACGAGTGTGTTCGGGTTGAAGGCGAAGCGCACGTGGTACCCGGTCTCCGCGGTGGGCGTCGAATCGGTGAGGTACCTCGCGCCGTTGCCGTTTCCAGGCATCGTGACCTGCATACCTCGCGCGCCGTTCAGGGCGGCCTGCGCGGTGTAGGTCACGGTGCCCGTCGTTGCGCTCCACGCCGGCTCACCGACCTCGAACCCATTCATGAAGATCAGGTTGGGTCGGACGACCGTAACCGTGGTGTTGACCGCGTTGCTCCAGTTGCCCGCAAGGTCCTTCACCCGCAGGTTGAACCGCTGGGGACCCGCCGCTATCCCAGCCAGCGGCACCGTGACGCTGACATTGCCGCTGACCACACTCACCGGCACCGACGAGCCCTTGCCCACCCCGGGATCAACCGACCCGAGCCAGTACTCAGCAGCGGAGATGAGCGAGGCGTCGGTGACCGGAGCACTCAGTGTGAGGTCGGCCGCGCCGTTCGTCGGGTTGGGGTTCGCGGTGAGCGCGCCCAGGGCAGGCGCGACCTTGTCGACGATCAGGCTGATCGCAAAGAGCGTTCCCCAGTTCCCGGCCGCGTCCTGGCCGCGGACGTAGACATGGTGTACACCGTTGGTCAGAGCCTTGATCTGGGAGATCGGGATCAGCCCGTAGACCGCCTCGGCTGTGCTGTTCATCGCGCCGTCGACCGCAATCAACTGCAGTCCGGAGCCTTCGGTCGGGGTCGCCGTGGCCGGGTCGAGGAAGGCTTCGGCGTCGACCAGTGGGCTCTGCACCGCACCACCGGCGTCCTTGTCGGTGATGGACGCTGAGATGACCAGGTAACCAGGGTTGCTGTGGTCGGTCAGAATCCCGTTGGACGGGTTCGGTCCGACGCTGGCGGCATCGACCGTCGGCCCGGTGATGTCGACCGTGAACGGGACGTCCAGCGGCGGACCCCAGAGGTTGAGCGTGTCCTTGCTGTGCACGTACAGGTGATGCACGCCCTCGGGCAGCGCTAGTACGTCGGCTGCGTGCAGGACGGCATCCTCGGACACGATCGTCGCCGAACGGTTGAGGCTCATCGCGGTGCCGCCGCCGTTGGCGCCGACCGTGTCGACGAAGTACTCCGCCGCGGTGATCTTCAGGCCCGCGGCACTGTCGTCTCCGGTGGCCGACAGCGCCACGTCGGACTTGCCGTTGGCCGGCGATTCGACCGAGCCGTTGGTGGTCTGCGGGCCGGTCTTGGGCAGGTTGAGGATCACTGAACCGACGACACCCCAGTTGCCCGCGGCGTCGAGCCCCCGGACGAACACGGTGTGCTTGCCGGCGTCGAGGCAACTCAGCGCGACTGGCGCAGGCCCGGTCGCCGGGACACAGGGCGCGCCGCCGGCCGGAACGACCGGAATGGTGCCCGTTACGCCGGACACGGTGGTGCTGCCGAAGGAGCCGGCCATGGCGACGCCGAATCCGACGCCGGTGGACACCGCGTCGTCGACGACGAACTCAGCCTGCGTCACCGCAGAGCCGCCCGTGGTCACGTCGCTGAGGTCGGCAGTCACGAGCACGTTGGACAGCCCGTCGGACGGGCTGGGGGACACGGCGATGTGCGAGGACACCGGTCCGACGCCGTCGGTGCTCGGCGCGGGCGCATTGGTGTCGAGGAAGGTGAGCATCCCTCCGAAGGCGAGCTGCAGCGGGTCACCGTTGGTCTGTCCGTTGTTGTCGAGGTGTCCGGCTCGCTCGTACAGTGCCAGCTTGGATTCCGGGCCGGTTGGCATCGTGACCGTGGTATCCAGGCTCTGGCCGGGCTCGATGCTCTCGGCCGTGACCGTCGTGGTGAACTTCATCGGGTGCGCGTCCTGTGCGATTTCGACCTGGTTGCCGCCCAGCACACTCATGGCGTGCATCTGTGAACCTGCGTTGACATAGCGCAGCAGGACGGTGTGGGCCTGATCGGTGCTGACCGGGTCGGTGGACGGGAAGGCCTTGCCGTTGATCAGACGGTATTTCGGAGCGAAGTTGCGCATGTCAAACGTCGCCGGCGACGCGTTGAGCACCGGGTCGATCTCGCTGAGCACGAGCACTGCCTCGTCGTCGTAGGCCGTGCTGGGCATCCCGCTCTGAGTGCCATAGGCCGTGCCGTCCGCGGGCAGCACGACGAGCGCACCAGCCAGACCCATAGCCACCTGCCTGGCGCCGTTTGCGGTGTGGCCGGCCTCGTAGAGGAACGTGCCGGGGCGAGCAGCGGTGAAGGAGTAGCTGCGCGACAAATTGGTCGCGACGCCGGTCAGATCGTCGCCGGCGCTACCGGCAAATGCCGTGGCGGCCTGGCTCGGCAGGGCGAGGGACACGGTCTGGCCGGCCAGCTGGTTATGCAGCGTGATCGACACAGCGTCGCCCTGGTGCACGACGAGGAGCGGGCCCGGAGCCGTGGCCGACCCTGCGGTGCCCGTCGTCGAGAATCCCCAGATCGGAATCGACGCGCCGAGC
Organism: Actinomycetota bacterium; assembly: GCA_030853345.1. GTDB lineage: Bacteria > Actinomycetota > Actinomycetes > Mycobacteriales > Jatrophihabitantaceae > QHCC01. The sequence goes on along the minus strand of JALYVG010000096.1, from coordinate 55,536 downwards.
ACCGACGCCGTGCCGGTCATCGCGTACAGGTCGCAGCTCGCTGACCCGGCGCCCGCTGTACAGCCGCGTGCTGTCAGCTTTCCGCTGGGTGCGCTCTGCAGGGCACGCACCGACGCGGCCGCCTCCGGTTGTCCAGCGTGGGCCGCCGAGCTACCCCGGGCCGCGGCAGGGGTGGCCTGCGCGGTCGCGGCGACCAGTGCCGCTACCGCGATCCCAGTAAGCATCACCCGACGCGTCGGGCCGTGCGACGTCCGCTGTGCGAAACGTCCGCTGGTGTGGAGTGTCATCGCCTCGACCCTTACTGTGCTGTGCAGCCGGACGGCGGGTCGACGCGGAAGAGCGTCATCATGCCGCCGAAGGCTGCGCCGTAGTTGGTGGATTGTTCGAGCGCGTGACTGTGCGCGATGTGGTAGTACTCACCGCATTGGTTGTTCGAGGCGATGTAGGCCGGTAGGGCGTTCTTGGTACCGAGGTAGCCGCTTTCGCTGAACCAGGTGTCCGAGCCCGGCAGCAGCTGATCCGTGATCGCCGGGATCTGCGTCGGGATCGGGTTGGTGGTCGGGTTCCACTGCTCGACGTCGCGCCAGTCCATGAGGACGTCCACGCCCTGGCCGGGGCCCACGTCGATGTCGTACTTCAGATAGGACAGGTCTTCCCCGGCCGGGCCGGCCAGCGCGTGCCCGTCGCGGTTGATGACCCGCTCGTCACTGCCGTGCGGGTGGAACGGATAGTTGACCGTGCCTGCGTTCAGATACCGGATGGCAGCGGGATAGGGGTTCGTGGTCGCGTCGTAGGGCTTGATGTGCACCAGGGCCCCGTACGGCTGCGTAGGCAGCCAGGAGGCGTGATTCGGTGCGATGGTGTCGGGCATGCTGCGCCCGTTGATCATGAAGTAGCGCGCCGTGTAGGCCTTCCAGTCGATCGGCTGATTGCGCTCGACGTCCACGTGTACGGCAGGGTCGACCTCAGAGAGCAGGAAGACGTACTCCTTGCCGGGGGTGAACCTTGAGTCCGCACGATTGTTGACCTGATCCGCATGCCCGACCGGTCGCACGACGAGCGCGCCGTACATGCCCATCTGCACCTGCTTGTTCACGTCGGTGCCGCTCTCGTAGAGATAGGTACCGGGGCTGCCGGCCGTGAACGTGTAGGTAACCGACCCGCCGCCTGCCGCCGCGCTCTGCACGAGCGAGGTGAGCGAGCCGCCGGTGTCGAACTGCGGCTGGGCGGGGTTTCCGTTCGCCTTCACCCCGGTCTGGCCCGGGAACAGCACGGACGTCGCCTCCGGCAAGGTGTTGTGCAGCACAACCGTCACAGCGTCGCCGGACGTGACGCACAGTGTGGTTCCGGGCAGTTGGAAGCCGCCCGCGCTGTCGTGGTAGCTCCACATGTAGATCGAGTTGCCGTCCGGCGTCGAGACGTAGCCGTCGCCGGCCGTCAACGAGAACGTCGAATGGGCGTTCGTCTGGCACTCCATGCCTTCCGAGGTGGCATCGGCGGAAGCCGAATTCGGCCAGACCGCCGCAGTGCCGAGCGCGAGAATGCTTGCCACGCTGAACATGGCAACCCGCCGCCGGCTGATTCGCCTTGAGAGTTTCATCGGATCTCCTCGATCGGGCCGGTCAGGCGTTCGCGACGGTCTGGGGCGGGTAGGTGCCCGGGGCCCCGACGATGATCTTGGTCAACATCCCGCCGTAACCCGGTCCGCCGCCGTTCTCCAGGTAGGAGTACTTGCGGTCATAGAGCAGGTAGGTGCCTGGACTCGGGGCTACGAAGATCACGTCCCGGCTTTCACCGGGGCCGACATCGACCGTGTTCGTGCTGATGTAGTTCTTGGTGCCGTCGCGGCCTTTGAGCAGGCTCGCGTCCTTGGCCACGACGGTCAGGTCGATGTTGTCGACCGACATCGCGTGGTTCTGGTATCCGAGGCTGGACATGCGCAGCAAGACCCGGTCGCCGGCATTGCAGGTGATCTGAGACGAGATCGGCTGGTACTGCAAGCGGCCAGCTGCGGTCGACGTCGGGTTGCCGTTGGGGGCGATCGTGTCGGGGTAGGCGCGCCCGTTGAGCAGCCAGAAGCTCGGGTCGTAATCGGTCCAGTCGTTGACCTGGATGTGTGCGTCGCGATAGTGCGCGGCCGACCACAACTCGGTGATCATGAACGCGAACTCGCGGTCGTACGCGGTCGAGCCGTCGCCGTCGTTGTAGGCGTAGCGCTCGCCTGGGTGAAAGGGAGCCTTGTTCTGCTTGGGACGCACGAACACCATGCCGGTCATGCCCATCTGCACATGCTCGACGTCCTCGAAGTGGCAGTGGTACATGTAGGTGCCGGCGTCGTGCGGCCGGTAGAAGTAGGTGAAATCCCGTCCGATGGGAACTGCGAGGGACAACTCCGGGACCCCGTCGAAGAGCGGGACCGCGTTGACGAACCCGTGCCAGTGCAGCGTGTGCCCGTCGAACAGGTCGGGGCGCTGCTGCAGACCCAAATTGGTCAGGGTGAGGTAGATGTCGTCCTCCTCGTCGAAGGACAACATCGGCGCGCTGATCTGTGCCTTGCCGCGCTGCGCGGCGACCTGGGTCGCCGACATCCCGGTGACGTCCCGGAACCCGAACACGTAGGTGTTGAAACCGGCCGGCGCGAGTGAGTCAGGGAAGAACGGCGGGTCAGCCGGCGCGTTGTCGGGCATCGACACCCAGCCGTCGGTGCCGGCCAGATGCATCGTCTTCCTGGGGTGCGCCACAGCCGGTGCGTTGCTAAAGGGGGCCGCATGCGCAGGAGCGGCGAGCAGCAGGCGCGTCCCTAGCAGCGTGCCACCCAGGACGCCCGCGCCGCCGGCGAGGAAGCGCCGGCGCGAAGGGCTTGGCAGGGAAGGATTGTCGGTCACGGTGACCTCCGGTGGACGAAAGATGGCAAGGGCTGACGCGGGGCTGAGACAGGCCGCGCCTGCCCGCCGGGGCAGGGCGGGCAAGCGCGGCTCACTAGGGGGTCATCTGGTCTGAGCCCGCGTCATAGCGCCTGACCGGGTTGTTGGGTGGCCCCGTCACGGTGGGGCGGGGATTGCCGTCGATGTCGAGCGCGGGCGCCGACACCGTGTAGGTGAACGCCCCCGGTCCCGTTCCCCAGACCACGCCGACGCTCGCCGCGCCGCGTCCGCGTGCGGACGAGGTCGGCGTTGCACCCAAGTGGTAGTTGCCCATCAGGGACGGCGGCAGCAGCTCGGCGACGATCACCGACTGCCGGAATGCCGGGTAGGTCCGTGAGGCCAGGACGTTGACTGTCACGTCGTAGCCGGCTGCGAAGTTCGGGTCGGCATTGCTGTTCGTGGCACTCGCCGTGGTCCCGTCCGGAACCTGCACCACCGAGCGGGTCGGGTCGAGCAGTGCGCCCGGGACGTCGACCACACCCATGTCCCAGTTGTCGACCGAGTTGTCCGTGCCGTCAGGCAGCTTGCCGCCGATGCCGTAGACGTATCCGCCGCTGAAGCTGCCGGCCCGGTTGTCCCAGAACACGTCGTTGAGCAGGGTCGGCTTGCTGTACACCGTCGAGGCCAGCACCTGCGATCGGGAGAACAGGCTGGTGTTGGCCAGCCGCGCCTGAAGGGGGTCGCTGTTGGCGCCCGTCGACAGGCCGGCCGGAGCCGGTGTTCCGTCACTGGTCACCGCGGTAGCGGTGGTCAGGTTCTTGGCCACCGTGTTGTTGACCACGTTCACGAAAGCGGCGTCGTCGAGGGCGATGCCGCCGCCCTCATGGGCCGACACGTTGTTGGCGATGGTGTTGTTGGTGATAGTGATCGTCTCCGGCGTGGACCGGCTGATGTGCGAGCCACTCGTCTGCAGGAGTCGGATACCGCCGCCGTCATCGCTGGCCAGGTTCGCCTGGATGACGTTGGCGTCGATCGTGACCGGGCCGGATCCCTCGGACAGGTTGTTCGGGTTGCTCGGCAACTCGCCCGCAATCATGATCGCGCCACCTTCGTCGTAGGACGCGTTGAACCAGATGCGGTTGTGGGCGATCGCCCCGCCCCCGGCGTTGTAGCCGAAGGCCGAGATAGCGCCGCCGTATTCGGCGGAGAAGTTGCCGCAGATCGCGTTGTTGGTGATCTGGTAACCGTCACTGTCGTTGAAGATCCCGACCGCGCCGGCGAGGTTGGTGCCGCCGTTGTCTCGGATCTGGTTGTTCGACAGGGTGAGGTTGTAGTTGCGATTGTTTGCCACGTAGGGCGTGCCGACGCGAATGCCGCCGCCGTAGGAGCCGCCGTTGCCTCGGATGATGTTGTCGGTCACATGCAGGTTGCGCACGTTGTTGTGCACGTACACGCCACCGCCCTGGGTAACCAGCGCGCCGGTCGCACCGTACGGCGTCGTGATCCCGCCGTTGATCTCGTTGATGTTGACCGGCAAGTCCGACTGCGCGCCGCCAGTGACAGTGAACCCGTCAAGGGTGAGCGGGTAGCTCGCCGGGACAACCGCACCGTTCGGGTCATCGAGCACGGTCACCGCGGCGGCGTCCGGGACGGCGGGGTCACCCGAGTACCTCAGGCCGCCGAGCAGGTTCACCCAGTCGGTACCGCTCTGGTTGTCGGCGTTGAAGCCTGAGCCGTCGATGATCGAGCCCGGCACAAAGGTTCCGGCCGAGTCGAAGCCACCGGGCCCGACGCCCTGGATCTTCACCTGGTGGTGCAGGATCAGGTTCTCGGTGTACTCGCCCTGTGGGTTGGCGCTCGTCTGAGCATTGGGCCACACCACCACGAGCCAGTAACGCTTTGCGGTGGTGGGCCGGGCCGCTTCGAGCGCTGATTGGATCGTCGAATAGGGCTTGCCCGGCCCGACCTCGAGCAGCGCGGGGCTCGTGGCCGAACTACCCGCTACTCCCACCGCATCCAGCGCTTGGATCGTGAGCCCGTTGACGCTGCTCAGACCGGACGTGTTGGTGATGCTCAGCGCGAGCGGGCCGGAGAAGTTGGCCGGCACCGGGAAGGTGATCTTCTTGTCCGCCCACGACGCCGTGGGGGTGGCCGCCCCGTTCAGCTTGAGTACGCCCGCGGCAGCGCCGAATCCGAACCCGTTGACCGTGACCGTCCGGTTGGCGACATTCGCGTTCTTGCGGGTGTAGGGACGGTCGACCGACAGCAACTGCGGTGCGGTCGGACCCAGGTCGCACATCGTCGGGTTGGCCACCGTGGTGTCCGGGGCCAGTGCGGTGGCAGCCACTTGGGTGGGCGCCTCGTCGGTGACCGTGTATAGCCCGGGCCAGCCTTGGAAGTTCGTGGCAATCGTTCGGAACCGGGGGTTGTAGTCGGCATTCAGGGCACCGGGTTGCCCCGGGTCGTTGCCCACGAAGCGATACATGTTCGGGCACGGTCCAGCCGGCACCGGGCAGTTGTAGGTGTCAGTCGACGGTTCGAGCGCTTCGTAGAGGCCGTTGAAGTCAGTGTGCGTGGTGTCGACCAGGCGGCCCGCCCAGTCGTAGAGGCCCACCGGGGCGAAGGGCAGGCCCTGGGCCTCGCCGTAGTTGACGCTGCGCTTGTCCAAAGTCAGGCCGAGGTCGTTCAGGGTGAGTCCCCAGAAGTGGGTCGGCAGCGGCACGTCGGTGAAGAGGTTGAAGTTCGGGGCGGTCGCCTGGTTCGCCCGCACCGCGACCAGCTTGTCAACGCAGGACGGTCGGTCGTAGCCCTCGAACGGGCTGCCGCCACCGGCGTTGAACGCATCGTTGGTCACGTGCACGGTGTGCAGCGCACCGACGCAGGGCGAGATGATGCCGGCCTGCTGCGACGGCGGCTGGGACGGTGGCAACGGAGTGGCATCCGGGGGCCCGGCCGGGTCGTTCGCGGCGGCGGGGGTGGCCGGCGGGTAGTTCTCCTGCGGCAGGTAGGTGTTGCCATCGAAGACGTTGACGTCCGCTTCGCTGGTCACCTTGTACATCGGCTTGCCATCGACCGGATCGTTAGGAATGTCGACGGAGACGATGTAGTCGATCGCGGGCAGATCCTGCTCGTCGTAGCCGGCCTCGGCGAGGTTTGCGTACAGCGGTAGATCGTGGTTGGGCGCCGGGTTGTTCGTATTGCCCGGCGCGTACAGGTTGAGCTTCGATGTCGCGAAGCCGTAGTTGCCGTTGACGGTCTGCGACGCAGCCCCAGTCGTGGCGTCGCTCGGGCCCACGGCAATTCCCTGCATGGGTGCCTCGACGCACAGCGTGTTCGCGTCGGGACCGAACGCCGGCAACGCCTGCTGGTCGGTCAGCGGCTGGCCGTTGTACTGCCGGGCGGTGCACCCGCGCGGTGCCTGCCACGTCTCTGAGGTGTACGCATCCTGGATCTCAGGGCCTTTGACGAACGCGCCGCGGTCAGCGGCCGGGTTGTCGATCATCGTGGTGGCGTCGTTCGGGTCCTGGATCTGGAGCGGCACGATCTGGTATCCCTGGCGGCATTCGTTGTCTTGGTTGGCCGGGGCTGCCGTGCATGCCTTGGGCACGAACAGCCGCACCGGAACGTCCGGGATGCCCGGCTGGTAGGGCTCAGTAGCGGCGTCCGCGGGATCGAGTTCGTTGCGGGTCGTGTCGTAGGTGACCGTGCCGACGATGCCGCCGTTGGTACCCGGGTCGTAGGGCTGCACGCCCCAGTCGATCTCGCCGCCGAGGCCGATGATCGGCAGGAAGTTCAGGTCGACCAGCGAGCCGAGCTTGGTCGTGGCCTTGGTCTCGTTCTCACCCTTGTAGGTGATGCCGGTCGTCTTGTACCGGGTGTTGAAGGCCTCGAGAACGAGCCACTTGCCCAGGGGGTAGGCCTCACGGATGTCATACGAACCGTTGGTGTCTGTCGAGGCGGTGTTGGTGGCTTGGTCCATCAGCGAGTTGTCGCGCTCGCGGACGGTCAGGGCGAACGACGGGACGGCCCGCTCACCGGTGTCCTGCTTGCCGTTTCCGTTGGAGTCGACGAATACCTTGCCGTAGATGTGCGAGAACCAACCGACGATCATCTTGTTTCCGACGTTGGTGGTCTGCCCGTTCGTCACCTCGACGTTGAAGCTCCATAGGATGTAGTCCTGGTCGTCGTCCCAAATCGACAGCTGGTACGTACCGTCCGGCACGTTCTTGATGTCGAAGGTGCCGTCGACCGCACCGCGGCCGACGTACACCTGCGCGTCACCGGCGCCGAGATCGGACAGCGCGATCCAGGGCTGCTTGATGGGTCCGCCGGACTTGGCACCGGCGAAGCCGGTCTCCGGAACGACCTGGCCGTTCTGGCCACCGATGTAGGGCAGGCCCGCGATCGCCACGCCCGTGATCTCACCCGTGGGAGCAGCACCACGGCGCGGCAACGCGATCGCCTGCGTGCGCACAAAGCCGAACTGCACCGACGGCACCAGTTCGGCCCCCTTGGTCTGCTCGGTGTCGTAGCCGGTCGCGCCCTCTTGTGACCAGATGTCGTGGTCGTGGCCGCCTTCAAGGGTTGTGGTCTGCACCCACTGGTAGGTCTGACCGGTGGCCGGCGCCGGCGGGGTCACCGTCGCGCCGTAGCGGTTCGGACCCAGGTTCGGAATCTTGATCAGCCCGGTGGCGTCGCTGAGGCACCGCCCGGTCGAGGCGGGGTCGATGACCGGCTTGCCTGCGTCGAACGCGATGGGCAGGTTCGGGCGCTGCGCGTCGGTGAACAGGCGGGTGCCGTTCGTGTGCATGTATTTCGTGCACAGCGCATTGCCGTAGTAGTCCGTGCTCACCAGGCCCATGACGTCGGTGATCGCGGCACTGAAGCCGGACAGCCCCCGCTCGGCGTCGACCTCGTACGTCGCGTCGACGGGCGCGTTGTCGTTGAAGACCTCAATGCGCAGGGTGGTCAGCGGCAGCGGTGTGGGGTTCATGGCGACCGTCACCCTGGACGTGGTGCCGGACTGCACGGTGAAGTGTGTGCCGTCGATCTTGAAGCCGTCGGCCGTCACCGAGATCAGGTACTTGCCGGCGGGCAGGTTGTCGAGCGCAGTGCCGTCGTTCAGATCGGCTTCGGTTCCCTGGGCCGCGATCGGAGCGGCACCCGAGGTGGGGCGGGTGGATGGCCACTGGCAGTTGTCCGCGTACTGCGGGTCGGCGCTGCCACCAGGCGCAGATGCCGGCAGGCAGTTGTTGATGCCGGGCTGGGCAGCGGTGCCGGGGTTGCCGGTGTCGTCGACGTTGATCAGCCACTTGTACTTCGTGACAGGGTCGTCCTTGTGCACGAAGCCGGCACCGGCGTTGACCGACCGGGCGCTCTGGACGTGCAGCGTGATGCTGCCCGGGCCGGTGTCGGCTACCGCTGGAGACGCGGCAGCGAACTGCAGCGCCGGCAACACCGCGACGGTCATCGCGACTGCCGTAATTGCCTTGGTCCAACGCTTGAGGGATGCCGAGTGGAATGCCACGACGTCTCCCCTTTCCTGGCTTGCCGACGACAGCCCACCGTTCGCGGGTGTCCAGGGAAGGTTGAAGCAGAGGCGTCGCTCGGGTGGGCTTCCTAACAGCCGTGTCACCAACTTGTCACGTGCTGTTAGTTTCGCCGCCGCGGCAACGGGGTACCTGCCCACGCCGTCTCCACCCGCAGGCCGAGGCGAGGTTCCATCCGCGGGCTGATGTGCGGGCGCGGCGGCCTCGGCACGATCGAAGGCATGAGCGAACTCGATGTCGTGACCGTCCGAGGACTGCGCAAGACGTACGGGACCAGGGTGGTGGTGGACGGGCTGGACCTCGACGTCCACGCCGGGGAGATCGTCGGCCTGATCGGTGCGAACGGTGCCGGGAAGACCACGACGGTCGAATGCATTCAAGGTCTGCGCAAGCCCGATGCCGGGACCCTGCGGGTGCTGGGCCTCGACCCGGTCACGCAGGCCGAGCGGCTGCGGCCGCTGATCGGCAGCCAGCTCCAGGACTCAGGTCTGCCGGACCGGTTGCGGGTCGCCGAGGCCGTCGAGCTGTTTGCCACGTCGCGCTGCAGTGACGGCACCGGCCTGCTCGAGCGGTTCGGCCTGGTCGAGCGACGCAGGTCCGCCTTCTCATCATTGAGCGGCGGGGAGCGGCAGCGGCTGTTCCTGGTACTGGCACTGCTCAATCGCCCTCGGCTGGTGATTCTCGACGAGCTGACACAGGGCCTTGACCCGTCCGCGCGACGCAACGTGTGGGCCGCGGTGCGCCAGCTGCACGCCGCGGGCACCACCGTGCTCCTCGTGACTCACGAGATCGACGAGGCCGAGGAACTCTGTGACCGCGTGATCGTGATGCGCGACGGCCAGGTGCTCGATGCCGGACGGCCCGCGGACCTGGTGGACCGCCACGGCCGGCGAGCCACCGTCCGGTTCAGCGCGGCCACCCCGCCTCTGGCTGAGCTGCGCCGCCTGGGCGGAGTGCAGGACGTGCAGTGGGACGGGCACCGGGTTGCCGTGCATGGCGATCGCCGGATGATCGCGCACGTCGGGGCGGTGCTCGTGCACGCCGGCGCGGTGCCCGACGACCTGAGCGTTCAGGTCCCGGATCTCGAGGACGCGCTGCTCGGACTGCTCGATGACGAACCGTCCGCGGACGCGGCGGTCGAGGATGAATTCGATGGAGGACGTCGATGAATACTGCGGTTGGCCGCCTGGTGCGCGCCGAGCTGAAATTGATGACGCGTGACCCCTTGGTACTCACGTTCGTGTTCGTGTTCCCGATCGTCACCATGTTGATCATCGGTGGATCGTTCGGAACCAAGCCCGACGACGCCTTCGGCGGCGTCAACCCCTCGCACTGGTACGTGGCGTCCTATCTCACGGTGGTGATCGCAGCGACAGGGTTGGTCATGGTGCCTGTCCACTTGGCGTCCTACCGCGAAAGGGGAGTGCTTCGGCGCTTCGCCGCGGCCGGGTTCCCGCGCTGGTCATTCGCGATAGCACAGCTCGTCGTGGGCATGGTGACGACGACAATCGCCTGCGTGCTGCTGCTGATTGTCGCGGCGCCGGTGTACGGAATCCCCGCTGTGCACGACGGGTGGCGGGTGGGTGTTGCGCTGGCACTCGGTGCACTCGGCTTCGTCAGCCTCGGTGTGCTGCTCGGGACGCTGCTGCCTTCGGCGCGGGCTGCCCAGGCCGTCGGTCTGCTGCTGTTCTTCCCCTCGTTCCTGCTGGGCGCCGGCGGGCCGCCACCGAACGTGATGGGCTCAGTACTGCGCAACATCGCCGACCGGTTGCCGCTGACGTTGGTCACCAACGCGGTGCGCGAGCCGTGGTTGGGTCTGGGTACGGCCTCCGGCTCGCTGGTCGTCGTGGCGCTGCTGGCCGTGGCCGCAACCGCCGTCGCGGCCCGTCGCTCGGTGCTGTGAGCCGTAGGATCCGCGGTGTGACCGGGACCGCGGCGGCAACCCCCGGCCCGTTCCTGCCGTCGCGCGCGAAGTGGGTGCCGGCCGTCGTCCTGGTGGCATTCGTCGTCGTCGCTCTGGTGTCGGCCCGACCCAATCCCCCGGTGGCCTACCTCGCCGCTGCAGTGAGCCTCGCCATGGGTCCGCTGCTGGTTGAGCCGCGGCGCCCGCTGATTCTGCTCTACGCGGCCCTGGCTATTGCCGGGATCGCCGTCATCGGCCACGGCACCTCCAGCAACGTCGGCTGGTTCGCGGTGTGCCTGCTCGCCATGTGGTGCGCGCTGGTCGGCGGCCGCCGCGCGGGTCTGGTCGTATGGGTCGGTGCGCTGGCCCTGTTCGGCGCCGAGTGGCTCTGGGCCGAGTCCGACCCGGGCTGGGCCGCGTGGATGGCGGGCACGACACTTGCTGCCCTGGCCGGTGGGCTGGTGCGCCACGAACGCGACCTGGTATCGCAGCTGCGCGCAGCCCAGGCCGGGCTCGCCGACACGGCCAAGACCGAGGAGCGGAACCGCATCGCCCGCGAACTGCACGACGTCATCGCGCACACGCTGACCGTCTCCCTGCTGCACGTCACCAGCGCCCGGTTGGCCGTCGAGTTCGACCCGGCCGACGCTGCCCGCTCGCTGGCCGAGGCCGAGCGGTTGGGTCGGGAGAGCCTGGCCGAGGTGCGCTCGGCGGTCGGCCTGCTACGCCAGGACGGTGACATCGCAGCGACCGCACCGCTGCCCGGCGCGAGTGAGGTGCCGGCGCTGGTGCAGCGCTTCCGCTCGGCCGGCGTCGACGTGAGTCTGACCGTAGTCGGAGACACGTCGTTGCTGCCGGCCACAGCCGGGCTCGCGGTGTACCGCATCGTGCAGGAGGCCATGACCAACGCGATCAAGCACGCGCCGGGTTCCTCGATCGCGGTACGGCTCAGTGTGTCGGTCGGCTCCGTCGACGTGGCCGTCGACAGTGCCGGCCCTCCTGGTGCGGGCACCGGGTCGGGCGTGCTCAGCATGCAGGAGCGAGCCGAATCGCTCGGCGGCACCTGTGCGGCCGGCCCGGGTGGTCGAGGTTGGCTGGTGCGGGCCACGTTGCCTCTCGATGCTCATCGACTGCGCGAGGCCGCGACATGATCCGGGTGCTTCTGGTCGACGACCAGGACCTGGTGCGGGCCGGGTTACGTGGCATCCTGCGCACGCAGTTCGGATTCGACGTCGTCGGGGAGTGCGCAGACGGCAGCGGGGTCGGCGCTGCGGTTTCCGCCCTGCGGCCGGACGTCGTACTGATGGACGTGCGGATGCCGGTGGTCGACGGCGTGCAGGCGACCCGATCGTTGCGGCGCACGGACAATGCGCCGCCGGTGCTGGCCTTGACGACATTCGACGACGACGAGGTGTTGGCCGGCATGCTGCGGGCCGGGGCGTCCGGCTTCATCCTCAAAGGGGTGCCTGCGGAGGACCTGCAGCGGGCGGTCCGGGTGGTGGCCCAGGGCGGTGCATGGCTCGACCCGGCGGTGACCGGGCGGGTGCTGGCGATCTACCGGTCGGCTGCGCCGAGTGCTCACCCCGATGCCGCGCTGGATGCGCTGACCAGCCGGGAGCGTGACGTGCTGGCTCTGATCGGGCGGGGTCGCACGAACGCCGAGATCGCCGCCGACCTGGTGGTCAGCGAGGGCACCGTGAAGACCCACATCAATCACGTCTTCGCCAAGCTGCAGCTACGCGACCGGGCCGCCGCCGTCGTCTTCGCCTTCGACCACGACCTGGTCACCCCAGCGCCCTGAGTCCTGCCGGGGCCTGCGTCGCGGTCGGCTAACGCGGCGTGCCCGGGACGCGTAGACCGACACCACGAGCTGCGACTCCCGAGCAGGCGACCCGGTTGGGTTTCCCTGTTCAGCTGCCCAGGACGCCGCGGACGGCCTTGGCTACGCCGTTGCCGGTCAGCCGCTCCAGCCCGTCGAGCACCAGGCCGGCGAAGACCGGGTCGCCGGAGAGGTCGTCGCCGAAGATCTCGGTGAGGCCCAACAACGCGCCGCAGACTGCGCGGGGCGAGTCGGTGCCGGCCGTCACCGCCGCGATGCGCACGGCCATTGGATCGTCGACCGGCAGCGGGCTGCCGCCCTCGTTGTGCCCGGCCGTGACGTAACGCATCCAACCGGCCACCGCGAACGCGGTCAGCCGCGGCGAGGCACCGTCGGCGAGCAGGTCGCGCGCGGTAGCCAGCAAGCGTTGCGGCAGCTTCTGGCTGCCGTCCATGGCAACCTGGACCGTGCGGTGCCGCAGCGCCGGGTTGGCGAACCGATCGAGCAAGACCGCGCTGTAGTCGGTGACGTCGAAACCGGCGGGCACCGGCAACGTGGGACGCACCTCCGCCATCAGCCGATGCACCAACTCGCCCAGCCCGGCGGTGCGCACCGCGTTCGCGATGAACTCGCAGCCGGCCAGCCCGCCGAGGTAGGCCAGCGCGGAATGGCTGCCGTTGAGCAGCCGCAGCTTCATCGTCTCGTAGGGCGCGACATCGTCGGTGAGCGTGGCGCCGGCCCGCTCCCAGGTCGGGCGGGCCCCGGCGAAATCGTCCTCGATAACCCACTGCCGGAACGGCTCGGCGACCACCGTGCCCTCGTCGCGCAGACCCAGCACGCGGGTGACCTCGGTGCGGTCGGCTTCGACGGCGACGGGCACGATCCGGTCGACCATCGTCGCGGGAAAGCGCACGAACTGCGCGATCCAGCCGGCCAGCCCCGGTGAGTCGGGCAGCCGGTCGCAGAAGTCACCGACGAGTCGACGTAGGACACTGCCGTTGGCCGGCAGGTTGTCGCAGCACACGACCGTGATCGGCCCGGCATCGGCGCGCATGCGGCGTTCCAGCCCGCGCACCACCTGGCCGACGACCGTGCGCGGCGGGCGGCCCACCAGGTCGGCGACCACCTCGGGGTCGGCCAGGTCCAGGCGACCGGTGGCCGGCCGCAGCCGGTAGCCCTTCTCGGTCACGGTCAGCGTGAGGACGTGCGTGCTCGGCGCTGCGATGCGGGCCAGCACGGATGCCACGTCGTCTGTTGCGCAGACCACCTCGCGTACCGCCCCGACGACGCGTGCGCTGGCCCCGGCGGCGGAACGTTCGAGCACTGCGTAGAGCCCGTCCTGCGGCGCGAGCTGGTCGACAACAGTGCGGCTGCGCTGGCTGACCCCGCACACCCCCCACCCGAGGTCACCGGTCGCCGCCATCGCCGCCTCGGTGAACACGGCCTGGTGCGCGCGGTGAAACGCGCCGATGCCCAGGTGCACGATGCCGACCGACACCGAGCGCGGATCGACCTGCGGGCCCACCGAAGCCGGCAGCTCGTCCAGCGCACCGAAGCCGAGTCGGCGGGTCATATCACGTCACCGAGCTGCCGTGGGACGAACCCAGCGCCAGGTCGCCGACACGGTGCGCCAGTGGCACGGCCGCGGTCAGGGCGCACCGACCGACGCAGCGTGCGCACGGGTCTCTGCCAACGAGGGCACCCGGCCGGTGCCGCCCTGCCCGACCAGCGACAGTGAGGCGGCTGCACAGCCGAGCCGCACTGCCGTCTCGAGCGGGTCCCCGGCCACCAGCCGAGCCGCGACGGTACCGACGAAGCTGTCACCCGCGCCGGTCTGATCGACCAGGCGCTGCGCAGGCACCGCGGGCAGGTGAGTGGGTCCGGCCCCGGAATCGAGGATCACCCCGTCCGGTCCGCAGGTCACCGCAACGGCGGTGGCGCCCAGCGTCCGGCAGGCCGCGGCGGCCGCGGCCGGGTCATCGGTGTCGAGCAACAGGCGGGTCTCGAGGGGGGCCGCCGGCGTGACGAGTGCGGCGTAGGGGGCGATCTCACGCAGGGCCACCCGCGCCTGGTCGGCTGTGGTCAGCCGCAGCCGCAGGTTGGGGTCGTAGACGAATCTGCTCGCCCGCTGCGCCGCGCGCAGCACCGTGGCCTGCGCCCGGGCCGACAGCGCGCAGGTGATCCCGCTGGCCACCACGGCTCCTGCACCGAGGACGTCGATGTCGTCGAGGTCGCCCGGCTCCAGGGTCGAGCCCGCACTGCCGGAGCGGACGTAGACGAACTCCTGGTCCCCGCCCGGGTCGACGGTCACGATGTACACGCCCTGCTGGCCGGCGACCCGCTTGAGCAAGGTGGTGTCGACACCCAGCTCGGCAACCCGCTCGAACAACCCGTCGGCCAGCTCGTCGTCGGCGACGCGGGCGAGCAGCCCCGTGCGCGCCCCGGCCGCAGCCGCCGCCGCCGCGACGTTGAGCGCGTCACCGGAGAAACCCAGCCTCAGGTCCGTACCGGAGCGCAGCGGACCGGATGTGGACAGCTCGACCAGGACCTCGCCGATCACCAGGACGTCGTAGCTCACCAGCTGTGCACCGTGCCGTCGGTCAACCGGTTCACCGGCAGGTAGGCGGGCCGGTACGGGTACCGGGCCGCGGCGATCTCGTCGATCTCCACACCCAGGCCCGGTTCCTCGCCGGGATAGAGGTAACCGTCGCCGAAGTGGTAGGAGTGCGGGAACACCTCGTCGGTCGCCTCGGTGTGCGGCATGTACTCCTGCAGCCCGAAGTTCGGGATGGACACGTCGACGTGCAACGCCGCCGCCATGCAGACCGGGGACAGGTCGGTCGCGCCGTGCGAGCCCGAGCGCACGTGATATAGCTCGGCCAGGGCGAAGATCCGACGCAGGTGGGTGATGCCGCCGGCGTGCACGACCGTGGCGCGGATGAAGTCGATCAGCTGTTCGGTGATCAGCTGCTGGCAGTCCCAGATCGAGTTGAATACCTCGCCCGCAGCGATCGGCGTCGTGGTGTGAGCTCTGATCAGCCGGTAGCCCTCCTGAAGCTCGGCCGGCACCGGATCCTCCAGCCAGTACAACTGATAGTCCTCGATGCTCTTGCCCAGTCGACCTGCCTCGATGGGCGTCAGTCGATGGTGCACGTCGTGCAGCAGCTTCACGTCGAAGCCGTGGGCGTCGCGGACCGCTGCGAACATCTCCGGGGCGGAGCGCAGGTATTTTTCCGTGGACCAGACCGCCTCCTCGGGCACCGCCCCGGCCGTCGCCGGCTCGTAGAAGTCCTTGTCCTTGCTCACCCCGTAGACGGTGTCGAGTCCGGGCACACCGGCCTGCACCCGCACCGCGCGGTAACCCCGCTCGAGGTAGCGGGCGACCTCGTCCACCAGTTCGGGGATGCTGGCCGCGTTCGCGTGTCCGTAGACCGTGGCGCCCGCACGGCAGCGCCCGCCGAGCAGTTGGTAGAGCGGCAGCCCCGCGACCTTGGCCTTGATGTCCCACAGCGCGGTGTCGATCGCCGCGATCGCGGTCATCGTCACCGGTCCGCGGCGCCAGTACGCGCCCTTGTACAGGTACTGCCAGGTGTCCTCGATTCGGGCCGGGTCACGGCCGAGCAGCATCGGGCACAGGTGGTCCTCCAGATAGCTGGCCACCGCCAGTTCGCGCCCGTTCAGCGTGGCGTCTCCGATTCCGGTGATCCCGTCGTCGGTGGTCAGCTTCAGCGTGACGAAGTTGCGCCCGGGGCTGGTCACGATGACCTTGGCGTCGACGATTGTCATGCTTCGCCCACTCCGGCCAGCGCCTGGTCAACCCGTCCCGCGATGTCACCGGCGGCGGTGAGGTCGGAGCCGACGCCGACGGCCAGCGCGCCGGCCGCGAGCCACTGCGACACGTCGGCCAGCACGATCCCTCCGGTGGGCACGATCGCCGCACCCGGCAGCACTGCGAGCAGCGAACGCAGATAAGCCGGACCGCCGACGTGCGCCGGGAACAGCTTGGCCGGGCCGCGCGCGGCGGCCGCTGCCACCTCAGCCGGAGTGAAACCCCCTTCCACAAAAGGCAATCCGAGCCGCTCAGCCACCGTCCGAACTCCTGCCGCCGGCATCGGGCTAACCAGGAACTGCGCCCCAGCCTCTGCTGCGCGTTCGGCGTCGTCTCCCGTACGCAGCGTGCCGGCACCGACGACGAGCTGAGGCCAGTCGGCGCGGGCAGCGCGAATCGCGGCGTCCCACCCGGCCGTCGTGGCCGTGAACTCGATGGTGCGCAGGCCAGCCTGTACGCATCGCTCGGCGAGCTCGAGCGCCTCGTGCGCCGTGCCGACTCGGACGACCGGGACGATCCGGCTGGCCCGGAGTTGCTCGAGCAGATCCACGCTCAGGTACCTTCCTGGACCCAGGCGTGCTTCGGGTCGCCCTAGGGGATGAGCCGGCGCGCCCTCGTGCTGGCGATGGCCGCCCTCAGACGGTGGCGTTCTCGTTCGGCACGCAGTGCGTCATGACCAGTCCCGTGACGTCGCGTGGGCCGTTCTTGCCCAGATTGGCTGCCCGCTCCAGCTCCGCCTCGGTCAGCGTTTGCGAGGCCAGCGGCGACAGGTCCCGGACGTCGTCGGCGCCGATTCCGATGCCCTCACCGACGCGGCGGCCCAGTTCGTCCTCGCACATGAACAGGTGCCAGATCATCCGCTCCTGGATGGGGCGCTCGCACTGGCTCAGTGCGTCGGTGAGGTTGGCGACCAAGTCGTCCTGCTCCCACCCCTCCGACAGCAGGTAGCGCTGGCCGGCCTGGGTGTAGTCATCGGTCCGCTCGATTCGCTTGCGGGTCAGCCGGCCGTTGATGACCGGGCCCTGCTCGTCGTGCGGCGGAGCGGTAGCCTCGCGCAGGCCGCCGGTGATCGACGGCTCGTAGTTGACGTGCGGGTTCTGCCCCGCGGTGTCGACGTAGAAAGCCATCTGACCGTCGCGCTGGTTGGTGCGTACCGTGGCGTGTTTGGCTTGGTTGACCGGAAGCTGCAGGTAGTTCGGCCCGACCCGGTAACGCTGGGTGTCGCTGTAACTGAACGTGCGGCCGACGAGCATCTTGTCGTCGCTGAAGTCCAGGCCGTCGACGAGCACGCCAGTGCCGAAAGCGATCTGCTCGTTCTCGGCGAATATGTTCTCGGGCACCCGGTCGAGCACCATCCGGCCGACGGCCTTGAGCGGAAAGTCGTTCTCGGGCCAGGTCTTGGTGTCATCGAGCGGGTCGAAGTCGAGCTCGGGGTGGTCGTGGTCCTCCATCAGCTGGACCTTCAGCTCCCACTCGGGGTAGTCACCGCGCTCGATGGCGGCGTAGAGGTCCTTGGTGTGCGAGCCCAGTTCGGTGCCCTGGATCTCGGCGGCCTGCGCCGCGGTCAGCGACTTCACCCCTTGTTTCGGGATCCAGTGGTATTTCACCAGCGTGGTGTCGCCCTGCGCGTTCACCCACTTGTAGGTGTTGACCCCGAAGCCCTGCATCGTCCGGTAGGAGGACGGGATGCCGCGCGGACCGAACACCATCGTCACCATGTGCATCGCTTCGGGCGATTGGCTGATGAAGTCGAAGACCCGGTTGGCGATCTGCCGTTCGAACGTGACCGGGTCGGGCTTCTGCGAGTGGATGAAGTCCGGGAACTTGATCGCGTCGCGGATGAAGAAGACCGCGAGGTTGTTGCCGACGAGATCCCAGTTGCCGTCCTCGGTGTACATCTTCACCGCGAAGCCACGCGGGTCGCGCGCCACCTCGGAGGAGTCGCGGCCGCCGGCGACAGTGGAGAAGCGGACGGCCAGTTCGGTGCGCTTGTTCTTCTCCTGGAACAGCGTGGCCCGGGTGAACTGCGAGATGTCCTCGTCGCCCAGCGCGCCATATGCCTCGAAGTAGCCGAAGGCCGTGGCGCCGCGGGCGTGCACCACCCGCTCCGGGATCCGCTCCCGGTCGAAGTGACTGATCTTCTCCAGGAACTGGTAATTCTCCAGCGTGGCCGGCCCGCGCGGGCCAACCGTGCGCTGGTTCTGGTTGTCATAGACCGAGTGGCCCTGCCGGTTGGTCAGCACTGCGCGGTCGTCGTCGTGCTCAGAGCCTTGCGATGCGACGTCAGTCATCAGATCTCCTTCGCTAGCAATGGTTGTTCGCCTCGAAGCGCGATTGGCGCCCTGGTCTCATAGCGGCAGGTCGCACAGACGCCCCACCAGGTCACTTCGGCTTCATCGAGCAGAAACCCCGCCGCCTGCGCCGGTTCGAGGCAGGGCGCGGCGCCGACCGCACAGTCGATGTCTTCCATCCGGCCGCAGGTCCTGCACACGACATGGTGGTGGTTGTCGCCGACACGCACCTCGTAGCGGGCGGCCGAGCGGGCCGACTGGATGCAGCGCACCAGCCCGACCCGGGTCAGATCGTCGAGCACGTTGTAGAGGCCCTGCTTGGACATTCCGGCGTCCTGGACCCCACCGTCGTCCAGCTGAGCTGCCAGTTCGGCGGCCGTCGCGTGCGGTTTGTCGGCCAAGACGGCGAGCACGGCTTGGCGCTGCGCGGTCACCCGGAGGCCCTTGCTACGCAGGTCTTGCGCGGCCGAATACACATCATCCACCCTCGTCCCTTGTCTGGACTTAGTCAAGTGTGGTTGGGCAGCTGGCTAGGCTGGCGTGATGCCCGAGGCACTCACCGCAGAGGAACTCGACTACCTGCGCAGCCTGCTGGACCTGGCCCGCGAGGGCTCGACCGAGCAGCTGGCCGCGGCGATCGACGCCGGCGTGCCGGCCAACCTGACCAGCGCAGCCGGCGACTCGCTGCTGATCCTGGCCGCCTATCACGATCATCCCGAGACGGTCCGGGCGCTGCTCGAGCGCGGCGCCGATCCCGAGCGGGTCAACGACCGGGGTCAGACGGCTCTGGGTGCCGCCGTCTTCCGGCAGTCGAGCGACAGCGTCCAGGCCTTGCTCGAGGCCGGCGCCGACCCGGCAGGCGGGGGGCGCTCGGCACTGGAGATCGCCGAATTCTTCGGCTTACCCGCGATGGCGACTCTGCTGCGGCGGGCGGCCGGCTAGTCCCCGGCCGGCGGCGCGGGCTCATCAGCAGCGTCGGAGTCCTCGGGGCTGAACGTCACGGTGATGTCCTGGAACCCCTTCGCGCGCTGCGCCTTGGCCTGGTGGGTGTAGGCCGCGTGGTCAGCCGCGGTGAGGTCGACGTCATCGGTGAAGGGGGTCAGCAGCGCACGCGGATACAGGTGCTCCGCGCGCACGGCGTTGTACTCAGCGGCCAGGACCACGACGAACGCCTCGACGTAGATCCAGGCGATGAGACCGAGGACGAGGGCGAACACGCTGTTCACCGCCGAGGCGTTCTTGACCACGCCTCCGACGTAGGCGGTACCGAAGATCTGCAGGACCTGCCACGCGGCGGCGCCCGCGATCGCGCCGGGCAGGGTCTGCCGGACGGAGATGTCGCGGGCCGTCGCGAAGCGGAAGCCCGCGGTGAACACGGCCGCGTTGACCGCCATGGAGAGCACCAGCAGCACCACCTTGAGTCCGCCGGCGACGCTCGTACCGTACGAACCGGCGGCCGCACTCAGCGCCGAGAGCACGGTGGTCAGCGCGAAGGCCAGACCGGCGATGAGCAGCAGCAGCAGACTGCGGCCGCGACTCTTGATCGGATTGGGGCGGGAGTTGCGCGGCACGCGCCAGATCGTGTTCATCGCGTTCTGCAGAGCTTGGGCCACTCCCAGGCCGCCGTACAGGGTGCCGAGGATGCCCACCGCGAGGCCGATGCCGCTGCCCGAGACCCCGCGCGGGTCGCTCAGTTGGGCTCCGACGACCGGGAACTGGCCCAGGGCGGAATTCAGCACGTCGTGCTGCATGGCGGCATTTCCGGCCAGCGCGAAGTTCAGGATGGTCGACATCAACAACAGCAACGGGAACAGCGACAAGAACCCGTAGTAGGTGATCAATGCAGCCAGATACGTGCCCTGGTCGTCAGCGAATTTGTATATGACCGCGATCGGCAGGCCCGCCTGCGGATGCCTGCGCTGAAATCGATCCAGGCGTTCGACGACGGTCATCCGCATTGGACCACCATGCATGAGCAGAACACGGTGACAGGTACTGCCGTTGCACATTCTTGCCGCTTGAGCATGTTTTCGCCCTGAGGTAGAAATGAGGCCGGGTCAAAAAGTGACCGCGAGGGAGCCACCTGGAGCGTCCCCATGTCGCACATGCAGGAAACCTCGTTAGGACCGTGTTGGGCTGGTTCCGGTCTGACGGTAACGCTCACCAAATGCGACGCCACCCGAGCCACGCTTCGACTGGCCGGGGAACTTGACGCCGCTGACGCCCCGTTGCTTGGCGCCTGCCTGCAATATCACCTCGACATGGGGCGCCAGTATGTCCGCGCGGACCTGTCCGGCCTCGCGTTCATCGACAGCTCCGGCCTGGAAGCCATCACCGAGGCGCACCAGGCTTTTCTGGCGCGCCGGGGCACCCTCATCCTGACCGGGCTCAATGCCCGCAACCAGCGACTGATTCGGCTCGTCGGCCTCGACGCTGTGTTGCTGATCGCCGGGGAAATCAACGAACTGGCAGCCCCGGTCGCATAACCTTGCGCCGAGCTCCCGATCTCAGCGCGGAAAGGTCCCGATAACCGCGGAGTGCGTTTCGCCGGCTAACCGTCTTCGGAGAAAGTAAACGGCTCGGACGACAATAAGGCGCATTCGACCCGCCGAACCGAGCTCGGTCCTCCAGCGCCAGCTTTCGGTGAGTGCTGCGACCGAGGACGAGTAGGCCGCCAGTGCTGCACCATTCGCGCAACAAACGGCACCACTCAACTGGGTGAAGTGGAAAAGCGCAGGGTGAGGATCTGGAATGGGCGCAGGGCCAGGACCACTTCGCTGGACCCGGCCAACACCCCTGGCTCGTTGCGCGGGCGTTCCAGCAGGTCCACTGCGTGCACGTCACGATAGTCGAATGACGTGGTGACCCGGGCGCCCGCCCGCGCACCCTGGGCCTCGTAGAACCGCACCACGACGTCGCCGGACTTGTCGTCGGCCAGCTTGACCGATTCGATCACCACCCCGTCGTTGTCGACGTCCACGAGCGGCGCCACCGCGTCGACTGACCCGCTCACTTCGCGCAGCGGCAGATTGATTGCATACCCCGCGCGCACCGCGTCGAGGATGTCGGCGCCGGGCACCAGGGCGTAGCGCAGTCGGTGCAGGCCCTGGTCGGCCACCGGGTCCGGCGAGCGCGGCGCACGCACCAGCGACAGCCGCACCATCGTCGACATCCCTGCGCCGGCGCGCTCGCGGCGGGTGACGTCGTGGCCGTACGTCGAATCGTTGACGACGGCCACGCCGTAGCCGGGCTCGCCGACATGCACCCAGCGGTGCGCGCAGACTTCGAACTTGGCCGCGTCCCAACTGGTGTTGCTGTGCGTCGGGCGGTAGACGTGCCCGAACTGGATCTCAGCCGCGCAGCGCTGCGTCGTGACGTCGACGTCGAACCCGGCCTTGAGCAGCTTCTCCGACTCGTGCCAGTCGATCTCGGTGTCGATGTCGACTCGCTTGTCTGCCATCGGCAACGACACCACCTGGGTGATCGCGGAGTCGCCGAAGTGCCGCACCACCCGCACGCCGCCGTCGGCCGCCTCGACGGAGGACGCCTCGACGAGATCGGTGACGGTGTTGCGGTAGTACGAGTCGATGTCCCACGCGTCGAAGAGAACGGGCGTGTCCGGATGCAGTTGCAACAGATTGCCGAGGGTGCCGGGGGCGAGCACTTCACGATCGGCGGCCAGGTCGAAGACGGACGTGATCAGCCCGCGGCCGTCCAAGCGCACCCGCAGCAGGTCGTTGTCGAGCAACCACCCGTCACCCTCACGCGACGGCGTGGCGCAGGACGCTACGGCGTCCGACGCCGCGCCCAGCGCCGGGATTCCGTCGCGACCGTGCGGCGCGGCGTTGAAGATCACCCGGCCAGGGCCGGTACCGGCCAGAGCGCGCTGCGATCCGGCGATCAGATCGTGCAGTTCCGTGGCTATGGCGGCGTAGTTCGCCACCGCCTCACGATGCACCCAATGGATGGAGGACCCGGGCAGGATGTCGTGGAACTGCTGGAGCAGCACGAGCTTCCAGAGCCGGTCCAGCGCCTCGTACGGGTAGGCGCCCCCAGTGCGGACGCTCGCAGTGGCGCACCACAGTTCGGCCTCACGCAGCAGGTGCTCGCTGCGCCGGTTGCCCTGCTTGGTGCGCAGCTGCGAGGTGTAGGTCCCGCGGTGCATCTCGAGGTACAGCTCACCCACCCATACCGGCGCATCGGGGTACTCGGCCTCTGCCCGCGCGAAGAAGTCCGCTGGTGACTCGATGCGCACCGTCGCCGAGCCGTCCAGGTCGCGCAGCCGGGCGGCCCGGGCCAGCATCTCGCGAGTCGGCCCGCCACCGCCGTCGCCCCATCCGAACGGCAGCAGCGATGAGCCAGCCGCACCCTTGTCGGAGAAGTTGCGGGCTGCGTGCGCCACCTCGGCACCGGACACCTCGGAGCCGTAGGTATCGGCCGGCGGGAAATGCGTGAAGATGCGCGTGCCGTCCAGCCCCTCCCACTTGAACGTGTGGTGCGGGAACCGGTTCGTCTTGTTCCACGAGATCTTCTGGGTCAGGAACCAGGTGGAGTTCGACAGCGCGATGAGCTGCGGCAGCGCGGCGGTGTAGCCGAACGAGTCGGGCAGCCACACCTCGTTGGTCTCGATGTCGAACTCCTCGAGGAAGAATCGCTTGCCGTGGCTGAACTGCCTGGCCAGCGCCTCGCCGCCGGGCATGTTGGTGTCGGACTCGACCCACATGCCGCCGACCGGGACGAAGCGTCCCTCACGCACCCGTTCGGCGACCTTGGTGTACACCTCGGGACGGTGTTCCTTGAGCCAGGCGAACTGTTGCGCCGACGACATCGCATAGATCAACTCGGGATGATCATCCATCAGGGACGTGACATTCGATGTCGTCCGGGCCACCTTGCGGACCGCCTCGCGGATCGGCCACAGCCAGGCCGAGTCGATGTGCGCGTGTCCCACCGCGCTGATGCGGTGCGCGCTGGCCCGGGCCGGCGCGGCCAGCACGTCGACGAGCTCGGACCGCGCCGCCGCGGCCGTGTCGGTGATCGCGGCGGTGTCGAGCCGATCGATCGCTCGGTCGACGGCGCGCAGGATCTGCCAGCGCCGGGCGTCGGTCACGTCGAGTTCGGCCTCCAACTGGCCCAGCACTTCGAGATCCTGTTGCAACTCCCACACCTCGGTCTCGAACACCGCGAGTTCGGCGCGCACCACCCGGTACAGCGGCTCGTCGCCCGCCGTCTCCCGGTCACCCAGCGGGGATGGCCGGAAGTCGAAGCCACCGCCGCCGAGCAGTAGGGGGTTGGACGCGGCCTCGACGAACAGCTCGACCTGCGCGCCGCCGGCGGCCCGGTCGTCGACCCGGATCCATTGGCTGCGCGGGTTGAGCCCCTTGACCGGCTCACCGGCAGGGTCATAGACCAGGCCTTCGACGTGAAACCCGGTGCGCAGCACGTCGAAGCCGAGATCCAAGAGGACCTCGACAGTGCGCCCGGCCCAGGCAGGCGGGACGGTGCCTTGCAGTCGGAACCAGGTCGTGCCCCACGGCGGACCCCACCGGTCGCCCACACCGGCGGCCTGGTACGGGGCAGCCAGCCCCTCGGACACCGGCACCGGCTCCCCGGGCACGCTCCAGCTGGCCAACTCGAGCGGCACCCGGTCGGAATAGACGGCATCGGCGACCCGCATCAGCGTGCGGGCCAGGCGTCCTTCGGTCAGCCGGTGGTCATCGTGCACGGTGAGCAGTCTCCTTCAGTCGGTCAGGCCGGTCAGGCCGACCAGGCCGGTACGCGGTAGGTGGTCAGGCGGCGATGGCCACGATGGTGCGGTCGTCGAGTTCGAGCAGGTGCGGGCCGTCATGGCCGGAGAAGGCTGCCCGCGAGCCACGAACGGGGCAGCGCCCCCCGTGCGGACAGACGAGCACCGCCCCGTCGGCATCGATCGCGACCAGGTCCTCCCCGATCCGCAGCAGCAGCGGCGCCTCATAGCCGGCGCTGATCGCGGTCCGCCCTGCCGCGATCGCGCCCAACACGTCCCCGTCGGCACAAGCGACCCAGGTCGTCGGAGTCCCCGGGCCGGCGGCGGCGTGCGCCTGGTGCCAGTCGCTGCCGCCGACCGGGGTCGGGTAGCCGGCCGCCGACCACCAGGCCAGCGGGCCACCGTCGCGCTTGTCGTGCCAGGACGAGTGCCATACCTCGGCCAGCCGCGGCCTGGCCGCCAGTGGATGGCGCCACGCGCAGTCCCCGCGCACCGGGTGGTTGATCGAGAGCAGCCCGCCGCGCCGGGCCACCTCGGAGACCCAGCCGTCGGCCGGTTGGCGGAAATCGATCCAGCCGATGTCGCCGAACGCGTTGGCATGCCCGTCGGCGGTGGTCACCTCCTGCCCCGGCAGCAGCGCCAGCCCGTAGCGCGCACCGGCCGCGGCGAGGTACTCGTGGTGGCTCACCGTGTTGTGGTCGGTGACGGCGAGGAAGTCCAGGCCCTTGCCTGCTGCGAGGGCGGCCAGCTCGTCGATGCTCAGCGCACCGTCCGAATGCACGGTGTGTGCGTGCAGATCACCAGCCAGCCAGCTCAGCCCGTCGACACTCGGCAACACCCGACGCGGCCGGGCCTCGGGCACCGCGACGCGAAGTGCCCTTGCCACCTCGACCGGCTCAGCCGTCACCGTCAGTTCGTAATCGACGCCGGCCGAGGCCAACCGATGCAGGCCGAGGACGACCTGCCACTGCCCCGAAGGCACCCCTCGGTTCAGGTATCCAGGGGTGGCCGAGGACCGCCCGATCAGCACCTGCTCGCGCGCGCTGCCGGACCAGCCGCGCCATCCCGCAGGATCGATCAACCCGAGATCCAGCACCCCGGCGGTCCGGTCGAAGGCCAGGTCGATCCGCAGGCCGGGGCAGTCGGTCGCCGCGTCGAAGTCCAGGTAGTGCCACACCGAGGCAGCGCGGTCCTGCGGCGTCCATCGGCCGCGTTCGGCGCGCAGCGTCGTCACGAACCGATCAATTCACCGTCGTCAGCGCGGTAGAGCAGGGCGCGTCCGGGCGCGGGCGAGAGCCACGCGGCACTGCCCAGCGCGGGCTCCTCTGCCTCGGGGAGCACGGCGCGCAGCGAGTGCTCTCCCACGTCGACGGCGACCAGTACGTTGATGCCCAGGTTTTCCACGGCAGCCACAGTGCCCTGCACGACGTCCTTCGACGCCGGCGCGCTGGTCGCGAAGGACAGGTATTCCGGGCGCAGGCCGTACACGACCTTGTCGCCCTCGACCACCTCAAACTCCTGCGGCACCGGCAGGGTGAAACCGCCGAGGTCGAGCCGCCCGGACAGCACCTGGGCGTCGACCAGATTCATCGGCGTCGCACCGATGAAATTCGCGACGAACGTGCTGGCCGGTCGCTGGAACACCTCGCGCGGCGTGCCGATCTGGCGGATCCGCCCGGCCTCCATCACCGCCATCCGATCGGCCATGGCCAGCGCCTCGGCCTGGTCGTGCGTGACGAATACCGTGGTGACGCCGAGGGATTGCTGCAGCTTCTTCAGGAACGTGCGGGCCTCCAGCCGCAGCCGGGCATCGAGGTTCGACAGCGGCTCGTCGAACAGGAACACCCTCGGATGGCAGGCGATCGCCCGCGCCAGTGCGACACGCTGCTGCTGACCGCCGGACAGTTGCGACGGCCGGCGCTCCATCAACGCGCCGAGGCTGAGTCCTTCGGCAGTCTCGGTCGCCCGGGAGACCCGCTCGGCCTTTCGGATCCGCTTGATCCGCAGTGGGTAAGCGATGTTGTCGGTCACCGTCATGTGCGGGAACAGCGCGTAGTCCTGGAACACCATGGCGATGTCGCGCTCGCCCGGCGGCAGCGCGGTGACGTCCTCGTCGCCGATCGAGATAGTCCCCTCGGTGGCGACCTCGAGTCCGGCCAGGGTGCGCAGCAGCGTCGTCTTGCCGCAGCCAGACGGGCCGAGCAGGGCGAAGAACTCGCCGTCGCCGATGCTCAGATCGACGCCGTCGACGCCACGTACTCCATTGGGGTACTGCTTGACGAGATCCTTCAGCTCGACCGATGCCATCAGCCTTTGATGCCCCCTTGGAAGGCGAATCCGTAGCGCCGGTTGACGAACAGATAGAGCGCGACCACGGGCACGGAGTAGACCAGCGCGAAGGTCGAGATCAATGCGAAGTTCGGCTGGCCGCCCGCGTCATAGAACGTGTACATGACGACGGCCGCGGGTTGCTTCTCCGGGTTGCTGAGCAGGACGTAGGGAACCAGGAAGTTACCCCACACCTGCACCAGAGCCCACACCCCGACGGTGGCCATCCCGGGCCGGATCAACGGCAGCACAATATGCCGCAGGATCTGTCCGGGCTTGGCCCCGAACACCCGCGCGGACTCCTCGTAGGACCGCGGGATGGAGTCGACGAAATCCTTGAGCATGAACACCGCGGCCGGCAGCAGGCCGCCGGTGAGCACCAGCACCACCCCGAATTGCCGGTCGAGCAGGTTGAGTTGGTAGAGCATCAGGTAGATCGGCACCATGGCCGCAGTGCCGGTCACGATGGACGAGAGCAGCAGCAGCGCGTAGAGCAGCTGGTCACGACCGGGTACCCGCACCCGGCTCAGCGCGTACGCCGCGAGAGCAGCAAGGACGATGACGAGGATGGCCGCGCCGCCGGCCAGGTAGATGGAGTTGCGCAGCGACGGCCACGTCTGCGGGTTGTCGAACAGCTTGCGGAAGTTCTGTAGCGAGAATCCCGACAGCGTCGCGCGGTAGGACGGGTTGGCCGAGAACGGGGTCAGCGCGAGCCAGAGCAGCGGCAGGGCGAAGAACACCGTCAGCAGGCAGATG
Organism: Actinomycetota bacterium; assembly: GCA_030853345.1. Classification (GTDB taxonomy): domain Bacteria; phylum Actinomycetota; class Actinomycetes; order Mycobacteriales; family Jatrophihabitantaceae; genus QHCC01. The sequence continues at coordinate 28,451 of JALYVG010000096.1, read as the reverse complement.
CCCGTGTAGAGCCCGATGCGGGCGACGACCCGGCCCACGACGGCCTGTCCAGGCTCGGTGCGCACGACCGCGGTCATGTCGCCACCGCCGCCGCGTCGGCCCGCCGGGCTTTGCGCTCGGCGCGCTTCAACGCCGAGGCGTCGTCGCCGCCGCGCAGCAACCGGATGTAGAACACCGCGATCACCAGGTTGGCCAGCAGGAGCAGCAGCGAAATGGCCGAGCCATACCCGAGGTCGCCGTGCAAGATCGCCGTGCTGTAGATGTACACCGGCAGGATCTCTGACTCGTGGTTCGGCCCGCCGCCCGTGAGCAGGAACGGCGTGAAGTCGTTGAACGTCCAGAGCGTGATCAGCAGCGTGTTGGTCAGGACGTGCCGACGCACGGTCGGCAGCACGATGTCGCGCAACTGCTGCCACGAGCGGGCTCCGGCCATCCGGGCCACCTCGAGGTGCGACGTCGGCACCGTGTTCAGCGCGGCTGCGTAGAGCAGCATCGAGAACGCGGCGCCGCGCCAGATGTTGAAGACGACGATGACCGCCATCGGATGGTCGTTCGTCCATGCCACACCGGGGGTCTGCAGGACGACGTTCAGCACACCGTCGCGACGGTCGAGCAGGGCCTGCCACAGGAACGCGACCACCGAGCCGGGCAGGATCCAGGCCAGCAGCACCAGCACGTTCAACGTGGTGCGCACCGCCCGCGGGGCACTGCGGAAGTACCACGCGAGCAGGAACCCCAGGATGTTCTGCCCGATCACGGCGGAAAATCCGACGTAGATCAGCGTCAGATACAGCGCTTTGGTGAAGGCGGGGTCGCTGAGCGCATCGGTGTAGTTCTGCGTGCCGATGAACGTCGGGTTCTGCGCGCTCGCACCGGTGAGCGCGTAGTCGAGCAGACCCAGGTACAAGGTCCACAGCGCCGGAAAGACGAGAAAGATCCCGACCAGCACCAGGGCAGGCGCGACGAACAGGCTGGCGCGGCCGCGGCCGAGCCCAGCGACGTCCGGATCGCGTCGAGGGGGGCGCTTTACCTCGGCGGCCCCCGGGACGACGACCGCGCTAGGCCCGGCGTCAGCCGGCTTCGACGTGAGCGTCACCGACAGCCTTCTGCAGACTGGACTGGTACGTGCCGGCGGCCGATGATGCAGTCTTGCCACTGATCACAGCGGCCGTGGCCTCCTGGATCGCGACGGATACCGCGTTGTAGTTCTGGTCAGACGGCCGGTAGGACGTGATCGGCAGGATCGTCTTGGAGATGTAGGACATCAGCGGATCGCCGGTCAGCGTCTGCGCGTTGACGTCGGCCCGCGGCGAGATGCGGATCTCGGCCCTGGCCAACGTCGTCTGCGCCTCGGCCGACATCATGAACTGCATCAGCTCCCACGCCTGCTGCGGGAACTTGCTAGCCGGGTTGAGCAGCCAGCCCCCGCCACCGGAGATGCTGACGAAATCCTGGCCCTTGATGCCCGAGCCGGGCTTCTCGGCCGGGATCTTCGTGTAGCCGACCTCAGCGTTGCGGTTGGCCATCGCAGTGGTGTTGCAGATGGTCTTGTCGGGACAGATGATCGAGCGCCAGAAGTAGTCGCCTTCGAGCAGGATGCCGATCTTGCCCTTGCTGAAGTCGGCGAAGGACTCATCGCGGCCGGCCTTGTCGCGCTGCAGGTTGGGATCGCCCAGGCCGGTTCCGTAGATCTTCTTGTAGAAGTCCAGCACCGCCGTCACGTTGCTTGTCGCACCCTGCCACTTGCCGGAGGCCTCGTCGAAGAGGGGCTTGCCGGTGCCGGCCAACAACGGGAGGAAACCCTGGGCGGTGGTCGCCTCACCCATCGGTGTGCCCGCGTTGATCTGGATCGGATTGACGCCGGAGATCTTTTTCAATGCCGCCCCGGCCGTCAGGATGTCCTGCCATGACTTCGGCTGCCAGTCGGTCGGCAACCCGGCCTGCGCGAACAGCTTCTTGTTGAAGTAGAGAACCCGGCCGTCGGTACCGCTCGGGATTCCGTAGCGCTTGTCCTTGTAGCTCATGTTCTGCTGGACGGACTCCGAAATCTGCGACCAGCCGTTCCAGTCGTCAGCGGACTTGCCGACGACCTGGTCCAGCGGCTTGACGTAGCCGGCGCTGGCCAGTTCGCCCAACCAGATTCCGTCGCCGGAGAACACGTCGGCGCTGTTGCCGGTCTTGAGTCCCAACTCGAGCTTGGTCTTGAATTGCTCGTCATCGACGCCCGCACCGTTGAACTTGACGGTGGCCGTGACACCCTTGGCCTGCTGTGCCTTCACGAACCCGGGAATCACGTAGTTGTTGATCCAGCCTGCTTCGGCGGCGTTCTTGCCACCGACGACGTCATTGGCATTGATCGTGAGCGAGACCTTCTTGGCCCCGGCGTTCTTCTTCGGATCGCTGTTGGTCTTCTTCGAAGCCACACATCCGGCAAGCAGCGCGCTGAGCGCAACGCAGCAGACGATGGCCGCCAGCCGTCGAGACTTACCCATGTGCGCAACCTCCGAGCGGAACCTGTGCCGGCGGGCCGGTCGGCCGACCAGACGCGCGAATGCCACCAAACCACCCTTACATCTGCCCGAAACAATCTCCAGGCAAACAATCCGGCGCCAAGGTCAGCCCCGCCCGGCGAGGGTCAGTCAGTGCGGTAGCCCGGTGACGACGACGGCGGGAATGTTGTCGATCGTTGGCAGCGGCGTCAGGGGCGCCGTGAGGTGGGCCGACACCCAGGCAAACGCGATGGGTTCTTCGGCGCGCCACACTTCGAAGTTGTGCCCGCCATGACGTAAGGACACCAGCGTCACCGACAACGGTGGGCGCGCCGCGCCCGCCATTGCCCGCGCGTCTGCATGGGTAGCCGAATCCTGCGTGCTGGACATCAGCAACAGCGACACATCAGGCGGTGGCAGGTGAGTAGCCCGCCAGATAGGCGTGTTCTGCTCGCGCAGCCGCCGGTCGCGACCGAACAACTCGCCGGTCTGGTGGTCGTGCGCGGGCCGCGCGTACCCAGCTATCGACGCCGCGGCGGCAAACATCTCGGGGTGGCGCATAGCGATATTGGTCGCGCAGTAGCCGCCGCTCGAATAGCCCATCACTGCCCAAGAGTCGGCACGCCCGCTTGCCCGGTAGGCGTGCGTGACCGCCGCGCGCACGTCGTGCGTCAGGTACGTCTCTACTTTGGGGCCGCCCACCACGTCGACGCACTGCGTGTCGCGTCGGCCGGCCACGTCCTGGCTGGGCATCACCGCGATGAATGGCAACGAACGCCCGGCCGCGATCTCCCGGTCGAGCACGTTGGCGACGTCCAGTGCATTGGTCCAGCTCTTCGGGGTCCCCGGGCTGCCGGCGATCAGTTCGACTACCGGAAAGACGCGGTGCGCATAACCCGGCATGCCGTACTGGATCGGCAAGTAGACCAAGCCGGTAAAGGCACCGATGCCGCTGCGGGTGTCCGGGATGCGAAGCGACACCACGAGCCCGTGTCCGGTGGCCCGCGCACGGTTCAGGTCGGCGCGAAGGGCCAGGTCCTGGTTGCCCGGATCGGCCACGGTGTTGTGCACCGAGTGCTTCTCGCCCAACAGCTCGCGCCAGGACGAATAGAAGTTGCCGGTGTCGTTGACCAGGACGCCCACGAGGAGCACCGCGCCCACCTGCGACATGACCAGGACGGCGCCCCGCCAGGTCCACCGCCGCACCAGGGCCGAGCGGCGCGCCCCCTGCCCGACCCGGTTCCACGAGAACAGCGCGACCGAAGGCACGGCGATCGCGAGAAGAATCGTCAACAACAGGGTCAGCCGACCGGTCAACGCCACCCTGATGCCCCCACATCTGGCGCCCTGCAGCCAGGACGCCCCGCCATTGTGCTGGGACGTAACTGTCCGCACGCTGAATGCCAAGCCACTTCCTCAGCGACATCCGCACCGTGCACGGCGGCGGACGCTACGTCGGCCTGGCGCTGGGCGCCGAAGCCATTGGCGCAGGCGACAGGCGGGGCCGACCGGCGCCCGAGGACCGGGTAGGGCTAGCCGGCGAGGGGCACGGCAGCGGTGTCGGGCTGCGGCGGGGGGCCGGCCAACGCGATGCGGTTGCGGCCGGCGTGCTTCGCGACGAACAAGGCCGTGTCGGCGGCCTGCAGCAAGCCGCCGAGATCGGGCGCGTGATCGGGGAACATCGCGACGCCGATCGAGGCCGAGAGCGCGTGGCGGCAGACCCCGCCGTCGGTGTGCGCGCCCTGCAGTTCGGACAGGGAAATTGTCGCAATGCGCGCCCGGACCCGCTCGGCGATCTGGGACGCAGCCTCGACCTCGAGGTCGGGCAGCATCACGACGAACTCCTCGCCGCCGAACCGACCGACGACGTCGCCCTGCCGGAGTTCCTGCTTGATGCTGAGGCCGACCTGGAACAGGGCGGCATCTCCGACGAGGTGTCCGTGCACGTCGTTGACCGCCTTGAAATGGTCGAGGTCGATCACCAGGATCGCCGCACTCGGGGTCCGGCCCGCGCGGGTGAGCTCCCGGGCGGCGAGCTGATGCCAGGCCAGCGCGTTGAGCAGTTGAGTCTTGGCGTCAGTCGTCGACATCTGCTCCAGCTGCTCGACGAGCGCCCCGCGTTGCAGCAGCACCATCGGAATGAGCACCACCACCGCGAGCCACGGCTGGTGCACTCCGACGGCGGCCGTCACATAGCCCAGGCACAAGGTAGCCAACTCGAGCAGGTTCTCGTCCCACTTGCCGATGATGATCGAGCGGGTGATCGGGTTGCCCGCCAGCACGACGGCCACCGAGATCAGCAGGCGGTTCACGCACGTGTAGACGGCCAGGGCCAGCGCAACTGATAACGCTGAGTAGTCAGTCGGCACCAGCTGCGAGTGGCCGCCGGTGTTCAGAACCGCGCTTGCGGCCAAGCAGGCCAGCACGATCGTCGCTGCGCTGTAGAACTTCCGGTAGAGGAATTGTCCCGTCTGGCGCTGCTGCCGGATCCACATGTATCCGGCCAGGACCACCGCGAGCAACGCCGCGGACCCCGGGGCGACGACCAGTGCACCGGCGAAGGTCCACACCGAGGTCATGTCCGCCTGGGGGCCTGAGCTGATGAGTATGCGCTGCTTGCCGACCTTGCGCGCCAGCTCCTCGAACACCACGCCGAGGGCGAACAGCACTGCCAGCCGGCGCCATGACTCTGCCGTAGGCGCGGCGTTGGCGAGCGCCAACGCAGTTAGGACTGCGGCCGCGAACTCCACGGAAACCAGGGCAACGATTAGGCTGCGCGGCGCACCCCGCAATCGGGCGCCCTGCCACGACGTGAGAACCGGCTTCCTTTTCGTCATCTGAGGTGATCAACTCCACCCGGGTCGCGGACCTTGATCATTTCTCCATGCTACGGGACGTTCGGCGATCCTTTGCCTCCGTAGTCCATCACACGGTAGCGGGCCGGTCCTAGACGATTTCAACCGATTACGTCCAGAACTTTCCGGTTTTCCTACCCGGACATTAGACTGTTATTGACAGGGACACTGCTTTACCCGTCGCGGCATCCGCCCTGCCGGTGGCCATCGCGTCAAGGGGCAAGGCTGACGACGGCGTCGGCCGACGCCGCCCGTTTTCGCCAATCTACGGCGGTCGCCGCACTGTGTATCGAGTGTTAGGTGAGCGTAAGTTACCACGATCGGCGCCGCCCGACGATTCGAAGGAGCCCGCGATGAGCAACTGGACCTGGTAGCCCACCCCGCAAGACCCATCGACAGTCACCCGAGAGGGGATGACCGACATGAACAACTGGACCTGGTAGATCACCGGATCGTCAGAGAATCTCGCACGAGTTCATCGAACCTACGCAGCCAACTGGGTCTGGTCGGTGCCAATCTCTCCGCCGGATTGTGTCCGCCCCCAACTGAAGGCGAGTAAGGCGGCCACCGCCGCCGCCGCGAGGCCGGCGAGTGCAATTGCATCAGCCGCCCCGACGTGATCGGCCACGATGCCGAAGATGACAATTCCGAGGCCTTGAACAGCGATCACCCCCGACCCGATCAGCCCGATGGTCTGCCCACGGTGGGCGTCGGCGACAGAGCGAACGAACGAGGCGCTGGCCGGCAGCTGATATGCAGCGAACAGGCCGGTCGCGAACCACAGCACGACCGAGACGGCAAGACCGGGCTCCGTGGCACAGGCGAGCATCGGCAGGGCCGTGGCTACGGCCAGTGGGCCGATCAACGGCTCCCGCATCCGTCCGGGCAGGCGAACCATGATCAGCGCCCCGGCCGCGGTGCCGGCTGGCAGCGCAGCCATCAAGATCCCGATCGCGAGTGGACCGCCACCCAAAGCGGCCACGTACGGTGCTGCCAATCCCTCCGGCACGACGTGCAGCCCAGCCAGCCAGCCGAACGCGGCCAGCGCCCGCAACCGCGGGTCAGCCAGGACCAGCGCGGCGGCTGACCGGATCTGTTGTCCCACAGTAAGGCGACCTCGCGTACCTCGCGGCCTGGTTCGCTTGGCGAGCGGGCGCCGCTGCACGAACACGCGGATAAGAGCCGCGGACAGCGCGAAGGTGGCGGCATCGACGGCCAGGCCGCCTCGCGCGCCGATGAGCGCGACCGCGAGGCCGCCGCCTGCGAAGCCCGCGAGCTGGGCCACCTGATCGGTGACCATCCGCAGCCCCGTTCCCACGACGAATCGCTCACCGTCGAGGATCTCGGGCAGGATGGCGACCTGCGCCGCGGTGAACGGGCGCCCGGCCAGTACCGACAGGACGAGCAGCGCGCACACCACGAGCAGTGGCATGTTCGGCAGTGCCATGCCCGCCAACAACACGGTCCTGATCAGGTCGCACGCGATCATCAGTGAACGTCGGGGTACCCGGTCGGCCAGGCCGGACAACAGCGCGCCGCCGACGATTGCCGGCAGGAAGGTCAGCGCGTAGACCAGAGCCGTGAGCGACGCGGAACCGGTCCGGTTGAAGACGAGCACCGACACCGCGACCCGGGCCAGTTGGTCGCCGGCCAGGGAGACTGCCTCGGCGATCCAGAGCGCGCGGAACTCGACGACGCGCAGCACAGTAGCGAAGCTGACCCGCGGCTCGGATGTATTCGCCATGTCCTGTTTCACAATCCACGAACACCGCGTAAAAAACCACTAAAGCGCCGGAATTGGATGATTTGCATCAACCTTCGCCGGCAGCGACCGTGAGACCGACTGCCGCTGGTTAGTGGGAGCAGCAACCGTCGTTCAGCTGGGCACGGTGGGCTGCTGCCGATGCAAGGTCTGGCCCGCCGGAAGGCGCGCCCCACGCACCCGTCGGTCGGGCAGTGACGGATCACGTTCGGAGGCAGTCTTGGCCGGCGTCCGCACCGGTTCAATCGGCTCAGCGTGCGCCTCGTTCAATACCCTCGCACCCTGCGCGAGTGCGATCAGGGTCTGCGCCGACAGAACCTCGAGGACGTGCTCACGCAGAGCCGCCTTGTATTGGCGTTCGGTACGCCGGGCCAGGCGCAGGCCGGTCTCGGTGAGCTCGGCATAGACCACGCGGCGGTCACCAGCCGAGTTGCGCCGGTCGATCAAGCCCTCCTGGCCCATCCGGTCGGCCAGCTTGGTGAAACCGCCCGACGTCATGGACAGGTCGCGGGCCAGTCGGCTCATCGGCAATCGGTGATCCTCGGTCCGTAGAAGCAGGTGCAGGGCAGCTACCCATTGGGACGGCAGGCCAGCATCCTCGATCCGGGACAGCACGCGCTCCTGGGTGCGAGTGACCGCGTGGGTCACCAGTTCCCAGTTCGCCAACAGGTCCTCGTCGCTCATGTCCGGACTCGTCACCCGCCCACCGTAGCCGTCACCGCGCCTCGTACAGCGCCAAAACTGCCTACGTCGCGTCGGGGATTGTGCGGCGCTCGTCCGTGCCGACACCCTGCCGAGCATGCACCTTTGGCTGGGCAGTATCTTCCAGGAGTGGGCATAGACGCGCGAATCCCGGCCCCACGTCGGCTGTGATCACCTCCGTTCTCCCGAGAGGGCGCCGCCGGTGACCGCCGGTGGGGGGGCCCGACGACGGTCGCGGGGCACAGCCCCGTCGGACCCGATCGACGTCGTGCTGCAGCCGATTATCGACCTCTCAACTGGTGTCACCGTCGCCGCTGAGGCGCTGGCGCGCTTTCCCGCTCCCGGTGCCAGCACGGTCGAGGTAGCCCTGTTCGAGGCCTACCGTGACCACCGCGGGCCAGAACTCGAGGCCGCGTGCGTGCGAGCGGGTCTGGCGCGTCGCGTCGAGTTGCCCAGCGACATTCTGCTGAGTGTGAATGTGAGCCCGAACGCGGTCACCCACCCTGCGGTACGCGAAGAATTCAGCGGTGACCTGACCGGAGTCATCGTCGAAGTTACCGAGCAGCTCACCCACAACGCCGATCAACTATTCGCAGTGCTCGTCGACATGCGTGAGCGCGGCGCGTTGATCGCGATCGACGACGTCACCACGGGATACGCCGGGCTACTACGGGTGGCCACGTTGAAGCCTGACATCGTCAAGCTCGACCGTGGCCTGGTCACCGCAGCCCGCGGTAATGAAGCCAAGGTTGCGGTGATTGAGTCGCTGGTCAGCCTGTCGCGGCGCATCGGCGCTCGGGTGTTGGGCGAGGGCGTGGAGACCCTCGACGACCTGTCGAACTTGGCAGCGCTCGATGTCGACTACGCGCAGGGCTGGGCAGTTGCCGCGCCGGCCGCTGCCCTGCCCGCTGTTTCCCCGCTCGCGCTCCAAGCCTGTCGCAGCGCGCGCGCCCAGGTCCTGCTCGAGGCGTCGCTGGCCTACCCGCTGGGGTCGGTGATGGAGATCGGCGGCATCACCGCCGCACTGGCCGGCAGCGCGGAACTGTCCGACGTGCACCTCGCGCTGAGGCGGGCAGCGCACAGCCTGGGGATCGATGCAATCGGGCTGTCCACCCTCGTCGACGGGGGCATGCTGCAGGAGATCAGCTCAGCCGGCGCGCCCTTGGATGCGCAGCTGTATACGTTGAGCGAATTCCCGGCGACCCGGTTGGCCCTCGAGTCGGCCATGCTGGTCGAGGCGCATGTTAACGATCCGAGGGGTGACCTCGCTGAACGCGCAGTGCTGGTCCGAGATCACATGGCCAGCCTGCTGCTGGCCCCGGTGGTCGGCGGCGGCACCCCGCTGGGCATCCTGGAGTTCCGGCATCGACATCACCACCGGTGGACGATCGGTGAGATGACCCACGCCCGGACCCTGGCCGAACACGTGGCGAACGTTCTCCTACGCCTGTCGGGGCACAACACACTCGACTGAAGCGGGGATGAGGTCAGCCCGTCCGCACTCGGGGGACTGCGGACGGGCTGATACGTGGTCTAACGAAGCGAGCGCTCGGGAGATATGCGGCGTACCGGGATTTCCCTGCCCGGCTGCCCAGGCGCACGCTGACCGTGCAGGCCTCGCCCTGCGCGCGGACCACACGCAGGCCTCCGGTGCTCCGTTTGGAGCGGGTGACGGGAATCGAACCCGCGCAATCTGCTTGGGAAGCAGAGACTCTGCCATTGAGCTACACCCGCATGCTCGGCCGAGTCTAATTGAGGTGCAGCGAATGTGGGTGGCCGTTCAGCCGACCGTCACAGTCATCAAGGTGGCTCGGCACGCGCGCACCGGCAAGTGCAATCGCTTGTAGGTCTTGCCGCCGGACATGATCCACAGCGCGTAGTTCTGTCCGGATGCCAGGTTGTCGATCTTGTAGTAGCCACCTGCGTACTGGATGCCGTGCCCCCAGCCTTGCAGCGGCAGTGAGCCGTCCGGCGTCAGTTCGGACCAGGCATAGATCGAGGTTGCGTGGCCCGCCTTGCCGGCGGGAGTCCGCAGCCAGCCCTGGATGGCGCCGGACGTGCCTCCGTCGACTCGACAGTTAAGCGGAGCGATCAAACGCACATTGCGGGTGCCGATCGGGATGTTGCGGCGGTTGACGAACCCGTAGCGCGACGTGTCCAAGTCGCCGGCGCACGTGGGGCAGGCCTTGGCGCCGGTATTGGTGCGGGTCCAGAGTTCGATCCAGACACCCGTGGCGTTCGCGGGCAGGCCGCCCAGTACCCAGGTGTTGGGGTGAACGGCGTCGCGCGCCCAACCCCGTGAGGACAAAGTCGGGTTGAATCCGATGGTCTTGTAGTAGCCGGCCCGTACGCAGCCGTCCGGGCCCAGGTGGCGACCGGCGCGGTCGACCACGTCGAAGCTGACCTGAGCGTTGATGTCGCGGTGGTCCTGGCCGGCGACGATCCCTGAGATCTGGTGGCTGGTCGTGGCGGCGCAGGCCGCCGAGGCCGGCACGGGCGCGGCGATGGCTGTGACGACCAGCCAGCCGCATACCACCGCCCCGATCGACAGTGTGGAGCTCAGCCGGTGGCGCAGGGCGGGGCGTGCGGACATGTGCGTACTCCTTGCAACAGCCCCCGAACGAAATGAGCTACTTAACGAAGACCATACAACACCCGCCGCGGTCCTCAAGCCGCAGCGCAGGGCACACCACCCGGCTGCCGTAAGTTGCTGCCGTAGGTTGCCGTCATGCAGATCCTGCGTACCCCGGAGGAGCGCTTCGCCGACTTGGCGGAGTTCGGCTACCAGGCGCACTACGGCGAGGTCCCCGACGGCGACGGCGCTGCGCTGCGGATGGCGTGGGTCGAAGCCGGCCCGGCCGACGGCCAGCCGGTTCTGCTGCTGCACGGCGAACCCTCTTGGTCGTTCCTCTACCGGCACATGCTCGAGGCGCTGGCCGCGGCCGGTCACCGCGCCATCGCGCCGGACCTCGTCGGCTTCGGCCGCTCGGACAAACCCGACGCCGCGGCCGAACACACCTACGCCCGGCATGTCGAGTGGACGCGGGCGCTGGCCTTCGACGTGCTCGGCCTGCGTGGTGTCACGCTGGTCGGCCAGGACTGGGGCGGTCTGATCGGTCTGCGCCTGGCCGCGGAACACCCTGATCGCTTCGCCCGCATCGTGGCCGCCAACACCGGCCTGCCCACCGGCGACCAGCCGATGCCCGAGATCTGGCATCAGTTCCGAGCCGCCGTTCAGGGTGCTCCGGCGATCGACGTCGGCCGGTTCGTGCAGGCCGGCTGCCGGCGACCCATGTCTGCGCGGACTCGCGCCGGCTACGACGCGCCGTTCCCCGACGAGAGCTACAAGGCCGGCCCGCGCGCGATGCCCGGCCTCGTCCCGACGTCGCCGGAGGATCCGGCCACTGAGGCCAACCGCGACGCCTGGGCCGCCCTGCGCCACTCTCCGACGCCGGTACTCGTCGCGTTCAGCGACAGTGACCCGATCACCGGCGCAATGCGCCCGATCCTGGAGGCGACGTTGCCCGGCGCCCAGGGCCGCAGCCACCCGACGATCGCCAACGCGGGCCATTTCCTGCAGGAGGATGCCGGTGCCGAGCTCGCCGCGCACGTCATCGACTTCATGGCCGCCACGCCCAGCCGATAACCTCACCGGCATGCTGCTCAGCGACCGCGACATCCTTGCCGAGGTCGGCGCCCACAGGGTCGTGCTCGACCCGTGGGACGTCGAACTGCTGCAGCCCTCAAGCATCGACGTGCGCCTGGACCGCTTCTTTCGCGTGTTCAACAACTCGCAGTACACCCACATCGACCCGGCGCAGCAGCAAGATGACCTGACCACGCTCGTCGAGCCGAAGGACGAAGAACCCTTCGTGCTGCATCCCGGCGAATTCGTGCTCGGCTCCACGCTTGAGGTCGTCACGCTGCCCGACGATTTGGCCGGCCGGCTGGAGGGCAAGTCCAGCCTCGGCCGGCTCGGCCTGCTCACGCACTCGACGGCCGGGTTCATCGACCCGGGCTTCACCGGCCACATCACGCTCGAGCTGAGCAACGTCGCGAACCTGCCCATCACGCTGTGGCCGGGGATGAAGATCGGGCAGCTCTGCCTTTTCCGGCTGTCGAGCGCGGCCGAACATCCGTACGGCTCGGCGCAGTCCGGTTCGCGCTACCAGGGCCAGCGTGGTCCGACGCCCAGCCGGTCGTATCAGAACTTCCGGCGCTGGCCGACGAGCTGACTACAACTCAGTGCCAGCGCACCCGAACCGTGCGCCACTGCTTGGCGATGTCGGCGTCCCCGGAGACCGCGGCCGCGGAGGGCCGGTTCCACAGCCAGAGATAGATGTCCGATGAACTGCCGGTCACCGCGGCCGGTGCCTGGCCGTCGGACTCGACCGCTTCAATGCGCTCACCGCCGAACGTCACGAGCCACGGGTTGGCGCCGTCGTCGGGACGCAGCGCGAGCGTTGCAGCCGTTGCGATCGCGTGGCTGCGGCGGCGCGCGAAGCCGTGCAACATCTCGGCGATTCCGTCTTGTGCGAAAGCGGCGTCGAACGGCGTGATTTCACCGGACGCCGACTCGGCGTCGGCGCGGTGGATGGCTGTCTCGTGCGCCTGCCGACGGGCCCAGAACGCGAGCGGCGACGGGGCCGGGAGGAAGGTGAAGCAGTCCAGGTCGGGCGGCGCGGCGCGCAGCGTCGACACAAGTGCCGCGTGCCCAGCACGGAACCAGTCGAGCCGCGCCTCGTCGCCGGGGCCCTGGCCGACCGCCCGGCTCGTCGCGTCGTCGCTGCCGCGGGAGGCTGTCGCGACGATTGCGGCTGCCCAGCGGTGAATTCCGCCGACATGAGTGACGAGGTCACGCACATCCCATCGACAGGCCGCGACCGGCGCGTCCCAGCCCGAGCGTTCGGCCGCATCAGCCAATCGCTCGCCGGCGTCCACGAGTTGCCGCAGGTGGTCCTCGATGTCCATGCCGACGATGAAACCACTGCCGAGCGACAACGGCTCGGCTCGAGCGATGGATCGCGAACGCATGGCGGACAATGATGCGATGGACAGAGCGGACCCCGACGAGGAGCGCGAGCCCGACTACCGGATGAGCTTGGCAGCCGAACGGACCTACCTGGCCTACCTGCGCACCGGCCTGGCCTTGTTAGCGGCCGGCGTTGCGGTTATCGGCGCACTGCCGGACGCCGGCGCTCAGGTGCTGCGCCGGTGTGTGGGGCTGGTCCTGGTGGTCGTCGGCGGCACGGTGCTGGCGGTGGCCCGCCCGCGCTGGGTGGCGGTTGACCGCGCCATGCGCCGCGGCGAGCCCCTGCCGTCTTCGCTGGTCGTGCGCTCTCTCGGGCTCGCCCTGTTCCTGGTCGCGGTAGCAGCCGGGATCGTGGTCCTGCTTCTCTGACCCGCTCGGGCGAGCGTGGCTGCCCTCCGACCTCCACCCCAACCCGGGGAACTCAGCAGGAAGAGAACTGATAGGCCTTGCCGTCGAGGATGACCTGGTGCCGCGAGCTGACTCTGGGCTTCCCACCGTCGGTGATGGTCACGTCCGTCACGTAGATGCGCCCGTTGGGTTGCAGCCCCTTGACGAAGGGCGAGGTCACCTTGTAGCTGGGATCTGGCTGAGTGGTCGCGACGTTCGGGGTGAAGTGGTACCTCTTCGACGCCGGCAGGGTTGTCCCACCGGCGGAGAGCAGGCTCACGCATCGGCGGAAGTCGACGTCGGCCTTGTCCTGGGGGTCCTGCGCGGCGATGATGGCGCGCACCCCGTCGTCGGGTTTGCGCTGAAACGCCTGGTTGATCGTGTCGTACATGGTCAGGATAAGTGCGGAGTCCGCAGCGAGCGTCGCCGCCTGCGTGGGCGTGCCGGACGGCTGTGTCGTCGATGATCCCGCGGCCGTCTTCTTGCCCGCAGGTCCGCTGGTGCAGGCGGTCCCCAGCAGGGCCATCGCGGCGGCTACCGCCATCATCCGCTTCACGGCCGCTCCCTTAGTCAGTGCATTCCTGATCGAGGGAGCAGGCCCGGCACTTGCGCAGACAGTACAACCGCCGGGTCAACTGAGCCTGTGCATCCAGCTGTGGGTGTCGGGAAGCTGGCCGGTCTGGATACCGAGCAGTTGCGCGCGCAGTTGAGCGGTGATCGGACCGGTGCTGCCGTCCCCGACCGTCCACGAACCGGCGGCGCTCTGCACAGCGCCGACCGGCGTGATCACCGCGGCTGTCCCGCACGCAAAAACCTCCGTGATCGCGCCGGACTCGTTGCCCGCGCGCCATTCGTCGGTGGAGATCTTGCCCTCTTCCGAGGTGTAGCCCAGCTCGGCGGCGACGGTCAGCAGCGAGTCGCGGGTGATGCCCGGCAGCAGCGTCCCGGTGAGCGCCGGGGTGACGACACGCGCGCCGGGGCCCGACCCATACACGAAATACAGGTTCATCCCGCCCATTTCCTCGACCCACCGGTGTTCGACCGCGTCGAGCCAGACCACCTGGTCGCAGCCCTTCTCGGCGGCGGCCGCCTGGGCAACAAGCGAGGCGGCGTAGTTGCCGGCGCACTTGGCTTCGCCGGTGCCGCCGATGGCCGCGCGGGTGAATTCGGTCGACAGCCACACCGAGACGGGCTTGACCCCGCCCGGGAAGTACGGCCCGGCCGGCGAGGCGATCAGGACGTAGGCGTAGGCGTTCGCGGGTCGCACGCCGAGCCCGATTTCGGTGGAGATCATGAACGGGCGGAAGTACAACGACTCGCTGGGATCGGAAGGCACCCAAGCCTGGTCGATCTCGACAAGAGCGCGCAGCGATTCCACGAACAGCTCGTCGGGCAGTTCGGCCATGGCCAGCCGACGGGCAGAACGGGCGAAGCGGGCCGCGTTGGCGGAGGGGCGGAACGTGGCGATCGAGCCGTCAGGCTGGCGGTAGGCTTTCAGGCCCTCGAAGATTTCCTGGCCGTAATGCAGCGCCATTGTCGCGGGGTCGAGCGCCAGCGGGCCGTAGGGCAGCACCTGGCCGTCGCTCCAGCCGCCGGCTGCCGTCCAGTCGATGCGGACCAGATGATCGGTGAAGTACTTGCCGAATCCGGGTGCAGCCAGAATTGCGGCGCGCTCGTCGTCGGTCTTGGGATGGGGATTGCGCGAAACACTGAACGCCATAGTTGGTCATCCTAGTTTCTGCTGCCGCGCAGCGAAGCACCCAATTGGGCTCCGGTGGCCCACCGCCCGTCGTGCACCATCACACTGGCGGCAAAGCCGGGTCACTCGCGGGCAAGCGGGGTGTCGGCGGCGGCCAGCGCCGCGGCGAACGCCGGCACCGCATCGTCCGATGACGCCACGACCACGGCCGGGAGCGCCTTGGCCAGCAGGTCGAGCAGCTGCTCGCGGTCCAGGGAGTGGGTGTCCAACCAGCCGATGACACACGCCTCGGCAAACGCGACCCAGCCGTGAATGGCCAGTTCGGCACGCGGACCCATCGCGATACCCATCTCACCGACGATGCTGATCACCCGCCCGGCCATGCTGGCGCGGGTTTCGTCGAAGATGGAGCGCATGACGGCGTCGCCGCTAGCCGCTCCACGCACGAGAGACGTGTAGTTGTCCGGGTTTTCCTCGACGTAGGCGACGAATGCGGTCAAGGAACCGCGCAGTGCGTCAATCGGGGCCAGCGACGGATCTGGCGCGGTGCGGCGCAGTAATTCCCGCGCGGCGGCCCGGGCCACCTCGATGTGGAACTCGTGCTTGGAGGAGAAGTAATGGAACAGCAGTCCCCGCGAGATCCCGGCCTGCTGCGCGATGTCCTCAACCGACAACTCGTCCAGGGTGCGGGTGGCGAGCATCTCCACGCCGAGTTCGATGAGCTGGGCGCGGCGTGCCTCAGGGTTCAACCGCACCCGCTTCTCGGTGGTCACGGTCACATCGTAGCCGGGCTATTGAATTTGAGCCAACATCTATTGACTCCAGTTCAACGCGTGCTTACGCTCGTCGAATGACGCAGGCACCTACCCGCCGGGCAACCGCCACGGCGCCCTCATCCCGCCCGCAGGCCCAACCCGGCACAGCCCAGGAGCCGCGCCGACACGTCGGCGTGCTCATCATCGGCAGCGGCTTCGGCGGGCTCGGCGCCGCCATCCGCCTCGCCCAGGACGGCCGGGACGACTTCCTGGTCGTCGAGCGGGGCACCGAGGTAGGCGGCACCTGGCGCGACAACACCTACCCGGGCGCGGCATGCGACGTCCCGTCGCACCTCTACTCGTACTCCTTCGAGCCGAACCCCACCTGGTCGCGCTCGTTCTCACCACAGTGGGAAATCCAGGAGTATCTGCGCCGCACGGCCAAGAAATACGACGTACTCGACAAGCACCTGTTCAACACCGAAGTCACGTCCGCGCAGTGGGACGCGGACGCGCGGCATTGGCTCGTCGAGACCACGGCCGGGGCAGTGAGCGCCGACGTCGTGGTCGCGGCGATCGGCGCCCTGTGCGAGCCGGCCCTGCCCGACATCACGGGCATCGAGAAGTTCCAGGGCGAGGTCTTCCATTCCTCGCGCTGGGACCACGACTGCGACCTGGCCGGCAAGCGCGTCGCAGTGATCGGGACGGGTGCTTCGGCCATCCAGATCGGACCGGCGATCGCCGACCAGGTCGCCCACCTCGATATCTACCAGCGCACCGCGCCGTGGGTGACCCCGCGGCGCGACCGGGCCTACACCAAGCCGGAAGTGTTTGCCTACAAACACATTCCGGGAATGCAGCGGCTCGCTCGCGAGGCCATCTACTGGGGTCGTGAGGTGCTGGTGCTCGGCTTCGCCTACCAGCCGAAGCTCCTGCTGGCTGCGCAGCGCATGGCCGAGCGGCACATTCGCAAGCAGGTCGCGGATCCCCAGCTGCGCAACGCTGTCACGCCCAACTGGCAAATCGGTTGCAAGCGCATCCTGATCTCCAACGACTGGTACCCGATGCTGGCCAAGGACCACGTCGAACTCGTCACGGACGGCATAGCCGAGATCCGCGAGAACGCGATCGTCAGCCGCGACGGGACGGTGCGTGAGGTGGACGCCATCGTCGTCGCCACCGGCTTCCACGTCACCGACTCCCCCGGGTGGGACGCCATCAAGGGCGCCGACGGCCGCTCGCTGGGCCAGGTCTGGCGTGACGAGGGCCAGCAGGCCTACAAGGGCGCGGCAGTGGCGGGCTTTCCGAACCTGCTGTTCGTGGTCGGCCCCAACACCGGCCTCGGGCACAGCTCGATGATCTACATGATCGAATCGCACGTGAACTATCTGGCCAGCGCGCTCAATCAAATGGACGAGCACGGCCTGGCTACGTTCGAGGTCCGCGCCGACAAGCAGCGCGCGTACAACGAAACCCTGCAAGAGCATATGAACAAGACGATCTGGATGACCGGCGGCTGTGCCAGCTGGTATCTCGACTCGCGTGGCAAGAACACCACGCTGTGGCCGAGCTTCACGTTCCGGTTCCGGCAGATGACCCGCAAGTTCGACCTCGCCGCCTATCGCACCACCACGCGCGCCGACCAGGCCGCGACGTCGGCCCTCGCCGAGGCGGGCGCGGTATGACCACCATCAAGGGCCAGGTTGCCGTCGTCACCGGAGCAGGCTCGGGCATCGGCCGGGCGTTGGCCTGCGAACTCGCGCGGCGCGGGGCCAAGGTCGCGATCAGCGACGTCGATGAGGTGAGCCTGGCTGAGACGGCCAAACGGCTGCGGGTCATCGGCGCGCGCGTGCACGAGCAGCATCTGGACGTCAGCGACCGCGCAGCGGTGCTCGCCTACGCAGGCGAGGTGGTCGAGGAGTTCGGCGTCGTCAACATCGTGATCAACAACGCTGGCATCGCGTTCACCGGTGACATCGAGGCAATGACGTTCGAGCAGATCGAGCGAGTGATGGACGTCGACTTCTACGGCGTCGTCAACGGCACCAAGGCGTTCCTGCCGCACCTGATCGCCTCCGGTGACGGACACGTCGTGAACATCTCGAGCCTCTTCGGATTGATGTCGATCCCGGGGCAGGGTGCCTACAATTCCGCGAAGTTCGCCGTGCGCGGCTTCACCGAGGCGCTGCGGCAGGAGATGATCGTCGCCGGCCATCCGGTGCACGTGACCTGTGTGCACCCGGGCGGCATCAAGACTGCGATCGCCCGTAACGCCGGTGCGGTCGAGGGTCAGGACGCCACCGCACTGGCCGAGTTCTTCGACTCCAAACTGGCGAAGAAATCCGCTGAGTCGGCCGCTGCCGCCATCCTGCGCGCGGTCCGATTCAACCGGCCCCGCGCCGTCGTGGGGATGGATGCCAAGGTGCTCGACGTGCTCGTCCGGCTGCTCGGCTCGCGCTACCAGCACCTGGTCGCATTCGGCGCGCGCAGGTCGATCCCGTCGGTCGCCGGCTCGGTCGCGGTAGCTGAAGCCTCCCCGACGAATTCGCCCAACCGGAAGCTGACCGCCTGATACATCTGCCTCGGTCGCTTGTCATTCCTGCGTCGCGCTCACCTGGGATTGGGCCGGTCCAGATTCCAATGCCGAGCCGCGGCGGCCAGCCACGAGCCGTCCTCCAATGGAGTCAGCGTGAACCGGCTGATCATGCGCTGGCCACCCTCGTAGTCGCCGTAGAGCAGATCGATGGTGATCGCCCGCTTGGCGTTGATCGCGTGGCGGGCCTGGGCGAACTGCGGGTCAGCCGGGTCACGGAATGCGCCTTGCCAGAAGCCGCCGTCGCCGGCTGGCACGTACAAGTCACGGGTCAGGCGATGGAAGGCGCCCGCCTCGGGGTGCTCGTCAACTGCGACGAGCCGGTCTGGGTGAAAGAACCAGCCGTGCAGGACGGCCATGCCGGTGCCGGCGTTGCGCACCGCGATGGCCAGGTAGATCGCCTCATCCCTCGCTTCGGCCAGGCCGTGCCCACCGGCCACCTTGACCCAGTGTTCGTCCATGAACCCGACCTTCTCGGCTGGGTCCTGCAGTCGTGAGGGAATCAACAACGGACGCAGCCCGGCCAATAAGGACCGCTCTGCTGCTCGAGCCGCGCGGTTGGCTGAGCGCACCGAACCGAACGTCGCTATCGCGAGCACGAGGGTGCCGCCGGCCGTGGCCAATGCCGAGATCGTCGCCCAGTCCGTCACGCGTCACAGCGTAGGCAGCTCCCTCATCGCCTACCCGTCGCCGTCGCCTGTCGACAACCGGCACTGCGGGGCAAGATGGCTAGGTGAGCCCACCGGAGGACGACAAGCAGCCGCGGACGCTCGACCACGCCGGCCGAGTCATCCTGACCAACATCAGCTCGCACGCCTTCGAGCACCCGGCGGATCGCAGCGCGCTCACCGCGATGCGCTCGCTACCCGGCTTCGAACCGATCCTCAAGCGCGCCTCCGGGATGCTGCGCGAACGTCAGTACCGACTGGCCTTTCTCGCCAGTTCGGTGCGCGTCGACAAGACCCAGTTTCCCGACCTGAATCACGTCCTCGATGAGGTAACGCACATCCTCGACGTCCGGCAACGCCCTGAGCTCTACGTCTACAACAGCCCAGTCGCCCAGGCCATCACCCTTGGCGTCGACAAGCCGTTCATCGCGATGAGCAGCGGCCTGTACGAGATGACGACCGACGACGAGCGCAGGTTCGTCATCGGCCACGAGGCGGGTCACGTCCTGTCCGGCCATGCGCTGTACCAGTCGCTGCTGACGCACCTGCTCAATCTGGTCGGCTCCCTGGGCTGGGTTCCGGCCGGCGGGCTCGGCCTGCGCGCGCTGATCGCCGCACTGCGCGAGTGGGAACGCAAGGCCGAACTGTCCGCCGACCGGGCCGGTTTGCTCGCCGGACAGGACACCCACGCCGCGCTGCGGGTGCACATGAAGATGGCCGGTGGCGCGAACCTCGACAAGATCGACGCCGACGCGTTCCTGGCGCAGGCGACTGAGTACGAGGGATCCGGCGACCTGCGCGACGGCGTGCTCACGCTGCTCAACACCGAGCGCAGCACCCACCCGTTCGCGGTCATCCGGGCGGCTGAGGTACGTAGCTGGATTGACTCCGGTGACTATCAGCGCATCCTCGACGGGCACTACCAACGACGCGATGACGACCACCAGCAGACCTTCGGTCAAGCGGCGCGTGAGGCCGGCGTCTCGTACAAGAAGCGCATCGACGAATCGACCGACCCGCTCGTCGCGGCGGTGCGCAACCTCGGTTCCACAGTCGGGACGGCCGCGGACAGCGTGGTCGACTGGTTCGGGCGCAAGGCCCGCGGCGAGGACGAGGCCGACCAGACCAGCGAAGTCCCGGACGACAGCACCGACGCGGACGAGCCGGGACACTAGAGATCGGGCAGGTGTTCCCGGGCCCACAGCGCCGCGGAGGTGCGATCACTCACACCGATACGGCGGAAGACGTTTCCCAGATGCACCTTCACGGTGCGCTCGGCGATGCCCAGGGCGCGCCCGATCTGCTTGTTCGCCATGCCCTGACTGGCGAGCCGCAACACCTGCAACTCCCGCTCGCTCAGCTCGTCGCCGGGTGAGGACGGCGAGGGCAACAGCGCGCCGGCCACCCTCGGGTCCAGCGGCGCGTGCCCCTGCCCGGCCGAGCGGACCGCGGCCAGCAACTCCTCGGGCGTGCAGTCCTTGAGCACGTAGCCGATCGCGCCCGCCGCGAGCGCGTCCCGGACCCGGCCCTGGTCGGAGAACGAGGTGAGGATGACGACACGCAGCTGCGGGTGATCGGCGAGCAGCGCACGGGTCGCGGCGACGCCGTCCATGACCGGCATCGAGAGGTCCATCAATACGACGTCGGCCTCGACTTTCCCCGCGATCTCCAGCGCGTCGGCGCCGTCGGCCGCCTCGCCCACCACCGTCACGTCGGAGGCACCACCGAGCAACGACGTCAGCCCGGCGCGCACCAGCCTGTGATCATCGACCAGCAGGACCCGGATCATCGCGTCGGGACCGCCAGCCGCCAGACCGTTCCCTCCCCGGGGGCGGTGCGGACCTGCAGGCCGGCCCCGGTCGCCGTGGCCAAGTCGGTGATCAATCGCAACCCGAAGTGATCGCCGGACGTCGAGTGCGCCGGGTCGAATCCGACCCCGTCGTCGGCCACGCTCATCAACACCGCCTCGCCCTCGCGCTGCAACGAGACGCTGACGTGTCCGGCCCGGGCATGCCGCACGACATTACGCAGCAACTCCTGCACGATCCGAAATACTGCCTGCTGCTGCTCGGCCGGGAGTTCGGCCGCGGCTTCCTCATCCACATCGAGGCGGACCTCCGGTCCACGTCCGGCCATTGTGCTCACCAGGTCCCGCAGGGCGGTCGACAGGCCGGCCGAGCGCAACGCCGGCGGGTAGATGTCGACGAGCAGCGAACGCAGGCCGCCGATGCTGGTGCGTACCGCTCCCGCCGCGTCGCGCAGTTCGGCCGCCAACGCGTCCTCGCCCCGCGCGCTCGCCATTTCAGCCCCGCCGGCCACCGCGAACGACGCTGCCGCCAACTCCTGCACCACCCCGTCGTGCAGGGTGGCCGCGATGCGTTGCCGTTCCTCCAACGAGGCATCCAGGGCTCGCTGCATCAATGCTTCGCGCTGCGCCTGGCCCCGCCTCACCCGTGAGAACAGCGTCCACACGAGGGGCAGTAACAGAATCAAGATCACCCCAATGCTGCTGAGCATGACGCCGAGAAACCCGCGCCACAGCTCACTGGCCCGCTCGTTCACTGTGTCGTAGGCGAAATATGTCTCGAACAGCAACTCGTTGCCGCTGGGCATCCACACCGGGCGATATACCTCGAGCAACTTGCCCTGGCTGCGTTCAAACTTATTTTCCGGAGCGCTCAGGTTAGTGACCTCGGCACGCGTCTGGGGCGTGGCCAATACCGCGAGCGCGGCGTCGTCGAGCGGATACGTCGTCCCGATCAGCCGCGGATCATCGGAGTAGAGGATCTTTCCCTCCGGTGTCCAGATCTTGACCCGGACGACCGAGTCGGACAGCACCCGCGAGTGCACGACAGGATCCAGGGCGGCGCGCGTCGCAACCGGGTCGTTGGTCATAGCGTCGGTCAGCACCGGCTGCACGACGCTGGTGCCAAGGATGTCGGTGAGTTCAGCCGCCATGTGCACCGCCTGCCGCTCGGACAGCCGCCGGCTCACCAGCGAGCCGGCGATGGCGACCAGGACCAGGACGGCAAGGGCCGCTGCACCGAGCTGAAGGACCACCCGTCGCACGCGCATCGGTGGCTCGTCGGAGAACCGCGCTGCAGGGGTCGTAGGCGAGGCGATGGTGACCCAATCCGGCGTCAAGTCCGGCTCGGGGCGTGCCGGTGCCCCGGGCGCGGCGGCAACGCCTGGGGCACCGGTCGCGACGTCGGGTCTCATCTACCCGCCGTGGCCACTGCCGCTGCCGCCACCGTGGCCGCCACCGCTGCCACCACCGGAATTGCTACTGCCACCGCCGCCGCTACCGCGCTCATCACCGGCGTCGGTGCTCCGGCCACCACCGTTATTGGGGGGCACACTGCTCGCGCTAGGCCGGCCACCGCCGGGCTCAGGCTCGGCGCTGTGCCGCGCAGAAGCCGCCGCGGTGGCCGCGGGGTGCCGAGTGCGGCCGGCGTCGACAACCTTGCCGTGGTCGTCGAGCTGCACCACCTTGGCCTGCGACGGGACGTGCACGGGCAGCCGGTGGCTGAAGGAGGGGTTGTTCGTCAACCCGGCCACGGCCGGCACGCTGACGGCAGCCGCGGCAACCGCTACGACGCAGGCGATCATCATGCGGTTCATGGTGCTCCTTCGATGGAAAATCTGAGCACCTCTAGTTCTTCCGCATTTCTGGTACCGACCGCCATAGAACGTAGGCGCTAGTACCCACCTACTGCACGCTACCCGCCAGATGCGGCCGGCCGGAGCGCGCTGCGCGGACGTCCAGGGTCCAGCCCGCGGTGGTCGGCTCGGTCGCGATAGCCAGTGCCGAGGGCAGCAGTACCGGTGTCTTAAACGCAACATCGACCGTGTAAGCCGCCGGTAGCCGACCCTCAAGTGCGGCCAACGTGCGGGCCTTGAGCCACATGCCGTGCGCGATCGCCTTGGGAAAGCCGAACGGCTTCGCGCTCCACGCGTGCAGGTGGATCGGATTGCGGTCCCCGGACACCGCCCCATACTTGCGGCCCATGTTCTCGGGCACCCGTACGAACGCGACGGCGCCGGCCGGTTCGGCGAGCTCGGCCTTCTCCGTGTGCTGCTCGGCCGGCTCACCTCGGTGCAGGTAGGTACTGCGCCCGGACCAGACGATCTCGTCGTCCACGCGCGCCTGAGCGACCAGGTCGACCTGGCACCCGGCGGGGTGTGGGCGCAGATCCTCGGCTCGCACGATGAACGACACGCGCTCGGCCGCGTGCACCGGACGGACCACGGTTATCGAGTTCGCGATATGCACGAGCCCGACGAGCGGAAACGGGAAGGCACGCTCGACCATCACCGCCACGGCCAGCGGGAACGCGAGCACGTGAAGGTACGTGGGCGGGAGTTCGTCGGTCACCCGGAAGCCGCACACCCGCTGGTAGGCGGCCAACCGCCCCGAGTCGATCTGCTGCTCGCTCAGCTCGTAGACCAAGTCCGGCAGTGCCTCACCCCGGTGGGCGTCCCCCCGCCGGCGGGAGAGCGATGCGTTCAGGGCGGCCCGGGCATACAGCCGGGCGAGTGACGGCGGGCGAGCCATGGCCTTGGTGCTCATCGTTGCGCCTCCGCGTCTCACGCGCCCACGAGATTCTGTCCACATACCCTCAGCACCTGTCCGGTCACGCCGCCGGCACCGGGCGAGCTGAGCCAGGCGACCGCCTCGGCCACGTCGATGGGCAGCCCTGCCTGCTGCAGGCTCGACAGCCGCCGGGCCACCTCCCGGGTGGCCAGCGGCATCCGCGCAGTCATTTCGGTTTCGATGAACCCGGGCGCGACGGCGTTGATCGTCGAGTTGCCGTGTGCGGCAAACGCGGCTGCCGAGGCCCGCACCAGGCCGATGACGCCCGCCTTCGTGGCACCGTAGTTGGTCTGGCCGCGGTTACCGGACAGGCCAGTCGTCGAGGACAGGCACACGACCCGAGCCTGGTCGCGCAGGTGTTCGCTGCCCAGGAGTGCGGCGTTGATGCGCAGTTGTGAGATCAGGTTGACCGCGATCACCGTGTCCCATTGCTCGGGCGTCATGTTGGCCAGCAGCTTGTCCCGAGTGATGCCGGCATTGTGGATGAGGACGTCGAGGCCGTCGGTGTGCGCCGCCAAGTAGTCCAGCAGGCGTCGGGGAGCCTCGGGGGAGGCGACGTCGATGTGCAGGGTCGTGCCGCCGACGCGGTTGGCGATCTTGGCCAGCGCCTCGCCGGCCTGCGGCAGGTCGGCGAGGATCACCCGCGCGCCGTCGCGCGCCAGGACTGCCGCGATCGCCGCCCCGATCCCCCGGGCCGCGCCGGTGACGAGGGCCGTCTTGCCGGCCAACGGCTGCTCCCAGTCCGCCGGCGACGGCGCCGGACCGGCGCCCAGCCGTAACGGCTGCCCGTCGACGTAGGCGGACTTGCCGGACAGGAAGAACCGCAACGCCGACTCGAGGGAGGCGGCATCGTCGACGAGCAACAGGTTCGCGGTCGCGCCCCGACGCAACTCCTTGGCCAGCGAACGGATGACGCCCTCGAGCGCCTGGCGGCTCGCGTCGACGCTGATGTCGGCGCCGTCTGGCGGCCTGGATAGCACGAGCACCCGCCCGCACGGCGCCAGCTCGCGCAGCCGGCCGGCCAGAAACGCCCGGACACCGCCGAGGTCCTCAGGTGCCTGAACGTCGCGGGCGTCCAGGACGAGCGCGCCCCAGGACTGCGCCTCGGTCATCGCGACGTCGGCACCGATGGCCGCGATCAGCGTGGCCAGCTCGGGCGCCGTGCCGCCGGTCGCCGAGCCGACTAGCACCGGGCCGGGCAGCAGTCGTGCACCCGGCTCATAGCGCCGCAATACAACGGGCCGGGGCAGGCCCACCCGCCCGGCGACGGCGGATCCGATCGGGGAGTTCACCAGGCTGAGGTAACGATCGCTCACGCCTCAGCCCTCCAGGATTGCGACGACACCCTGGCCGCCCGCGGCGCAGATCGAGATCAACCCCCGCCCACCGCCGTTCTCGTGCAACTGTTTGGCCAGGTTGGCCACGATGCGCCCGCCGGTCGCCGCGAACGGATGGCCGGCCGCCAGCGAGGAGCCGTTGACGTTCAGCTTTGCCCGGTCGATCGAGCCGAGTGCGCCCGGCAGGCCGAGGTAGCCCTGGCAGAACGCGTCGTCCTCCCACGCGGCGAGGGTGGCGAGCACGGTGGAGGCGAACGCCTCGTGGATCTCGTAGAACTCGAAGTCGGCCAGGGTCAGCTCGTGGCGGGCGAGCAGACGGGGCAGCGCGTAGACGGGGGCCATCAGCAGCCCGTCGGCCCTGCGGTCGCCGTGCACGTAGTCGACCGCGGCCGTCTCGGCGTCGACGAAATGTGCCAGCACCGGCATCGTGTGCTCAGCGGCCCACTCGTCGCTGGCCAGCAATACCGTCGAGGCACCGTCGGACAGCGGGGTCGAGTTTCCGGCGGTCATCGTCGCCTTCCCCCCTTTTCCGAAGACCGGCGCAAGCGTGGCCAGCTTCTCGACAGTCGTGTCCGGCCGCAGGTTCTGGTCGCGGGTCAGGCCGAGAAAGGGGGTGATCAGGTCGTCGAAGAAGCCGCGCTCGTATGCCGCGGCGAGATGGTGATGGCTGGCGGCGGCGAGTTCATCCTGCGCGTCGCGGGTTATCCCCCATTCCAGCGTGGTGACGGCCTGGTGATCGCCCATCGACATCCCGGTGCGCGGCTCGGAGTTCGACGGAATGGCCGGCCTCAGTTGTTGTGGCCGCAAGCCGGACAGGGCCTTGAGCCGAGCGCCCAGCGACTTCGCCCGGTTGACGTCGAGCAGGATTTCGCGAAGGTCGTCGTTCACCGCGATCGGAGCGTCGGACGTGGTGTCCACCCCACCCGCGATCGCCGACTCGATCTGGCCGAGCGCGATCTTGTTGGCTACGAGGATGGCCGTCTCCAGCCCCGTCCCGCAGGCCTGTTGCACGTCGTAGGCGGGTGTGGCCGGCGAGAGTCGCGAGCCGAGCACCGATTCCCGGGTGAGGTTGAAGTCGCGGCTGTGCTTGAGCACCGCACCGGCCGCTACCTCGCCGAGGCGCTCGTTCTGCAGGCCGAACCGGGCCACCAGGCCGTCGATGGTCGCTGTCAACATGTCCTGGTTGGCTGCGTGGGCATAGGGGCCGTTCGATCGGGCGAAGGGGATCCGGTTGCCGCCGATGATGGCAGCGCGACGAGGGCTCATTGACGAAACTTATCCGCTACTTTGAGTAGCGTGAAGCGACCTGTGTCGGGGGTAACGGACGGCATGCGCGAGCCTGTCGGCACCCCCGCCGAGCCGAGCCTGGCTGCCCGGGTACTGGCCGAAAGCATCGAATCGGTGTCCGGCGTCGTGCACGGCGCGTTGGGCGCGCTCGAGACCACGGCCCGGCGCGCCTCGGGAAAGTCTGGCCCGAGCCGCACTGACGGGCGCAGCTCACGCTGGTCGGCGCACCGTGCGACCCGCCGTGACGAGCTGATCGACGCCGCGGTCACGGCGATCACCCAGCACGGCGCCGGGGTGGGAATGGACCAGATCGCCGCCGTAGCCAAGACCAGCAAACCCGTCATCTATCGCTACTTCACCGACAAGACCGACCTCTACCGGGCGGTCAGCCAGCGAGTCGTCGGCGATGTGCTGACCACGCTGATCCAGGTGATGGCCGCCGGCCCGCCACCACGCGAGCTCATCCACGCCAGTGTCGAGGCCTACCTGGGCCTGCTCGAGGACAACCCCGGGCTGTACCGCTTCGTGGCCCGGCACCCCCTCATCGCGCCGACTGCGGGAGCGCCCGACGTGGTCGACTTCAGCACGGTCGTCGCCGAGTTGCTGACCCAGCACCTCGGCGCGCAGCTGCACGACGCGGGGCTCGAACCCACCTTCGCCCATCCGTGGGGCGAGGCCATCGTCGGGTTCATCAGCGCGGCGAGCAGCTGGTGGGTCGATCACCGCGACGCGATGAGTCGCGAACAGCTGGCCGACTACCTCAGTGCGTTGCTGTGGGGCGGCGCGGCAGGTGTCTATCAGTCGGTCGGGCTGGACGTCGACGGCAAACCCGCACCCGGAATCTTTCCCGCGCTGCCGGAGTGAGGCGCCTTGTCCCGCTTTGCGGGAAATGTTTCCTGGTGGTGCCCCCTCCATGTCGCGGTGATGTATCGTGCTGATACATCACCGAGAAGCGGGGAGGCGCATCGCATGTTGGAGATCGCCCTCCTCGGATTGCTGAACGAAAGCCCGATGCACGGGTACGAACTCCGCAAACGACTGGCCACCCTGCTCGGGGCATTCCGGGCATTCTCCTACGGATCGCTCTATCCCACCCTGCGGCGATTGTCCGAGGCGGGGTGGATCTCCGAGGAGGCCCCGATCGAGGCGGCTACGGGCACTTCGCCCCGGGCCCGCCGCAAGCGGGTGTACCGGCTGACCGCAGACGGCAAGGAGCATCTAGCCGAACTGCTGGCGGAGGTGGGTCCGGACGCGTTCGACACCGAGGGTTTCGGCGCGCGGCTGGCGTTCTTCGCCCAGACGCGTTCGGACATCCGCCTGCAGGTGCTCGAAGGACGTCGCCGCCGGGTCGAGGAACAGCGCGACGGCATGAAGAGCGCACTCACCCGTACCGGCGCGCGGCTGGACCGTTACACGCGCGAACTGCACGAACACGGACTCGAGTCGGTCGACCGCGAGGTCCGTTGGCTCACCGAACTGATCGAGCACGAACGCTCGGATGCCCGGCGGGACTCGGAGAAGTAACCGTTTCACCCACACGTACAAACCACAACGAGCGCCACAACAGCGCGAACATCAAGGAGGACCTCTATGGGTTCACAGTCTGCTGCCGGCAAGATCCGCGTCGGCATCGTCGGTGTCGGTAACTGCGCCGCGTCACTCGTGCAAGGCGTGCATTACTACCGCGACGCCCAGCCCGGTACCAAGGTCCCCGGCCTCATGCACGTCATGTTCGGCCCGTACCACATCAGCGACATCGAGTTCGTCGCCGCGTTCGACGTCGACGCCAAGAAGGTGGGCACCGACCTGTCCGAAGCGATCGGCGCCAGCGAGAACAACACGATCAAGATCTGCGACGTCCCGCCGCTGGAGATTCCCGTGCAGCGCGGCCACACGCTCGACGGTCTGGGCAAGTATTACCGCGAGACGATCACCGAGTCCGACGACGAGCCGGTCGACGTCGTGGCTGCCCTCAAGGCCGCTGCGGTCGACGTCCTGATCTGCTACCTGCCGGTCGGTTCGGAAGCTGCCGCGAAGTTCTACGCGCAGTGCGCCATCGACGCCAAGGTCGCCTTCGTCAACGCGCTGCCGGTCTTCATTGCCGGCACACCGGAGTGGGCCAAGAAATTCGAGGACGCCGGTGTCCCGATCGTCGGTGACGACATCAAGTCGCAGGTCGGTGCCACCATCACCCACCGCGTCCTGGCGAAACTGTTCGAGGACCGCGGTGTCGAGGTTCAGCGCACCATGCAGCTCAACGTCGGCGGCAACATGGACTTCAAGAACATGCT